>NZ_CP178620.1:1589952-1907942 GCF_047305925.1 Bdellovibrio sp. HCB290 | reverse complement strand
GCTGAAAACCCCTTCTGTGCAAGGGGGGATGTTCATTTCCTTTACAGCCGCTGCGCGCGGAAGGTCACATGAGTCTGCCAGATCGAAATTAAGCTGGCACGGGCTGGCACCACGGATGCAATAGAGACTGGTATAACCAAGGAGTGAATTATGAAGAAGCAAGTTTTGATCGCAATGATGACTTTGATCCCAATGACCTCTTTCGCTAAAGTTGCAGATTTCGGTTCAATGATTTCTGAAAATGCAGCTGCTCAAAAAGAACTTCACCACGCAGTACGCGATAATCTTCAAGATACACGCGAAGTGGCTAAGTCTGGCGCAAGAGAAAAGATCGTAATCGTTGAAGCAACTGGCACTTCTTATAATTCACCAACAAATAAAGAATTCATGCGCTTTGCTAAAGAAAGAACGGCTGCTGAGCCTGCTGCTAAAGACATGCAATTTGACCGTCTTGCGAACGAAATCCGCAACATGGATCAATAACTAACTAAAATTCCCTAACCCCTAAATTGTGCACTCCTTAAAGCGCTGGTTTCCCCCGACCGGCGCTTTTTTTATTCCCGGAATGGCTTTCCATTAAAGAGTTAGAATCAATTATAGGATGAGTTTTCGCAGTTCTTGTTGCGAGTATACGTAGTCCGCGTAAACCATCGTATTGGCGATATTACGATGTCCCAAAGCGACCTGAACCAGGCGCAGATCCTTGGTTTTTCGATACAGTTCAATCGCAAAAGTATGCCTTAAAGAGTGGAATTTCTTGGGTACGGGGCGATACATTTCCCAGATCTGATAAAGTCGGGGATAGGTGATTGGGAATACCTGGTGCCCGCCCTGTTGTTCGGCGAATCTATGAAGTCGTTCAAAAATGGCTGAATGAATCGGAATTTCGCGATCATTTGAGTTCTTAAGGCCCCGGATAAAGATGCTTTCATCGTAGGGGTTCAGATCTGACCTTTGAATATTAAGGATTTCCTGGGCCCGGGCGCCGGTCTTTAAACCCACCCAAAACATCAAACAATTGCGTGGATCTTTGAGTTCAAAATCCGTGAGAATTTTTCGCAAACGTTCAACCTCGGGCTCGAGGAGATACTTGTTCTTATTGAGTTGATACCTAGGTGCCGGAGCCATGATTCATCATTCAAAAGTTAAATGGGGTCTGGCAACCCATATCTTATAACGCATCGCATTCAAAGTGGTGATAGGTAAATAATTTTTGTTTACATGCGCTAGACTAGACGCGTCGAAGATATTTCCTCAAAAACCACCGCATAAAATAATCAGTAAAAACGCATACTTAGTGCTATAGCTTATGGCTATAAGCTATAGTCTGAATTGAAAAGGGGGTCTATAGGGGTACCCAGGGCGGATTCTTTTGTGGTTTCAAAGACTTAGCTTGACTCCCCAATTGGGTCTTTTAAAGTATACATGTATTTCACAACGTCTTTCAATGCGAATAACAATATAAATATTGTGAAAAACAACAGTATGGGAGGTTCTAAATGGATATGGAGACCCAGGGTCTAGGGCAGACCCCTGCTGAAAACGACGTTTCAAACGAGGGGTATATCGAGGGCTCTTTAAGCCCTTCATTTGAAATGGAGGCAGGGGAGGATGCTCCCCGCTCAAAGACCTCTTTGAGGATGCATTATGAAGCCCAGGTTTCAGTTCTTCGTCGTCAGATGGGGGATTTGGAATCGATTCGTTTGGGTCTTGGGCTTTCGCAGCGCAAAATGAGTCAATTATTAATGGTCGATCCAAGCAGCTGGACTCGATGGACAAAGCAAGGCGATGAAGCTCCCCCGCATGTTTGGCGCGCTCTTCAGTGGTATTCGATTTTGAACGAAAAAATCCCGGGTTTGACGCCGCAATATTTCATGAATCAAAGCCCGCAAGTCTTACATCAGAAGGCTTTGCAGGAATTGGAATCAGAAAAAGCCGAAAGACAGGCTGAAATGTCGGTTTTATCGCGCAAATTAGATGGTTTTTCCGTTGAAAAGCAGGCTTTGAACGCAGAAGTCGCAAAGCTTAAAAAAGACCTTAAATTTCACCGAAAAATCAGTATATTCATTCTTTCTATGTCGCTCATTTGGGCTGCCGTCTTTTTAGTTTGGAAATTTATATGATTAAACACGATTCAATCCGCCTTTTAGCCACTGAAAAAATCGCAGCAGCGATTCAAAAGATGGGTCATTCCTTATCTACAGACGAAATCTATAAAGCCCTTGTTGAGCCACCAAACTCTGAAATGGGTGATTTGGCTTATGGTTGCTTTATTTTGGCGAAATCTTTGAAAAAAGGCCCTCCGCAAATTTCTGGCGAAGTGGCAGCTAATATTGAATTGGATTCCTACCTTATTAAGGCACAGGCCGCTGGACCTTACTTGAATCTGACTTTTGCTCCCCAGGCTTTTGGTGAAAAAGTATTGAATCCTATTTTGACCGGCGAGCACTTCAAAAAAGCCCTGGTTGAAAAAGCACCGAAAACAATGATCGAGTACTCTCAGCCAAATACTCATAAAGAGCTTCACGTGGGTCACATGCGTAACTTGTGCCTTGGCGATTCTATCGTTCGTATGTTGAGATATGCCGGCCGCGAAATCGTTTCTGCGACTTTCCCAGGCGATATGGGAACTCACGTGGCGAAATGCCTTTGGTACATGAAAAAACACAATCAGGAGCCTGTTCCAGCAACTGGAAAAGGTGAATGGTTGGGTCGCATGTATTCCAAAGCCAATTTGCTTTTGGAAGATCAAAACGGTACTCCCCAGGAAGATCTGAATCGCCAGGAACTAACGGCAATTCTTAAAGAGTTGGAAGCCGAAAAAGGTCCTTATTATGACCTTTGGAAAGAAACTCGCGAGTGGTCCATCGAATTGATGAAGTCTGTCTATAAGTGGGCTGATGTTTCATTCGACGAATGGTATTTTGAATCAGAAATGGACGCTCCCTCTGCAGCCTGGGTTAAAGAACTTTATGCTGAAGGTAAACTTGAAAAATCCGAAGGTGCGATCGGTAAGAATTTAGAAGCTGAAAATCTGGGTTTCTGCATGCTTTTGAAATCTGATGGCACAGGTCTTTACGCCACTAAAGATCTTTTATTGGCGCGCCATAAATTCCAGGACGTACAAATCGAGAAGTCAGTTTACATCGTGGATATGCGCCAAGCTTTGCACTTTAAACAAGTCTTCCGTGTTTTGGAAATGCTGGGTTTTGAACAGGCTAAGAACTGCTTCCATCTTCAATATAACTATGTGGAACTTCCAGATGGTGCGATGAGCTCCCGTAAGGGCAATATCGTTCCTTTGAATGATCTGGTTCGTAACATGGAAGAACACGTTAAGACTCAGTACCTGGCTCGTTATAAAGATGAATGGTCCCAAGAGGATGTTAACTTGATCGCTGCACAAGTGGCGAAAGGTGCGATCTTCTATGGAATGCTTCGTATGGATACGAATAAGAAAATCGTATTCGATATGAACGAGTGGTTGAAACTGGACGGCGAGTCTGGTCCGTTTATTCAGTACTCCCATGCACGTATTCAAAGTTTGTTGCGTAAATTCCCGCGCACAGAAAAAACTGTGAACTGGTCGTTGCTTGCTCATCCGGCAGAACGCCAGATGATGCAGGCGGTTTCCGGTTTTAATTCTGCGGTGGCACAGGCTGCAGAAAATTATAAACCTGCGGCAATCTGCACATATTTATATGAGACGGCGAAGAAATTTAACGTCTTCTACCATGAGTGTCCGATTGGTACCGAAAAAGACGAATCCATTCGCGAAGCTCGTCTGGCTTTGAGTGCTGCTGTTGGAGCAACTTTGAAGCAAGGTATGGCGGTTTTGGGTATGCCAGCGCCCGAGAAAATGTAAGTTGCTTTCTTAGTAGAGGCTGTCTTCAATGTCTCTAAGATGCTCTTTTAGAAACATATTCGATGAGGATATTTCTTATCAGTTTTTGGTAGTCAATATCCTCGTCTTTGGCGATTTTCTTCATTTCATTGAGTAAATCGTCGCTGACTCGCAAAGTGATAGTTTTGTTTTTCTTTTGTAGTTGGAAGAGCTCATTTAAACGAACCCATTTTCCTTTTTCTTTTAAAAGGAAAGACATATCTCTCTCAAGTGGGTCAGAGTCTGACTTTTTCTTTTTAGATTTTGCCATTGAACTTCTCCCATTCTCTTTTATGAGCATAGCGGGCCGAGATTACCCTGAACTTTAAGGCTCCCTCGATAGCTCGAATTGTGAAAACCACGAATAAGATTTTGTTTCCAAACCGGTCGAACGCAAAGAAACGCGTCTCTTTCGTTGAATTTTTAATATCCGAGTAAAGCAGGGGGTTTCTTTCAAGGAAGATCTCGATTTCCTTTATCGTTAATCCATGCTTCTGAACCTTGCCAATATTTCCTTGATCCCAATCAAAGCCGTGAATCTTTGTCATTATTATCTTACCTTGTAAATACAAAAATGTAAATACATTAAAGGTAAACACTTAGGATTGATATGGAGGGCTCATATATATTACGTGCCACATGGCACCTCTTAAGCCGAGACTCAGGTGTCAGCTGTTCAAAATGTTCTGCGATTGCCTTGTTAAGCTTGTGGGATCTTGTCATAGAACCTCCGAATGCCGCTGTATTGCAGGGGATGTTCCATATCGTAAGAGTGGTAAAGTCAGGGCGACGGTAGTTGTCTAACGAGATTCGGAAATAACTAATGGTTATGTGTTGGTTTTGAAGAAGTCTATGTTTAAGCAAACGACTTCTTCTGCTGATGAGTCTTTCGCTACTTCAACGATATCTTTGATAGATGCAGTCAGCTTTTCACGGATAACGGCAAAATCCTTTTGGGAAATTGACATCGGAGCGGTGAAGAACAATTCATCATTTTCGCGATTGTCCATTTTCTGTATCGATTTCATTCTCCAATTTGTGTGATGTTTAACCACAAGGGGCGATTCGTTAGGTATGTGCAAATGTGCATCGCCCATTACGAATGTGCCTTTGCTTTCTTTGCAAAGTCCGGTTTGAAGTAAGAATGAAATAATATCTTCCGCCTTCGAGCGCGTAAGTCTGAATCTTTCAGAGATCTGATTTGAGGTCTGACCATTTTCAATGGCAGTGGAACTCCAAACTGCTGCATAAATCCAGCTTGAATAGAAAACAGCTTTCTGTTCGTTTGAAAGTTCATTGTGCTCTTCAAAGCGCTGAGAAAGTCGATTCTTCTCGACTTCAATTTCACTCTTTTTATCCTGCCAGTATTTTTTTAGTTTCAGATTTCCGGCGCGCTCCAGATTGATGATCACAAAGAAATATTCTTGCTCGATTTTCGTAAGGCCAATGTGCTCGCTAATAAGAGCGGCTTGCTCAAGACTTAGTTCTTTAGTGCCTGCTAAGACGTGGGAAAGGAACGTGGGGTGGACCTGAGTAATCTCTGCTAGCCGCGTGAGGTTCGAGATCTTTTGCGTCTTAGCGTCCTCCAGCCATCTCTTTATAAAGGCACGATAGTCATTAAATTCGAATATATTCAACGCTTTAGACATACAATGACTATCGGTCATTATTCACCTGATCTTTAGACTAAAATACTATGGCGGCGCATCAAATCCTGTCTTATTTTGGGACCACGAATTGCAACCTAACTAAACAGGAGCCACCTATGAATCCCAAGTTATCCAGAATCGCTTTTACTCTAGTGGTAATGACGAATTTGAGCGCCTTTGCTCAGCCGCTTAACATTTCAAATGCCCCGAAGGATCGTACCCTTCAAGGGTCAGTTGAGCAGATCTCAAGATCGAAAGCCATGGGTGGAGTTGCCACTGGTGGTGGCGATACCTGCGAGGCTCGTCTACAAGAAATTACTTCTGATATTAATCTTTGGATTGGGCGCGAGGGACACAGGTATCTTCAGTTCCCGACTGGGATCTCGGAAATTTCTTACAAGCAAAGAATGTCCCAGATCATTCGCCAGGTAAAGTTTCAGTGTTTGAGTGAGGGAGATTCTGGATATCCGATATATGTAGGCTCTACTTCTAAAATCTGCAGATTTATCAGTGCTGACGATAAGGTCATCTGCGATCGGAAAGAAATTGCCTCGCTAAAAGCGGACGATCAGTATGCGCTGGTTCATCATGAGCTGGCGGGACTTGCCGGATTGGAAATTCCAAACGGTGAGGTGTCTGAGTATCACCTTTCAAATCAAATTTCCGGATTTTTGGAAGTTACTTCTGTGAAGAAATTGGCAGTAAAGCCTCGTAGCCATAGCACGATCAGTGAGTTGGATTACTATAAGCTTGTGACTGAATCTTCTGAAAGCCTGGGTCGTAAAGCGCAAATCGGTCGACTTGGTCAATGCGAAGTTATCAATATCGGTCAAACTCGCAATTGCAATGGCAGTGATAGTTATGTGGTTCGCATTAGGAATCTAGGATTGTTCCATCCGGAACTAACTAACGTCGCAGAAGAGTCTGCAACTTGCCAGCAAGGCGCATATCAAAATGTAAAAGAAGCCCTGGCAGAAGGCTTTTGTTTCAACCGGAATATGGGCTATGAAGTGATGACGAGCGAGGGTTTTGGACGGTTGGCTTCAGTAAAGAAACTGGGCACTTGTGAATTGCGCAAACTTGAAGGAACTCAGGGGAGATGCAATGGGCCACATAGCTACTCCCTCTATATCAGTGATCTCGGAGTTTACTTTCCCGAGATGAAACCTGATGCATATAGCTCATCGACTTGCCAACTCGGAGCATATGAACATGTTAAAAACGCGTATCGCGAAGGGTATTGCAAATAATCTTCCCATCCGCATATTTAGCTCAGTGCATCTAGCACTGAGCATAAGTGCTAGTCTTTTTACTCAAATGGAACAATGATCCCTAGGCAATTCTAATTAAGGAGAATATTCCATGGGAACGTTTGAGGTAATCTCTAAACATGGTGACCACGAGCAAGTTGTTTTCTGTAACGATCCAGCTGTTGGTCTAAAAGCAATCATCGCAATTCATAACACATCTTTGGGGCCTGCTTTGGGCGGTACTCGTATGTGGAACTATAAAAACGAAGATGAAGCGTTGGTTGACGTTCTACGTCTTTCTAAAGGTATGACTTATAAAGCTGCGGCATCCGGTTTGAATTTGGGTGGCGGTAAAGCTGTTATCATTGGCGATGCGAAGACACAAAAATCTGAAGGCCTTTTCCGTGCTTTCGGTCAATTCGTGAACTCTTTAAATGGTAAATACATCACTGCTGAAGACGTTGGTACTTCTGTTCAGGATATGGAACACATCTACATGGAAACTCCATGGGTGACTGGTATTCCTAAAGATTTCGGTGGTTCTGGTGATCCATCTCCATACACTGCACACGGTGTTTTGATGGGCATCAAAGCTTCTGCTAAAGAAAAATTCGGCACAGATGCTTTGAAAGGCATGCGCGTAGCGGTTCAAGGTCTTGGAAACGTGGGTTCCAACCTTGTTAAGTACCTTAAAGAAGAGGGCGCAGAAATCATCGTTGCTGATATCGACATGGCTCGCACTAAAAAGATCTCTGAAACTTACGGCGCTAAAGCGGTAAGCTCTGATGAAATCCTTTTTGCTGAGTGCGATATTTTGGCTCCATGTGCATTGGGTGCGATCGTGAACGATCAATCCATCACTAAATTCAAAACTAAAGTGATCGCTGGTGGCGCGAATAACGTCCTGGCTGAAGCTCGTCACGGTGATCAATTGAAAGAATTGGGCATCCTTTACGCTCCAGATTACGTGATCAATGCCGGTGGTTTGATGAACGTTTTCGTTGAACTTGAGGGTTACTCTCCAGAGCGCGCATTTGAAAAAACGAAACGCGTTTACGATAACATCCTTAAGGTTTATGAAATCGCGAAACGTGAAAACATCGGCACGCACACTGCTGCGGACCGTATGGCTGAAGAGCGTATCAACACAATTGGTCGCTTGAAACAACGTCACCCAGGTAAATCTTCTCGTTCATTCACAACGTTGAAAGAAGTTTACAACAGATAATCCAAGCCAATTGGATGAAAACTTAAGGGCTCGTTGCCATTTGGTAACGGGCCTTTTTATTTCGTATCGACGCAGTGAACTAGAGGGCGCTCGGGGTTGACTCTATGGGGGTCCAGTTTAACAATTATTCGGTCTAAGTATTTATTAACAGCGAGGAATTATCTTGAGCACGAAGTTTTCTAAAGAAGATTTGAAGAATCCAGACCAAGTCACAAAAACCCTAAGAGAAGGTTTTGTATGGACGACCACTCACTCTAAAATCGTTATCACGGCGGTTTTTGCTTTCATCGTTATCGGTGCTGGTGTGTCTTTGATGAATTATTTTTCTTCCAAAAAAGAAACTGAAACCCAAGGTAAGTACTTCTCTTTGGAAAAAGCCTACACAGAAAAAAAGCGTGGGTTTGACGAGGCTTTGCGTGCTGAAGTGACTGCGGCGGCCGCTAAAGACAAAAAGACTGCTCCAGTGGTAGATCCAAGCAAAAAGCCAACGGGCGATGTGCAAAAAGACTATGGCACTGTGATCACGGGCTTTGAAAGCCTATTGAATGACTCCCCAAAAACAACAGCAGGTCAAATGGCTGCTTTGAATTTGAGCGATATCTATTTGTCTTACAAAATGCATGACCAAGCTTTGGCGTCTTTGAACAAGGTTGAGGCGGGTTTGAACAAGTCGGACCTGACTTCTGGTTTGGTTTGGATGCAAATGGGTAACGTCCTGGCTGACAAAGGTGACTGCAAATCTGCGATAGCGAAATGGGATGTGATCGTTTCCTCAAAATCATTCTCCTATGCACACGACGAAGCTAAATTGCGCCAAGGCCTTTGCTATGAGTCTTTGAATGATGCTGCAAAAGCAGAGCAACTTTACACTGAAGTGGCTAAAAATGCAGATTCGCAAACAGCGGATTCAGCTTCAACTCGTGAAGCAGCTAAATATCTTCGCCTTTTGAAGGCAAAAAAGAATCTTTAAGATTCAAGGATCAAGATGAAGTTTTTGTATCTGGGGGCTGTGGCTCTAATTATGATGGGTTGTACGACAGTGGATCAGTCAGTTGATAAGACTGTGGACCAGTGGCGCGCTCTTAATAACAGCAAACGAACTTTTGAAGTTAAGACAGCATGGGTTCGCCAGACTACTTATAAGGAAAATCTGGGTTTCAGAAAAATCAACCGCATGACGCCACTTTTGGTGGGCGATCTTGTGATTCAGGGAAATGGCATGGACTCCATTTCAGCTTACAGTCGCACAGACGGTCAGTTGAAGTGGAAGTTGCCAGTTAAAAATGGCGCAGAACCGAGTGCCACGATGATTCGTGATCGCCTGTTTGTGGGTGCCAGTGATGGTAACTTCTATTCCATCGAAGCATCCACCGGCCGCGTGCAGTGGACTTTCCCAACAAAGTCCGAAAATCTGTCTGAACCATTACTTGATGATGGTGTGGTGTATTTCCTAGCGGGAAATAACGTTCTTTATGCTTTAGATGCAGCAACAGGTCGTCAGGTCTGGTTGTACTCACGTCAAGACACTTCTGTGTTCTCGATTCGTGGGGGGAGCAAACCAGCAGTTCGCAACGGAGTCTTGTATATTGGTTTCTCTGACGGTTCCTTGGTGGCGTTTAATGCTAAAACCGGAGCTGTTGCATGGGAACTTCAGTTGAATCGCAACAAACGTTTCCGCGATATCGATGCCAGTCCGATCCTGGACGGCGATCAAATCTATATCGCTGGTTACGATGACAAGCTTTACGCCGTGTCTGCAGCCAAAGGCGAAGTCCTGTGGCGCGTAGATCAGGGTGGTTATAGCTCGGTGACTGTGGCAGCTGATAAAATTTATTACCCAACGACTTCCGGTGAGGTCCTGGCTTTGAATAAAACCAATGGTCAAACCGTTTGGAGTTTCAAGGTTAAGGATGGGATTGCCACTCAGGTGAAGCTATTTAAAGGTATTTTGACCTTCGGTGAATCCCAAGGGCATTTGCAATTCCTAGATGCAGGAACCGGTCAACCTTTGGGTTCGATGGAGCCCGGGCGAGGAATCCTGTCCTCTCCACAAGTGGATGAAACGGCCAACCGTGTGTATTTCATCTCTGGGGAAGCCAATTTATACGCCGTTGATGCACAATGGGTTCGAAGTAACTACTAACTGATTAAAGTCGGGGAGAACGAGCGATGAAAAAATTAATTACGGCACTTATTCCAGTACTTATTTTGGCAGCTTGTTCTCACGGTGATTGCCGTGGGGAGAAGAAAAAAGCCTCTACGACAGAACCAGGAGCTGCTGTGACAACCAGTAATACAACGGATCGTGTGAAGGTATTCAAACCAGATGGTTCTTTGCAATGCGGTCAGGGTAAAAAAATCGCGATCGCTGAAATGCAAAAAGACCTGGGAACTATCCAGGTCTACGCTACAAAAAATCAAAATGATGGGATGATGCGAATTCAAGTTTGCGGCAGTCCTACCGGCAACTGCAATGTCTACGAAATCGATCGTAAGGACCTTGCAGCTGCTCAGAAAGCAGGATTTAAGGAGTGGCTTGCTGAATAGTCAGGCGCTCCTTGATTTTCGCGACCGGCAATGGACCTTCTCCAGGTACGTAACGACCTTCGATTACTAATACTTCAAATGGCTTATCAGTATTTCTTAAAAGGGTTTCAGTAACGTTACCCTTTGCATCCAATCTTTGTACTAGCATGACAGCGTCTGGATCTGTACCACCGATACCCATAACTTCAGCCTGACGGCCGTAAGTGTATGAGAAGTTCGGATCAAAGGCCTTCAAGCGACCCAAATCCACATCTTTAAGGGCACGGTAAGAGGCCACGTTAACACGGGATTTCAATTGCGCCTGAAGGGCTGGATCTTGGTGGTCACCGTATTTACCAACAACCATGGCACCCATGGCGAAGGCTTTACCTACGACTTCACGTTTTGAAGTCGAGTAACCGTAAGAGTTTCCATACTTAGGACCGCTGCGGTGATGGTCAATCGCCATATCCACCATGTCGCCATTAATGGCTTCTTTATTATACAAAACAAAGTCACTCTTAATCGCTTCCACCAGTGGTTTACCAGCGTGAATCGCCCTTAGAACGCTGTTTGATACCAAGTGAGAAGTCGGTGTCTTAAAGAAATCCAATAGTTCCTGGCGAGACGGCTCGCGATGTCTGTTCGAAAGACCACGCCATACCAAAAGGTCTTTGTCGTACCAGCGATCAATTTTAGCGTCCCATTGGAACTTGGAAGCGGATTTGTTTTTACCAAACATCTCGATAAAGTCAGGATCTACCAGACGAAGGGCGATTTCGCGTTCACCATCTTTATCATGGATGTAGCGGATAGTTTTTGATTTGTAGTATTCCACAAACATGTCAGCAATACGGGACATCTTACGCAGACGATCATTCTGGATGTCTTGCTTTAATTCCGGGTGTGCTTGATACAAAGTTTTCAAGAAGGCATTGAACTGTTCTGCATCAACTTTCGCTTGTGCGTAGTTTTTTACCTCTGTGGTTTTGCCCTGTTTTTTCAAAGAGATGTTAACCATCTCTGGCAGGCCCGGATACAGCAACTCTGGCGAGTGCTCTATCGTCAAACCATTTTCAAGGCGGTACAAAATATCTGTTTGAAGTTTGGCGTTGTTAACAACACCTTTATGAACGTATTCACGCCATTCTTTTTGTGAAACCTGAACGTCAAGGAATGGATCCACCAGACGTACTGGTGGTAAACCTTCTTTAGTCAGAAGGTAATTCATGAACAAACGAGTTGTGCGGCCGTTGCCATTTAGTACGGGATGGATCGCAACCAAGTCACGTTGGAAGTCTGCTACGATATCAATGTATTGTTGTTCGTTAACGCCAATTTTGATTTCACCCAAAGCTGTGCGTTCTGAATTGAATTTCGCAAAACGATTTTCAACCAAAGCTTTAGTGAAGGCTTGCTCTAGTTCCGGCGTGGCTTGACCGGCGTATGATGTACCTTTTTCTTTACGATACTCCAGTAACTTTGAATACAGCTCCGGGTGTGAATCCTTGATTAAATCCACTGTTTCTTGTCTTGGAGTCGTCACAAATGGGTAGTGAATACGGCCGCTGATCAGGGTGACCATTCCACCACCGATAGTCATATCCTTTTGAGAACCCCAGATTTTGATTTTCTCCCAAAGTCCTGCATTTAAGTCTATGGTTACCCGTGGCGATGTGCTTTCTTGCCAAGCAAGATAGGGATTGGATTCGACAATTTTAACTTCTTTAGGAATCATCATGAAGTCACCGGCAACATTACCCATCCAGTGACCATTACGCCAAACACCCAATTGAGCTGGAGCAATTCCCTCAACACCATTTTCCATAATGCGTTTATGAATTTCAGGCAAAAGGTCTGCAGTGATCGCTGGCTTTTCTTTTCTTAGATAGTTATCACGGGCGTTTAAGAAGCCTTTGTATGGAGCGGCTTCAGTGGATTCACCCCAACGATCGTACATTTTGGAAAAATCCAAAACATCGTGTTTGCCATCAAGGAAATTTGGAAGAATTTGCTTTGCAGTGTGTGTGTAATCGAAGAACTCAACTGCTGCCAGAAGGTGTTCGATTTGAGCTCTGCGCTCGACAGGAATCTTTTTAAGTGTGGCCCAAAGCTTGGCTTTGGTTCCGGCAAATTCAAGAAGTTCGTGAGGAGTTTCAACCTGTTTTGAATCAGAGCGCAGACCGAATTCGGTGCCGCGAGCTTTGATCAGGTGATCTGTAAATACCTGCTCACACATTAAAGCCGCTTGCGCAGGGCTCATAAAGCTGATCGCTAGCACCAGTGACAGGATAAAATTAAACAGTCTATGCATAGGCATAAAATAGACTCCTCTTGTTCTCTGATGGAATCTAAAAGCAAGCCCTGTGCTCAGTAATAAGCTCTATAAAGGAACTGAACGGGGAGAGTGAACCAACTCCCCGTCTCATTTTGAGAAAGAAGCAATTTACGTCGTCAGGTGTGCACGGCTTATACAAGCCTTGAAAAAGCCAAAATCACAGCATCCAATTCAGCCTGGGTGTTTTGAATATGGGGAGTCAGTCTTAGAATAGAAGCTCCGGGGATCCTTGGAAGACCGACCTGTATGCGGGGATCAGAACCCTTGATAAATAGACCTTCAAATTCAAACTTAGGAAGCTGTTTTAGATCATAACCAAGAAGCCTGGCCGGAACTTTTGCATTTACGGACTTTAAAGGCGTCAGGCCTTTTGCCTGCAGACCATCTTCAAGATACTTCATGCGCAAAGCGATCTCTTTAAAGATAAATTCTTTGCCGTACTGATCCCAAAAATCGAAACACTTTTCCAGACCGAAAAAAGCATTAAAAGAAAAGGTGTGCGACCATAACATACGCTGCGCAAATGGATGATTGGCAAAAGAATGCATTGTCGGAGGAGCATTTGAATCCGTCGTCCAGGATCCATACACAGGAAAGGTTTTTTCCTGATGAATGGGATTCACCCAGGCAAAGGCAGTTCCTTTAGGACCCATCATCCATTTATGTAAGTTGCCGCCATAAAAGTCGACGTCATTAAGGTCCGATTTGAAATCCAGGTTCAGCATACCTGGAGCGTGAGCTCCATCAATAATCAAAAGGACACCTTTTTTACGGCAAATAGATGCTAACTTCTTTAAAGGCATCTCGATTCCATTACCAATAAAGATATGACTGATGACCAGGGCCTTGGTTTTATCAGTGAATTCTTTAGCCAGGATCTCAACGGCCTGATCTGCAGTAATATCCTTATACAAATCTTCGGGCTGAATAAAACGCAAAGAAAGCCGGTCTTTTTGCGCTTTCATTTTAAGAATTTTTACTACGGCACCGTATTCAAAGTGTGTTGTCAGGATTTCAGAATCATCGGGGAGACTAAGTCCCATGATAATTTCATTCATCGCAAGCGTCACATTGGGACGTAAAAACAGATCTGATGCTTTGGCATTAATGAATAAGCCCAAACGCTCCTGGATGACCCATAAACGCTGCCAGGCTTCGCCGTAACCCATAGACGTATTCATTTCGAATCGCTCAAGCTCAGTCTTTTGCTGATCAATAACGCTTGAAGGAGAAAGTCCAAGGGTTCCGTTGTTTAAATTAATAAAACGGCTGTCTTTGTATTTCTCAAACTCACCTGTAAAACTATGAAACATAATTACTTATTTAAACCTTTGCAGGTTTTCAAAGAAAGATCTTCCTGAGTCTCAAGGTTTAGCTGGTTTTCTTGAATCAGTTTACGAATATCCATCCACAGCAAATTATAGTGCCATTCACGAGGTGCTTTGTCGGATATACCATGGTCTGGGATCAGCTTAAGATCCTTGGTTGCGATTAGAGTTTTTAGAACCTCTGGATTCTGGCGGATTTTTTCAATTAAAACATCCCAGATCAATTGATAATGTTCCTGAGGTTCTTTGGTCGCAAATGGAATTACTTTACCTTCAAAGGTCACCCAGTTCGCATCATTTTTATCCATCAGGAAGTTTGCATAATTTCCTGCAGATTTAGCGGCGTAACCATTGAGTTGAGACACTTGTCGGCGCGTATATTTCCAGTTTTTTGCCCAAGTCCAGCGCGGATCGTTTTCAGTTTCTGGATATTTCATCATCTGCCAGAAAGCTTCCACAGTGGGATAACAAACCCCATGGAATACAAACGAGCTTTCAGAAAAATTCGATAAAATACCCAGTTCATTTCGTTTGCTTAAAACGACCTCCATAAACCCAGCATCTTGAGGCAATATTTCCCAGTTTTTTGCCTGTTCGCGCGGAACTGGTTTCCACCAATGAGCCGGATAGGCAACCTGCCATGAGTTGTCCGTATTGCTGTTGGGGTTTAAATCTTTTCCAGCCTGATTGCTGTTTGAATCTGTGCATGAAATCAGGAGCGCCGTGAAAGTAAATACGATGAAAAGAAACTTCGTTTTAGTCATAAATCCCCCTTACGCAAAAACGTGCGCAAAGATTAGCCAATCTTCGCACCGAATACAATTCTGACTGAGTGCGCAATTGGACGAAATAAATTCCGAATAGGGTGCGTTGTGGTCAAAAATAGATCAAGGGGAGTATATGGAAATTGAATTTTTAGGGGCTGCGGGAACTGTGACTGGCTCAAAGTTTTTGGTACATAATCACGGCACCCAGATTCTGGTCGATTGCGGTATGTTTCAAGGCTTTAAAGAGCTTCGCGAATTGAATTGGAAGGACTTCCCATTTGATACAAAAGATATTAACGCTGTCGTATTGACCCACGCTCATCTGGATCATTGTGGGGCTTTGCCTTTATTGGTTAAAAGAGGATTTAAAGGTCCGATTTATTGTACAGAGCCGACATTAGAACTAACAGAAATTATTCTTTTAGACTCCGCTAAAATTCAAGAGGAAGACGCTGATTACGCCAATCGAAAAGGCTTCTCAAAGCATACTCCCGCGCTGCCATTATATACTACCGAAGATGTTGAACGAACTTTGCCACTATTGAAGCCTGTAAAACTGCACGCGCCATTTCAAATCGGATCATTAACAATTAACTATTTCAGCTCAGGGCACATTCTGGGGGCGGCCTCTGTTTCTGTATCAAATGAGTCTAAAAAAATCCATTTTTCAGGAGATTTAGGCAGGTATTCTGATCCCTTAATGCCTGAACCTGAAGCTCCACCTGAAGCAAATTTTGTGGTTATGGAATCAACTTACGGAGATCGCGATCATTCAGCTGTCCTATCAAAAGACGTTCTAAAAAAATGTATCTTAGAGATAACAAAATCAAGGGGAGTCCTTTTGATTCCAAGTTTTGCAGTAGGGCGGGCGCAAAACCTGTTGTTTGAAATCACAGAATTAAAAAAGAGCGGTGAAATACCCGTCCAAATCCCCGTTTATTTTAACTCGCCAATGGGCCTGGAGGTCTCAAAGCTGTATGAAAAGTATCATGATTTTCATCGCCTTGGATCAGGTCAATTCGCTGAGATAATGGCTGAAATTCATTGTGTAAAAACCGCTGAAGATTCCAAAGCTTTAAATGATGATAAATCCGGGCCTAAAATAATCATTGCAGCCAGCGGCATGATGACCGGCGGCCGAGTTTTACATCATGTGAAAGCTTTTGGTTCAGATCCACGCAACATGATTTTATTGGCTGGATTTCAAACACCTGGAACCCGCGGACATAGTTTATTAAATGGCGCAAAAGAGATTAAAATCCACGGTCTTTATGTGGATATTAACTGCAAGGTTGTTTCATCAGATTCATTTTCAGCCCACGCAGATCGAACCGAGCTTATAAGATGGCTTAAATCAGGTCCTAATAAGCC
This sequence comes from Bdellovibrio sp. HCB290, assembly GCF_047305925.1. Taxonomy (GTDB): domain Bacteria; phylum Bdellovibrionota; class Bdellovibrionia; order Bdellovibrionales; family Bdellovibrionaceae; genus Bdellovibrio. The sequence goes on along the minus strand of NZ_CP178620.1, from coordinate 1,891,602 downwards.
TGAAAGAGTCTTTTTGGTGCATGGGGAAAGCCTTGCGGCTGATGAGCTTAGAAAGCGAATAAATCGGGATTTGAGTCTGGATACTGTTGTACCTAGAATGGGGCAAGCCATTGCGGTAAACTAGGTAATTTAAATCATTAAAAGAAAGCCTTAGAACGTAAAAAATAGCTTCTAATGTGGTTTAATCAGATCTAATGCATATATGATGTTACATAATATAACTTATCAGAAGTATTTATAGGCATCTTCCTGCGTTAATTTATAGTCCTAATCCACGATCTTTTGCTTCGTTCTATTCAATGAAATAGGTTTATTCCCCATGAAGATCATTAATTGGGTTCTGGAAAACTTTGGTTCTATTATCTTGTTTCAATTCACCCATCATTTTTATGGGTTAAAACCTGCAATTGCCGCAGCATTGGTTTTTTCTGTGGTTCAAATCGTTGTTTTGAAACTTAAAAAACGCCCTTTTAATCCGTTTATGATTTTTTCCTTCGTTTTGATATGTGGATTTGGGCTTGTAGATCTGCTATCCGCAAATGCTGAGTTTTTTAAATACGAATCTGGAATATTAAGTCTCTTTATCGGTGCCTATTTTGGGATTTCATTGTTTAGGCCTAAGTCTTTGGTGGAAGAGGTCGCTGAGCAACAAGGCCGGGTCTCGACTGAATCGTCTCCAGATAAAACATTCTTCTTTCGATTGATAACTTTGTTTTGGCTGCTCTATTTTGTTGCTAAAGCTTTGATCTATTTTTGGATTGCATCGACTTCATCGATTACAGAATCGCTTATCTTTAGAACGCTATTTGGAACTGGCAGCTTTTATATTTTACTGGCAATCACCATTGGATTCAGTCAGCAGATTTGGAATTTACTGTTAAAGCTGAAATGGATGCCTTCAACAAGAGGGGAGTAGTTTCCCCTATCCCCTATTTACAATGGGTCATTATCCAACACGCTGTTCGATTCGCAAGCCAGGCGTGCTTTTGAGGATTCGCCTCTTAGTAAAAGCTGAACTCTTTTAAGTGAGTTGAATGTTGGAACTGTTTCAGTGATTTCGGAAATCGCGCTGAATTTGCTGCTCATCTCTTTGATCTGCAGGCGTTTTGGGCTGCCATCAACGGGGTTGATATCCACGAAGAACTTAAATCCATGAATCACCATATAGAATTCAGGAACTTCCAAATCAGGAGTCCAGCTGTACGTATATTCACCATCGTTAATGTTTAATGTGCAGGTCACTTGAACGTTGAACAAAGCCGGACCATTGGCAAAGCCGAAAATGCCTTGTTGAACACGGGCTTTATCGTTCAATACTTCTTCGACCTGACGGTTTAATTCAAAATCAGACAAACCTGAGTACATCAAACCGATGATTTGGCGTGTGCGATATGAACTGCCATCACCAAATACTTTGCGAAGCGCATAATAGATTTCTTCATGCAGCAAAATAGCTGCTTTTTGATAGTTTGAAAATACTGGAAGATCCCAAACGCGTTTTGAGTAAATGATTTCTCCATCCAAATTCGCATCTGCCAATTGAACAAAAGAAACCACGCCCCCTGGGCAGCTTGTTGTTGGCGGTTTATAGCGAAGTTCCGCATCAGGGATATAACTTAAAGCCTCTGGAACTGAGCGAAGTCTTTGGGAAATGTTTAGTGGATAGCTTTTTAGAATCTGCGCCAGTCGTGGCAAAGCTCTTTCAATCAAATTATGTTGCTCAGCCAGCAAAGCCCAAACATGTCCGTCTTTTTCAGTCAGCTTTCCTGGACTATAGAATTCAACCTTCGTTAAATCCGCAGCTTTAACCCAAAGAACCTCGCCAGATTGTTTGTTTCTGCAAGCCCAACCTCCGCCACCATTATTTACACGAGGAGCCGCAAAAGCAGTCCCAGCCAAAACACTGATCATCAAGAATAAGAACATTTTCATAGAAGATCCTTTTTAGGATTTTGGGAAAGTCCGTAAAATTGCAGGTTGATCTGATAAACTTCTTCGCCAGGATTCTTTTCCAGATCGCGAATGAATTGATCCATAAAAAGACGCAGGCGTTTCTTGGCCTTGGGAATATCTGATTTCAAAATAGGAATTGAAGCATTTTGAAATTCAATCTGTTCAGTTGGCTGTGACGTCAAAGCCAAGGCCGCCAAATGAAGGTGCTGGCGATGGTTTTCGCGCACAGCCTGGGAAGGAACATCATGCGGAGTCTGGATATCGCCATTATTCATGACAACGTACTTGCCATTTTCTTTCACGATAAAGCCCATTTTAACCAGGCGGGCGAAGGATTCCTTGGCCACTTCCTGGGGGATTCCCAATCTCTCCCCGATCCATTTTGCAGTTCCTTTGAAGTCTTTTGTATTCAAAAGGGCCAGAATTGCAAAGTGATGCCACTCGGCCACAGCTTTAAAGCTGTCTTGGGAGATCACAGATTTTGAATTGCGTTGGGTCTTTAGAATACGTGCACGAAGCTGCTGACCGCTGCGGGAACTTTCATGCAGCTGATCTTTAGCCACAAGACGCATCAGATGTGCTTCTTCCTCAGGAGACATATCCAGAATCTGACTGATCTTGCTGGCAGCACCAATGGAAAGTGTTTTTTGCGAGTTCATCACGCGGGACAAATAAGAATGGCTGATGCCGGCGATTCTGGCAAAACTGCGCAGACTCATATTTCGGTGGGCCACCTTACTGGCAAAAAGGTCACGCAAAAACGGCTGGTATTCCTGGTATTCTAATGGAGAAATCATGGAGGCTTTATAATAGAGCTGGCGGTTTTAATCCACTTCCGTGGTGCCCATTGGTAACCGTTTTCTTTTAAAAGAAATTTAACAGCATCTGGTCGATATTTTCCCAATAAAGCTTATAAAATATTCCTAAAACTGATGGGAAATACGTGAATCTAGGGATTTGTGGTGCCCACAGGTCACCATATCGATGTTTTAACGAGCACTCTCAAAAAAACCAGATTAAATAAGCCGCATAGCAAAACACAAAACTAAAGGAGAATTTTTATGTTTAAAAGTATTTTGGCAATTGCAATGGCTGTGATTAGTTTCTCATCGGTTTCATATGCAGGTTCGGCGAATGCTTCTCTGGAATGTGTATCAGATTCTGGCAAAACAAAATTGATCGCTGATATTCCGGGAGACTATAGTTCCGCTGCAGTTTCCGTTATCGTTGAGGGTAAAGAACTTCACAGAATCAATGAAGCTCGTGAAGGTGAAATTACTTATTCTAAACCACAAGAGCAATATCCAGGCTACGAAGTTGCTATTATCTCCAGCGTAGCTTCTATCTCTCAAAAAGTTTTGACAATCCAGGTTTTGGATAAAAAGTATGAATCCACTCAATTGCTTTTGATTGCTCAACCCGAAACGGTTCGAGGTAATAATGCCAATGCAACTTTCCGCGCCACTTTGACTACCAAAGATCCACGCGATGGAAACAAATACATTAGATACATTTCTGTCTCGTGCAAATACGGCTACTCAATTTAGTGTTGGCCGTCTACTTCCTGCATCTTTTTGACGACGATCGCAATCGTCTCAGAATCTACACGGGCCTTTTTCATTAAGGAAACGGCCCGGCTAAAATCATCAGAATCAATGGCTTCAAAGAAATCATCCAGCTTTCCAATAGCTGCGACTTGTTCCAAAACTTCCGTTCCTTCGAAATCAGATTCATCCATATATTAAGACCTTATTGATAGTGATAAAGACGGGCTTTGATTTCGGCGATGCGCTCTTCAACAAATTGTGTGGGGTCTGGAGTAGGAACTGCAGCCCCTGAAGTTAACTCTGCCAAGGCTTGCTCATAGTAAGGCTGTGCTTCAGCGTATTTACGCAAATCATAATAGGTATTGGCGATATTCAAAGCGGGAGCATTTTTCAGATTAGGATTATGTTTCGCTTTAGCTTGAAGATCCAAATACAACTCTAAAGACTTATTTAAATCACCCAGGTAATTGTAATAGGCAGCCTCTTGAAACTGCTTTTCTTCTGGTGGGTAATAATCAGCGATCATGTCTTTGACGACGTCTTTATATTTGTCTCTAAATTCTGGTGTTCTTAGTTTGGATCTCAAAAAAGAAATCAAATTATCCATGGCCCGTTTATTACCAGCAGATTTAAACTCCTGATACATTTTAGTTGGATCGTCTTTCAGGACGCAGGGTTCCCCTTTGAAACATCTCAGAACAAGATTTTCAAAATTCCCTGCGTTTAACTCCAATGGGGGCACTTCAGGTTTCGGATTATCCAGAATTTTTACTTGATCTGTTCCACTTGGAAGTTGAGTACGGGTTTGAAGATTTTCAGGAATCACCGGAGGTTTCATCTCCCCGACTTCACCACCCACCTCGACGTCGGTCGCTGTTTTCTTGGGATAGAAAATCACAAAAATCACAATCAGGATAACCAGTAAAAGCAACAGTGCCAGGGCCTTCTTGTTTTTAAAAATCTCCATAATCGTCCTTTCTGTTATTCCGTCAATCCACGAATCAGTAGTTCTGCCGAGATCGGATTTGTTGCGAGCGGCACATTATGAACATCACAAATTCTCATCAGCATGGAAATATCCGGATCATGGGGATGCATTCCCAACGGATCCCTGAAAAAAATCACGCCATGACATTTCTTGGTTGCGACTTCCGCGGCGATTTGTGCATCTCCCCCTAAAGGGCCTGATAATTTGCAGGTTACTTTAAGACCTGCGGCCTGTAAAAGCTTACCTGTGTTTCCTGTCGCAGAAATTTTATATTTTCTAAACTCCTCAATATTGTCCCGGACAAAAGACACCATAAGGGCTTTTTTACCGTCGTGGGCAATCAGGGCAAGATGCTTCTTTTTCATTATGACTGAACCTTACTGGAGCTGGTTAAGTTGAGTTTGTTTTTCCTGCAACAGCTCACGAATAGATCGAATCACGTCCTCTTGACCTTGTAAATTTCTTTCTGCCTGTTGAATTTGAGCCTGGGCTGACATTTGCGTGAAACGTGTCTGGCGATAGGAGTACTCCAGTCGTTGAATTTCTTCCCGTAACGAGTTGATTTCTTCCTGAATTTCACTGCGCGCATTGGTATTCTGGCTTGCCACATCACGGGCCTGGTTCTGAATTTGTTGCGTTCGCTCCAGTGATTGGGCCGCAAGCTGGAGCTTTTGCACTTTCATATCCTGAAGTAGTTGGGTTTGTTCCGCTAATTGCCCTTGCAGCTCCTGAACCCTTTGGGCTTGTAACGTCAGATCATTAAAATTCAGCTGCCAGTCCTGCAGATCTTGTTGAAGTTTCTGCACTACCGCTTCCTGCTGCAAAATATTTTGATCCATCTGCTGATTATAGTAACGAATCGAAACATCCTGTTCGCTTTGCAGGCGTTGCACTTCTTGTTGCAAACGGGACTCACTGAACTGATCGTTATTTAAGGTGTCCGTTAAATATTCAATTTCCTGATGGGCCTGGCTGACCTGGTTTCGATAATTGAACTCCAGTCGATCCGGATTGCTTCGTTCTCGCAACTGATCCAGATACTGCTGTTGAGTATCAAGTTTTTGGTTTTCCTGAAGAAGCTGATTCGAAAGAGCCTGAACCTCCTGTTGGAGCTGGTCTTTTTTCAGGGAGTTTTGTGGCACCCCAGAGGTGACTTCAGGGACGGCAGCAGTTCGGCGCTTTAGGAGCCTTTGAGTGTCGTCCTTGGATTCCGTCACCAGGGTCTGAGTTCGTTTTAGCTCCTGACCAAACTTGGTAAACCAGATACCAAATCCGACCACAATAAGGACGACTAAAATGAACAAAGAGTTTTTTGTCATTACTCCGCCTAAACCGGAATCTCCACTATAGAGCGAATTCCATTTCGCGCTGTCATTGCATGGACCACGGCACGAAGACCCATGATGGTTTTACCCTGAGCACCAATCACTTGCCCCAGATTATCCTTGGCACAATTCACACGATAGACTGTCGTCTTGGGTCCCACGTAAGTGGTGACTGTCACAGTTTCAGGCTGATCCACCAGGAAACGAACCAATTTTTCAATCAGCTCGCGAACCTCTTCGCGATAGGCATCCGCATTAACATCTTCACCCTTGATGCGGTTTTCATCTTTAAATCCTTTATATGGTTCGAAATCATTGTTCATTGTGAAACTCCTCTGATGAAATTGGATACTCCCCGACGGTCAAAGCTGCAGTGATACCCAAAGACCGGAACCGACTGTGCCTGGAAGCCTGACTTAATAGCTGTGTTGGCAAAAATCTCTGAACCCTCTTGGAAGCCAAAGTTATCTCCCCGTCCAGTTGAAACATAATAACGAGGTTTCAAAACTCCCATGGGATATCGCTCAGGAAGATTTAAGACGTTGTGAATATCCCAATCATTATTGTCGACTATATAGCGCTGGGAAATCCCCACTAGGGAGTCCACTAAAAGGCCTTCAGCATGTGTGCGCCTTTTATATTCGTTGATATCCTGCTGGGGTGAATAAGGGCCGACAACAGTGATTGCTGGACATAACAAAACCACGCGCTCAAATAAGCCGGGCATTTTCAAGCTGGCCTGGGCGGCATTGAATCCTCCCATGGATTGACCTATGATCATTCGGCGTCCCTGGCGAAGTCCTCCGACCTGGCCCTCTAAAAAGGGTAAGATTTGATCGCGAAACAGTGGAAGATATTGGTATTTTCTATTTTCAACCAACATCCAAACCGGCCCAAAAGATATTGTCATTACAGTGGGCTCGTACCCCTGGCGTGACCATTCTTTAGTAATGGATTGGGTGTCGCCCTTTTTAAACCAGGACTTTTCTGATGCCGAGATTCCGTGGAAGAAGTAAACGATGTCTTCGTTGCGTGTTCGATCCACATCACTGATACAGTATTTTACTTTGACGCCATTAAAGGATTTAGCGGAACAACGAGGCTCCGAAACACCCGCAAGAGATGTCTCCAGATAAAGCAATGAAATCAACGCCACAAACAGCGCAAACGGTCTCACTGAAGCCTCCATTTTGGATAGGCTCCGCTATGAGAATCTTGAAATCAATTTGCAATGTCGAAATCTTCACGAACTCTGTGTTTAGACACGAGAACTTGCTCGCCGGTATTCAAGCAGCGCAGGTAAAAATGATTGTAACCAGTGTTAGTGATCACAAAACGGCTGGGGGCTTTCGGGGAAATTTTCTTAGCTAGTACGGAACCCACATCCAGAGTTTCATACTTCGCCAACAGCTTTTGCGAAACTTGAGAACGATAAACATGCAGTGCCACGGCCGACACTAGGAATAACAATGCTGTTGTTCCACACACGGACCAATGAAATTTTCTTTCCAGCAATAGAGTAAAAGAAACCGGCGCCAATACAGACACCAAAACGATCGCTCCTGTTAAGCGGCGTTCTTGTTTTTGATACTTTCTAAATTCGTCGGAAAAAGTAGACATTGGCAAACCCTCTTGATGGGAGACTCTTATAAAACCACGAAAGGTTAATGAACATCGAGTCCAGAATTGGTTAAACTTTTGTTGAAGAAATGTTTTGCTGCTGCGTTTCCCTTACTGACAGCTCTCTTGCACTGAGGTTTGCTTAAGGAACTCAGTGAGGTTTTTATGCAACTTTTGCTTTCGTTATTGTTCGCGATGCCGGTTTTCGCTTCCACTCAAGCTCAGGACAGTCAAACCTGCCAGGATCGCGTAGAGCGTGGCGGAACTATCCAAGTGCAGATGAGACCAACCTCCAAAGGCGACTGCTTTATCTCTATCAACAACTTCAAGCTTAATACGATGTTTTATCGCGCTTACTTATTCGCAAATGACGGGAACATGATGGTGTTTAATTCCTTTGGTTCAGGATCTGTTTCTGAAACGACAGGTGCTCGGGAATTTTACTTTTTCCCACATCGTTATAAGAATCCGACCTTTGCATGGAACGAGGAACAGCGCCACCTAACGGTCACCTCGACGGCAGGTGATGAATACTATTTTGATTATGATACAGCTCAACTTAAGGGCATGAACAAGGCCGAGATCCAGGTGACATCTGAAATTTCCAAAACCAACAAAGGTGGAGTTGAGATCACCAAGTATCAAGGCTTGGTCTTCGATGCCGGATTTAAGATGGGTTCCGCGCCCACAGGGGCACCACGCAATAAAGGCACATTCACCGATGAAAACGGCAAAACCTGTACTTTAAACATTGGTGATATCTTCAGTTATAGCGAAGAAGGTGATCCTTACGTGAAGTATTCCGATAAAAACCTGGCAGCATTCCTGAAAAAGAAATGTCCAAAACTAAAATTTCCGGCGATGTAAGAAGCCAATAAAAAAGGAGAGTTAGCTACTCCCCTTTTCATTTTCCTGGACTCCCCCAAGCCTTAAAAACATTCCGGGGGAGTGCAATTACTCTTTCAATTTCGGCGTCACTTTAAGTTCCAGAACTTTCCCCGCTCTTAACACTTTCAAAGTGGTCTCTTTGTTCGGTTTCACGGCCTGCAACGAATAAACATAGTCATAGATATTGTCGATTTTCGTGTTGTCGAACTCTATCAAAATGTCTTTCTCTTGAAGTCCCGCTTTTTCAGCTGGACTGTCTTTAGAGACACCCGAAAGCAGGACGCCCTTCGTTCCTTCCTGGGTATAGTCTGGGATAGTCCCCACATAAACCCGGAAACTTCGTCCTTCCATGTTGTTCTGAGAGCTTGCGACCTTTACATAGCGAACGGCTTCCTTGGGCTCCATGGCAATGAGGTCGCCGTAGCTTCTAACAACATTAAGAACCTTCACCAACCCTTCAAAGTTGATCAGCTCCATCGTATCCCGCGGCGTGTGATATTCAGGGTGCGCACCCGTAAAGAAATTCGCTGTCGGGATACCATGCATGTATAGCGCCAATGAGTCCGTCGGCAAGTAAGGATCATCTTGCGAAACCAAAGGCACACGCGTTTGGGCCTCTACCTTTTCCGTCATCGCATTCCAGGTATCACCAGACCCCAGACCTTGAACAAACAGCCGGTCCCGCAGACGTCCGATCATATCCATGTTCAGATAGGCTTCAAGCTTGCTGCCTTTATAGTTTTTGGTGAAGTAAGTGGAACCTAGATTCCCAAGTTCTTCGCCAGACCACACGGCAAACATCAAGTTCTTTTTAAGCTTTCCAGGCTGAGTCTTTTGCACGTTCGCATAGTAATGAGCCAGCTCCATAACACCGGAAACTCCCGATGCATTGTCATCAGCGCCACCGTGAACGTGTCCAGCTTCATCGTGTTTCGCCAGCGAACTTCCATTCGTCCCCAACCCCAAATGATCCCCGTGCGCCCCGATTAGGACCGAGCTTTGTGCTTTCACTGGAAGAACTGCCAGCACATTCGCACCTTGAGACTTCTGAAACTGCAGATCAATATTTGCCTTCAAATACACGGAAGGAATGGCGAAACCAGTTTGCATTGTGCCCTTATCAAGCTGTTTTTGCTCTGCCTTCAGGTTTTTATCCGCGCGTTTGACCAAATCCCCGGCCAAGGACGTCGACATCCGAATCACAGCGATACTGGACTCTGCCAAGGCGCCTTCAAATTTGATCTTGCCGAAATCGTCTTTAAGTTCGCTGCTGGGACCGTGAACCACGATCAAACCCACAGCACCTTCATTTTTGGCAACCGTCACCTTATGTTGCATTCGCGCATACAGATTCAGATACTGTCGTCGCTGTGCTGGGATTTCTGCCGGCAGATCCGAAAAGACCATCACCCATTTATTTTTTACGTCTAAATCTTTATAGGAATCGTAGGCAGCTTCTTTGTCAGATGCCGGTGCTTTAATTCCGTAGCCCGCAAACACTATGGGAGCACCACTGACTGGACCTACTTTTGAAAATGATAAGGGTTCGAAATCCTGAGAAATCTTGTAAGATGTCTGACCTTTACCCACAAGCTCAAGTAGATTCTTAGATCCCAGACTGACACCTGAAGTGAATTCGAAGGATTGGAAGTAAGTGCCGTTGTTTCCAGCAGGTTTTAGCCCCCAAGCCTTAAAAGCTTCAGCGATTTTCTCGGTGTAGATTTTCTCCTGATTTGAACCGGTGTTGCGACCTGCAAATTCTTTCTGCGTTAGATAGTGGATCCAGGTCTTCAGATCTGATGACTGAATGTCAGGCACCAAAGAAACTTTCATCGGATCCGCCGGAGGAAGATTCAAAAGTCGGCGTGCCTGCGAATCATCCCAGGTTGCCATCACTATTTGTGAATCCCCTTTTTGATTGCGATGGGTCCAGGAAAGGCTTTTGCCATCGGGAGTAAAAACTGGCAGTCCATCGAAATCATCAGCAAAGGTCACTCGCACCGGATCGGATTTGCCTGCGGTATCGACAATGAACAGTTCAAAATTTGCAAAACCCATAACACTGGACCCGAAAACAATGTAATCACCCGAGGGGTGAAAAAATGGAGCCCAGGACATTGATTTTAACTTTGTGATGGCCGTCTGCTCCGAACCATCCGTATTCATTGTGTAGATTTCCGCCATAGTGCCTGTGGCGTTAAAGCGGCGCCATGTGATCTTTTTACCGTCTGCGCTAAAAAATGGACCGCCATCGTAACCTTTGGAATCAGTTAGACGTTTCACACCAGAACCATCGGCATTCATGATGTAAATATCCATCATGTAGGACGGGTCCTGCGCAAAGTACTTTTGATCTTCTTCCGATAGCTTCCCAAGATACGCCGCTCGATTTGAAGCGAACACAATCTGTTTGCCATCAGGCGAGTAAGCCCCTTCAGCGTCATAGCCTTTTTCTTTGGTCAGGCGTTGAAGTTTGCGACCATTCAGATCTGAAGTCCAAATGTCGTAAGTCGCATCATAACTCCATGAGTACTTGGATTTAACGGCCTTCTTGCGATTCTCAAACTCATCAGCAGCTTTCTTTTTTGTATCTGGATCAGCATGGGTCGAGGAGAACATCACCTTTTTCATGGAAGGATGAATCCATCCACAGGTGGTTTTACCTGTTCCCGGGGAAACCCGTTTCGTGTCACCGGTTTTTAAATCCATCACATACATCTGATAGAAAGGATTGCCGGGCTCCCTTTCGCTTTGAAAAATCATATGACGACCGTCGGGGCTGAAATAACCCTCCCCGGATTTGGGTCCCACAAAAGTCAGCTGCCGCGTTTCACCCAGCAGACTGTTCGGAGTGTTTACGAAGTTCCCCACGGGTGTTTCACCATAAGCAGTGAAGACGAATAAGCACAAAAGATTTCCAAGTAGCACTTTTACTTTTTTCATAGATGACTGTAGGCTAGAAGTACAACGCTCAGTAAGTCAAATACCTTAGGGGGATGCTTGTGCGCGCAATTCAATGGGTTTTCATTATGCTTTCGCTAAGTTCCTGCACGACTCTTAGAACGCCCTCTTCGATGCCAGAACTTGTCTATACCGACGAAGTCTACACTCCGGCGGCATTTATTCCTCACGTTGGAACTGGATCATTTAAAAACTATCTGGCGATGAATTTGCCTTATGAAGGTTACCAACCCATTTTGCGGCAACTGGAATCCAGACTGCAAAAATCATTGAAGAATCGCGGCGAGGTTCACATCACCGTGATCACCCCGGTTGAGTACGATAAGGTATTAAGCCGCCATCTAAGAATGCAAGATATTCACAACATCGCCGAAAAGTTACAGATCCAAAAAAGCCCCTATCGCCCCCTGTGTTTGGGGCAAGGCCAGCTTAAAATGAATGGAAAAGAGGAAACCACGTATTTCGTGGTGGTGGAATCCGAAGCCCTTTTCCAGATTCGCAAGTCCATCGAAGAGTTATATCTTCAAAAAGGTGGTAAATCCGGTGAATTTAAAGCGGAATTGTTTTTCCCGCACGTGACTCTGGGGTATACTGAGCGCGACTTACACTATGAAGATGGCGTGACTAAAGATGCTGCCAGCTGCATATACAAAATGGAGCCTGGCCCCCGTTCTAAATGACTGCAATAGATCCTGAAACACTCATCCTTTGCCCTTATGAAAAGACCTGCTCTGGCTGCCAGTTGCTGGATATCCCCTATGGCAAACAAGCCGAATCCAAAGTTTCAGAATTGCGCGCACTTTTAGGCAATCACGGAATTCAAACTCCAAAGCATATCGACTTTCTTTCCGCCGGTGCGGCCTACCTAAGAGACCGCCTGGATTTCAGCCTTCAGGATGGACGCCTGGGGCTTTATGGTAAGAACTCACGGGAAATCGTCGACATTGAGGTTTGTGCCCAACTGTCACCGGAACTGCAAAAATGGTATACGGAGTTTCGCAAGATCAAGTGGCCCTTCACTAAAGGCTCCATTCGTCTGCGCGTAGGCCCCCGTGGCGAGCGCGGAGTCTGGCTGGATTTTGCAAATATCGATATTAAATCACTGTTGGATGAGCAAAACATTTTGCGCGAGCTACAGGAAAAAACTTTCGTCGAGATCGGTCAACGCCGCAAGATTCCGGTTTGGAATGGCAGCGAATTCAAACTAAAAGATCCAGAGCTTAACAAGTGGTTTACGACTTGGATGAATAAGGTTCCAGTCGATCTCTTCTGTCACGTTGCGAGCTTCACTCAGCCAAGTCTGAAAGCAAATACGTTTATTGCGGATAAAATATCAGCATGGGTAGGACAACATCCGGAAGCTCGTATCATTGAGTTCGGCTCCGGTATTGGGAATTTGACTTTGCCAGCACTGGCGACGGCAAAATCAGTTCTAGCTTGTGAAATCGATGCGTTGTCTTTGGAAGGTCTGGAGAAAACAGTTCTTATGTTACCTTCCGAACTACAAAAGCATGCAGATAAATTAACCATTTACCGTGGGGATTTTCAAAAAAAGATTCTGCAGGATTTTTCGCAGTTTGATGGTGTTCTGGCCAATCCGCCGCGCTCAGGATTGATGGGATTTTTGAATCCGCTAGAGTCCTTAAAGGCCGAACAAAGGCCGCCGTTTTTTATTTATATGTCATGCTTCCCGGAATCCATGGCGATTGATATGCAGCGACTGCAGTCGTTTGGTTATGAATTAACTGAGCTTGCGATACTGGATCAATTCCCGCAGACGCATCACTATGAAGTTTTAGGATTACTTCAAAGAAAATAGACGAAGACCGCTGATCTTACCTGGCAGATCGCCGCCCAAAATCAGGGATAAAGCTGGCAGTACGATCACCCCAGTCAGAACAATCAATGTGGTTCGCGCTAAAACCCGCAGGATATAGCGGGATTCCAATCGTTCGTGGGGTTTGCCCAGTCGAATATTACAAGCCCACTCGCCAATGCTGGAGCCCATAAAGGCACGCATGGAAATCAAATACACCCAGCTACTAACCGCAAAGATTTCAGCCAGTAACATAATTTGCGATTCAGAATGAAAGAGCATTTTCAAAACGCCGCTTGCGGATGTTTTCATCAAGACTGAAAACACGATTAGAAAAGCACAGCTGATAGCAATCAAAATTAGAAAATCCACGAATGAAGCCAGCAACGACCACAAAGCCAGGCGATAACCTTTGCGTTTACGGGAAGGTCCACCTTGAAATCCCGTACCGACAAACCCCATACTCTTCGAAGACTTAAAAAGGTCCTTTGACGGACCCCTTAAAGGCACAGGGGCTTCTCGTTTCCGAGGAGCCCGCTGTGGATTTTCTTGTTTGTCGATTTCGTGATTAAAAGTCATGTGACTTCTAGCGTACGCCGCCGTTGATCACTGTTCCATCCGTCGTTCCACCTTCTGATGGAGGAGGTTCAGGAAGTACGATCACCGGTGGAGTACATACTCCGTTGACGATCGTATTCGGAGCGTCACACGTCGGAGTCTCTGGATTCGGTTCCGGAGTTTCGATCACAGATCCTGGAGGAGTACAAACACCGTTGACTAGTGTATTTGGAGCCACACACGTCGTTGGATTTGTAGGTTCTGGTCCTGGAGCCGGAGTTTCATACTCTGGATCTTTTTTGTCTTTCTTCTTGTCTTTTTTCAACAACAGAAGACCAGCAAGTAGAAGCGTCAAGCCCACACCGACACCGATATAAAGGGCTTTCTTTTTACACCAGCTCCACTCAGAGCATTCTTCTTCTTTAGCTACTTTTTCACCAGCACCAGCAACACCGACAGCTGCCACGCACTCTTTTTTGATATCTTCACCAATTTGTTGAGACTGAGAATCCGTTGGAGGCGCATTCGTAGATTCACAAACACACTGTCCATTTGCATTCATTTTTGTGCCCGGAGTTTCCTTAGCACAGTTGTCCTCTTTGATTGGCGGAGGAGCGATTGTAATTGGTGGACCCTGGTCAACCAATGCAGCAAGGCCGAAGTAACGATCTCTCAAAGCATCACAAGCCTGAGCTTGGTCACCTTTAATATCTGAACGAGTAACCCATGAAGCTTTGTCTTCAGGCGTTTTAACCGTACCACTTGTACAGAACTCAGCTGCATTGGAATAATGCTGTCTTAGACCATCAGTATAGTTATCAAGAGCATCCAAGCAAGACTGAGATACTGTCGATTCACCATTCAACTTACAAAGTGAACCGTCTTTACCCTTTGCAGCCACGATAGATTGGATAATTTTTTCTTTACCTGCTGTCGACAACGGAGCTCTTTCATTACATTGACGAGTCGCTGTTTTCACAGACTTCGTAATACAATGAGGTGTGCCGTTGTTATCTTCAAAACCGAAGATCATTGGATTACATGGCAAACCACCCGAATTAGCACAAGACTCAACTTTCGCTTTAATTGTCTCATTAAATGGAAGCTCACGAGCTTTTGCAATCAAAGTATCACGACCCATATCAGCACGAGCACAAGAGTTTTGATGATATGAAGCAATCCAACCGGAAGCCACACAAGGCCCCGTCGCTGCATTTACATCTGGAATCATCAAGCTCCATACATATTGAACTGGATCCTGATGATTCAGAATCTCGTTCATCGCACCTTTTTTACCACCAGAAGTAAACACTTTATCCGCTACTTCAGATGCAGCTCTCATGCGAAGCAAATAATCCACTTGCGCACGAAGAGTTGGAAGTTTCGCGATCTCGCGACCTTTTAGGAATCTTTTTTGAGTTGTGAATTTGGAAGTCTTCACGGTTTTCGCAGTATTCACAACCGGAACCTGCAATGATTTTTTGATCATTGGGTCTTTGGCAAGCTTAGCCACGATTGGATCAAGGTTTTTATATCTGCGAACGTCTTTTTCAGACAAATACACAGAGTTGACCTTAACAAAACGGTCTTCGTCACCAGTGAAAGTCAATGTCATCGTCTTGCCGTCGCTGGACAACAAGTTCAAACGAATTTGCTCTTTACCATCCGGTCCCTTAAAGCTTGTCGCTTCAACAGTAGGCATTGGTTGATCACCATTGATGCGCACCCATTGATCCATTTGATTTTGCGATTGCTTGGGGAAAACGTGACGAACACGTTGCCAGAATTGGCCGACAGTTTGTTTTTGAGTGGAGATTTTCGTCTCTTTCAAAAACTGGTTAACCAATTGCTTTTGATTTGCCGCTGCTGCACCTTGTGCTACCGGCGCCATACAAAATGTAAATATGGATGCACTGGCTGCAAGTGTTTTGATGGCTGACATCGGCTTCAATTTCAATCTCATAACGACCTCATAGTTGTGGTTCTTTTCGGTACATCACGGTAATTACTTAACAAGAACCTGAGGTTGCTCGACCTAGATCCTTGTGCCAAAATGATTCACGCTTTGTATTATGTTATGGGATATCCTCAGATTCTCGAAGAATTCCTTCGATTACTGGACTATTTTTGACATAAAAAAAAGCTCCCATGGGGAGCTTCTTAGGGAACCTATTGTTCCACATCTTCAGCTGGTGGATTCGGGTCCTGAGGTGGCGGAACCGGATATGGTGTTTGCGGCGGCGCACTCATTTTGCAGATTTCAACCGTCGTACCTTTACCAGTCATCATATAAAGTTGTTCAATCTCCAGATTCGTCACCGCAATACAACCCGAGGTCCAGTTGTAAAATGGATGGACTGCAGTCACCAAGGCATTCTTCGTTGGGTCATTTGGGAACCCATGAATCATAATATCGCCGCCAGCTGATTTACCTTTGGACTTTGCATAGGCGCGATCCGCTTTATTGGGGTAACTAATATGGAGTCCACGGTAAAACAAGCTCTCCGGATTCTTGGAGTCAATCGTGTATGTGCCTTCTGGCGTTTTGTTATCGCCCTCGAACTGCTTGTGCCCATAAGGCGCTCCACCAAATGCCACATCATAGATTTTCAGAACAACATCTGAGCGCAAAGCATAGAGTTTTTTGCGATCTTTGGAGATCACGATGCGATCGACCTTGGTGCCATCAATAAAGAAATTTTTGAATTGCTCTGAATTCAAACGAGGCAGGTGATCCAATCTCGTAATATCGTCGCAATAAGAGTCTGATGCTGAATGGGCTAAACCGCCAGAAACTGTAACTAGAATAGAAACCAGGATAGACAGTGTTTTCATGGGGGCCGTTATAGCCCACCCAAAGCTTAAAACAAAGGATTGCTTCGGATATTTCTCTTTTATAATTTAAAAGGGCCCCAACATGTGGAGCCCTCGTGAACCATTTCCTTTTTTCAGGGAAATTACCGAGTAAATACACTGGAGGAGCAGGATTGGATGCAGCTTTCCTGAGCCAATACCACCCGTTTATCCATACAAGCTGATGTACCCTTGTGGCGAATCACCGACAAAGTACCCAAGTTCGGTGTGTAGTTTTTCGCATTAATCTTCGCTAGGCATGCATAGTAAGCATACTTTTGCAGGCCCGCCTTCATCTTTTCACTGGTCGGTAGATAGTCTTTAGCCACAGAGTGATTGATTCCCACGCCCTCTTTACTTGGGGAGCTTTGCGCCACCGAGAAGTCAAAGTCCTCTGATGTGATTTTACTGCAGTCACTAGTCGTTCTGGCATTGGCGATACCAAATGGATCGGCACCCACCTTATCGACCAACAAGACGTGACCTGGAACTGCCACGATATCACCCGCCTTCAAACTCATATCTGGGGTCACCGTGATTTTGCTTAAACAAGTCAGTCCATTTTTCGCAGGCTCCACAAATGCCGTGGATCCCCATGCCCAGGAATCCGATCCTTTCAAGGCACGACCTTCTTTTACACGTAAACCCACGGTGGCCATTGATGAATATACATAAGCAGAGCAATCAATACCCAGAACACTGGTACCGCTGCCGCTGTTTTTAAAGAAATTAATGGGAGAACTTGAGGCTGTTGTTGCGTAAGGCTTGCCACCGTAATCATAGATCAGCGGATTCTGGCGTACGTTAAAGCAGCTCGAAGGATAATTGGATTCTTCTTTTAAATAGGGATGCGTCGTCTGAACTTTTGAAAGACTGGCGATCATGCGCTTGTTACCAACACCGTCAGAGTGCTTGCCCGTAATGGCAATACCTTGAATATCGCCAACACTGTCATCCAAAGCTGGGATCTTCACACTGTTACATGACTGGTAAGCTGTCGCTAAAGCCCAACGCTCACCAAATACCGCCAAAGGCACTCCGGCAGCAACGGCTTGCTTTTTGTGATACTCAAAATCTGAATTAACTTCAATCTCTGGAGTTGTAGGCTGAACCGGATCAGTTCCAGATGCATTATTTGAACCTGAACCCGTACCTGAATCTTCGGGGCAGTTCAAATCCATAGCTCTGACTGTTGTTGAAAGCTGATTGAAATTCGCGCGCACGCGATCCTGCATATAGTTACGAAAAGTTGTCGAGCGATCACCCACATCAATCGCTGAAAGTAAAATCAGTAATTGGTCAGAGTTTTCCACACGCTCGCCTTGCGGTGCTTCTGCCAGCAAGGAGTCCACCAAACCATCCAGATCCTTTTGAACCTGAGCCGTTTGTGCGGCCGTCATACGCGGATTCTTTTTGGATAGTTTATCCACGTGGATTTTCATCGCGGACTTCAACTCTTCCGCAGTGGGAATTGTTTTTTGTTCGATTAAATAACTTTTTAAACCGTCGTAGAGTTTTTCTTCCAGCTTTTGATCTTTACAAGCAATGTCTGAAACGGTCTGAGATGCCATATCATCAATAGCAACAGGAAGTTGTTGCCCACAAGCAGCTAAAAAAACGGATGCGCTTAAGGATAATACTAAGTTTCTCATGTGAAACTTATCGGTTTATCGACGCAGCTGCCTAACCGTTTTCGACAAAAAATTTTCCCTCGACTAGACTAAAAATTAGTCACTATACTAATGGTTAACGACGGTGGGGAATGCATGGCAGAGAAGTTCATCAAAATTCAGGTACTGTACGACATTCTTCAACTGGAAGGCTTCATTCTGATTGGATGTTTGCTCGCAATTTCCTGGCTGTTTTATAAATTCTTTTTAAAAGAAGTGAGTGAAGAGCGACACAAAAGTATCCGCAATCACTTCCGTATTTTGATTCGCCATTTTGTTATTCTGAGCTTTTTGTTTGTGCTGTTTATTTTTATGCAAAGTTCTGAAGCTCAGCTAGCAAGCTTCAACCGTTTCACACCGTACTTTGCGTTGTTAACATTTATCTGGGCCAACATCGTATTTGTTAAAACCACGCGCCTGATGGTGCTTCAGTACCTTTTTCTAGGTTCGATGAAGCACGGTGTACCGTTGCTCCTTGTAAATATTTTTTCACTGCTCATGTCCATCGTCCTTCTGTTCTGGGGCATCAATCGCATCTTTGGATTGGAGTTGGGGCCATTGCTGGCAACTTCGGCGGCGGCTTCCGTTATTCTGGGTTTGGCATTGCAAGACACCTTGGGCAATCTTTTTGCGGGGATTTCATTGCAGCTGGATCGCAATTTTGAAATTGGCGATTGGCTGGAAATCACCAGTGGTATTCAGAAAGCCACCGGACAGGTGAAGGAGATCTCTTGGAGATCGACCACTCTGGTGGGCTTTTCTGACGAGATCATCACCTTCTCGAATCGTTTTATGGCGAATGCGCAGATTTCTAACTTCTCCCCGCCAGACAACCCTATTTTGCGTCGTCAGATTTTCCGCCTGGCTTACGGCGAGAATATCGAATTGGCCAAACAGATTCTGGAAAAGATCGTGGCCGGCATTGGCGAGGTGCGTGGCATTCCGGCCCCTTGGGCCTATGTGTCTGATGCCAATGATAATTGGGTGGAACTGAAAATTATTTACTTTATCGACCACTATAGCTCCCAATACAGCATTGGAGATAAGGTTTATACGCGGGGTATTGCAGAACTGACGTCGGCGGGTATTAAATTAGCTCGACAAGTCATCGAGATTTCGACTAAAAATACCCCCGATGACATCTCTAAACTTTGAGCACCCGCTCGCAATTAAAATTCGCAAGCAAATCGTTCAGGCCTTGAACGATTTCAACATGATCGAAGACGGCGACAAACTGATGGTTTGCGTTTCTGGCGGTAAGGATTCCAGTGTTTTACTGGCACTTCTGACAGAAATTCAACGCCGCTCTGAGCGCAGTTTCCAGGTGGAAGCTGCGATTCTGGATCAAAAACAACCGGGCTTCGACTCTTCAAAGTTTGAAGCTTGGGTGGCATCGATCGGTGTCAAACTTCACGTTATTGAAAAAGACACCTACTCGATCGTTAAAGAGAAAATCAAAGGCAATACTTATTGCTCTTTATGTTCTCGTCTTCGTCGTGCGGTTCTTTATGACTACGCCCACAATTTGGGATTCTCTAAAATGGCCCTGGGTCATCACCGTGATGACGTTGTTCACACGGCGCTGTTGAATTTGTTTTATGTGGGCACGACCGCTGCAATGCCAGCAAAACTACGCTCTGATGACGGTCGTAATATTTTGATTCGTCCTTTGGCTTATGTGTCTGAGCGCGATATCGAAGAACTTGCCGCAGCCTGGGCCTTCCCAGTAATCCCCTGCAACCTTTGCGGCTCCCAGGACGGCCTAAAGCGCGTGCGCATCAAGAAACTGGTGCGTGATTTGGAAAAAGAAATTCCCAACATCTACGCGTCCATCCAAACGGCAATGGGCAATGTGAAACCCAGCCAAATGATGGACCATGAGTTGTGGGATTTTAAAGGCCTTAAGCCATCGCCTTCTGAACCGCAGGACGCTCCGAAATCTTCTGAGCCCACTGCTTAACCTTCGGGGCCTCAGAAAACATCTCTGGGGCCATTTGCAGCTTCGCTGCGATCCAAGGGTAGGTCGTCATATCGGCAATCGTATAGTGACTACCCGCCAGGTATTCTGACTTTTCCAAAGCCAACTCCAAAACACCAATGATACGGCGGCTTTCTTTTTCGAAGCGTTCAACAAATGCCGGCACTTGGGGATTCATTGAGTTCTTACCGTAATAAAGATTCCCGAAATTAGGGCCCACACCTGACATTTGAAACATCATCCACTGCATCGCAGATGTGCGCTCCTGCAAATTAGAACCGAAGAATTTCCCATTATATTTTTCAGAGAGATAATAAAGAATCGCCGCACTCTCGAAAACCGGCAAATCCCCTTTGGGAGTGTGATCAACGATCACGGGAATGCGCCCGTTGGGATTCATCGCCAAAAACTCGGGCTTTTTTTGCTCCCCTGATTTTAGATCAATAATATGTTTGAGATAGGGAACCCCCAGCTCTTCAAGCATGATCGCGACTTTATGGCCATTAGGTGTTGCTGCTGTATAAAAATCTATCATCTTGCCCCCAAGGATAAATTGAATATCCGACCCCCGCCAAAGGCAACATCAAGTTTCCTGGATAACAAAATTGAGCCCCGTTCATGCTATTTACAGGTCTTAAGCAAATAGTACGATTTGAGGTTGGTTTGCATCTTGCTGAATAAAGCATAGCAATAAAAAAAGGAGTATTTATGAAGATGAGAGGTTTTGTAGCTACATTTCTATTGGTTCTATCCGTATCCACGGCTTTTGCTGGAACAACGAACACGTGGCTGAGTGATGGCGATTCTTATCAGTGGCTGAGTGATGGAAATTGTCATATTTGGAGCGATAGTGATACTGACCGCGGCATCGTTTCTGATAAGTTTTGCGGCGGAAACACTTATCAACGCCTCAGCGATGGCAAATGTCATGAATGGTCCGGCGGCAATGCCGATCGCGGTATCGTTGCAGACGGTCTTTGCCAATAGTATACATCCCCCAAGACATTTGAACCAAATGTAAGCAAAAAGGCACTGATTGAACTCAGTGCCTTTTTGCTTTAGGCTTTAAGCATCGGAGGATTTATGAATCTAACTCTTTGGGTGTTACAAATCCTATTAGCAATACACACCGGCATCGGCGCACTTTGGAAATTCTCACACTCGCCAGCTGAAACAATGCCGTCCCTGGTCTTAATTGAACCTTCGATTTGGATCGCATTAGCTGTCGTTGAAATTCTTTGCGCCCTGGCTTTAGTAATACCGGCAATGACCAAACGCTACACTCAGTTTGTGCCGATTGCCGCAGGCATTATCGGTCTGGAGATGCTGACGTTTTGCTTGTTGCATTTCTTTTCAGGGGACAATTCAATGCAACCGATTATTTATTGGCTGGTTACAGCAGCGATTTGTGCCTTCATCGTCTACGGTCGCATGGTGCGCAGACCTTAGTTGAAAACAATAGACCAGGGTCCAGCTTAAAGACAGTTGTTCAAGTAGCCGATATATAGAGAGATGAAGTCAGTCTTGAGTTCGTTTCTTTTGATATTTTTAATCAGCTCTGTTTCCCTAGCTACCTCCCATGAAGCATGTTCAGAGAACGCTGGTAATTCGGCATTATTTATCATCGACATGCAATCATTCTTCAAAGAGCGCACGGGAACTCATAAAAAGCCAGAAAATCAAATCAAGCTGGAAGAGCTTCACAAACAGCAACTTCTTGCGATTGCCAAGGCTCGCGAAAGTGGCATCTCGATTGTCTTTATCGAGTATTTATTGGGACCAGAGTCAGGATCCACCGACTATCGTTTAAAAGATGCTGTGCGTGGCTACACAAACACCCGTACTTTTCAAAAGACCTCGGACGGAATGTTTCATGACTATAACACCTTTAGGGACCAACTGATTTCTTATATAAAACAAAACAACATCGGAACTTTGTTAGTCATGGGCGCCAATGGCGGTTCCTGCGTTGAAGCCAGTATTTTACAAGGGCTCAATCGTGGCTGCAGAGTTGTCGCCTACAACAAAGGAATTGCAGATTTCAATTATCGCGACTTCGTTTATCCTTATGCTGGCTTGCTGGGGCAAAGTATGGAACCATTTTGCAAAGACCAATGTGATTTTAAAGAAACCTCTTCAATCGACTTTTTTGAAAATCAAATGCGTTTTACCAGAGGCTCTACAAAGACAAGCCCACAACGATCACAACCTGCAACACGATAAGGAAGAAGTAAAAATGAATACCTGGATCTTCGCTTTATCCCTGATCACTACCCCGGCAATCGCCGCTCAAGTAAATGACATAAAAGTATTGGAAGTTAAACATCACCCGGAAAGCCTGGAGTTAAAACTGGGCACCAAACACAACGGCAAGAGCACACACTTCACGGTGGATATTCCAAAGACTGATCCGGAAAATTTTGAAAAGATGTCAGCAGTTATTCAAAAGTTGTCACAAGGTGACGCTTACACTTTGAACTTGGACATCCCAAGCTTTTCAGCCTTCCCGTCAGGCAGCTACTATAAAAGCCCTGGAATTAAATTTCTTGGAAGCGACGGAAAGCCGGCGTTAAAACAAAAAACTGCGCCGAAGAAATAAGAAGAAATTTGGTGCGAATAACTGGACTTGAACCAGTGACCTCTTCCATGTCAAGGAAGCGCGCTACCAACTACGCTATATCCGCACATAATTGGAAAGATAAATCTATCTGCTGCCCCGGGGTTCCGCAAGAAATGGCTCAGCGCAACACCGGGATCCTTGTTAGATTGTCGTCCATTTTATACAACGAACTCTGTGATTCTTCCCAAAACTAGGACCATAAGAACCACCTTTTGAAAAGCGATAGACCACCGGCAAGCCATCCCCGACAGCAAAGAGTCTGGACTTCGTCCACACGAACTTCTCGGAATGCTTCTTGGTGGTCAGATGATCCAGTTCCTCTTTGGCCGGCACAGCCCATTTCTCGAAGACTTTGTCATCGCAAGCCACTGACGTATTCGTGACCTCGCAGGGAGATTTTAACTTGTCACAATACTTATCTGCCTTTTCATAGGGCATCTCTGAAGCGGACAGCGGTGACATCATTAGTACATATTTGATGGATGCAAAAGACTTATTCGCGGCAAACAAAACCAGAAACAAAACGGCAAACCTCATCGGACCTCCAATCAGCAAAACTAATCTGGAGATCCCACGGGAGTCATATCGAAAGATTTTATGGGAGGTATCTTGTTATTCTTATCGAACAACAACGCTCTTTAGAATAGAGCGTTGTTTGGTGTTCTTGGGAATGGAATTACGTCGCGGATGTTCGTCATGCCTGTCACGTACATAAGCATACGTTCAAAGCCCAAGCCGTATCCAGCGTGTGGAAAGCTGCCGTATCTGCGAAGATCTGTATAGAAGGAATAGTCTTCAAGATGAAGGCCATGACCCGTCATACGGGATTCAAGGATTTCCAGATTGTCTTCACGTTGCGAGCCGCCGATGATTTCGCCGATTCCAGGCGCCAACAGGTCCATCGCACGAACTGTCTTACCATCCGCATTCAGTTTCATGTAGAACGCTTTGATTTCTTTTGGATAGTCCGTCACGAAAACCGGACGTTTGAAATGCTCTTCAGCCAGGAATCTTTCATGCTCGGATTGCATGTCGATACCCCACTCCACCGCGAATTCAAACTTCTTACCTGATTTTTTCAGAATGTCGATCGCCTCAGTGTAAGTCACGCGCGCAAAATTATTGTTCAATACGTTGTTCAACTTATCGAACAGACCTTTTTCGATGAACTGATTGAAGAATTCCATTTCTTCCGGACATTGCTCCATCACATAGCGGATGATGTACTTGATCATGTCTTCAGCCAATTCCATATTTGCAGACAAATCCGCAAATGCGATTTCAGGCTCGATCATCCAGAACTCAGCCGCATGGCGGGAAGTATTTGAGTTCTCTGCACGGAATGTGGGACCAAAAGTATAAATATCACGGAAAGCCGCACAGAACGTTTCACCGTTCAACTGACCTGACACCGTCAGATTCGTTTCTTTGCCGAAAAAATCTTTGGAAGTATCAATTTTACCATCTGCTGTTTTCGGCGGGTTATCCAGCTTCAACGTCGTTACACGGAACATTTCGCCCGCACCTTCGGCGTCAGAACCCGTGATGATGGGCGTATTCACATATACGAAGTTTTGATCCTGGAAGAACTTATGAATGGCATAGGCCAACACAGAACGCACGCGGAAGACCGCAGAGAATGTATTACCACGAGGTCTCAAGTGAGCGATCTCGCGCAGGTACTCGAAGCTGTGACGTTTGTTTTGCAAAGGGTATTCTGCAGAGGCTTTTTGAATCACTTCAACCTTTGAAGCCAAAACTTCAAAGGACTGACCTGCACCCTGGGATTTTACAACCTTACCAGTGACGATGATGGAGCTTGCGATAGAAAGCTTGGCCAACTCTTCAAAGTTTGCAAGTTTGTCGTCGAAAACAACCTGAACACCTTTAAAGAAAGAACCATCATTCAACTCAATAAAGCCAAAATTCTTTTGGTCACGGATCTTACGAACCCAACCAGACATTTGGATTTCTTTATCCAGGTGTTTTTCAGTTTCTCTATAAAGTGATTTAACCAGAGTTGTTTGCATAGATAGCCCTTTCACAGACTCTCTATGATTATGTATTTTTCGCTATAAAATCAATATTTTAATCGCGAGCCAGGATATTCCAATCCGCCAGGTTGTAACGCCCCAAAATCTCCTGAAGATGAGTGTTCTTTCGGGATTGCACAAACCACTCACTCAAACCATCCCCAAGAAGGTGGACTTGAGGGTTTTTCTTTAATCCCACCAGAACCAAAAAGCTGAAACCAGTGATTGAGGTCGGATGAAGGGTAAACTGCCCCTTATCCCGCACCAGATAATACCTAAGAACATTATAGTCCCCTAGAGCCACATCCATGCGTTTTTGTGCCACAATGCGGAACATTCTCTCCACAACGTCAGATCCCGACAACTTATTGATCTTTTGCCCAGAAAACTCATTTTCAATGCGACCATCTTGAAAGCCGAAATCCGAATAAATAATCTTCTGATTCGCCAAAGACTGTGGATCAAAAATTTGCGGCGCTTTCTTTGCTTTTGGCAGCAGGGCTCCCGTATAGTTTACGCCTAACTGAGGCCCTACTATCAAAATGTCATCCATATAACGCACCAGATACTCCGGGGCGATAATGTAGTCGAGTTTCCTATTCTGCAATCCCTGTTTTAAGCGCGATGGTGTCACGTTCTCAAGACGCAGTTCGACGCCCAGACTTCTGGAAACCTCGCCCAATATTTCAAACAAATACCCTGTCCAAACACCGGGAGACTTTTCACATATATAGGGACACAATGGTGTCGTGCCAATCCGAATGATACGCTTTTGATTTCGATCAAACTCTTCGCGTGGCAAAATACTTGGAGCCGGTCGGTCTACTTTTTTTGAAGTCTGAAGCTTCGGAATCCCCATCCAGCCAGGATAATCTGCAATATTCTTTTTCGTGATTGGAAATGTATTCACTCTTATTTTTCGATCAACAGGACTTCCACTAAGTACCTTCACCAAAGCTCGCGCAGTCTCCCGCCCCAATTCTCCGCAGAATTGCGCAGAATTTATAACTGTCAGGCGACCTTGCCGAATATTTTCGACAGATTCGGGATCGCCATCAAAGGTGACATGACGAATTTCAGTTCTTTTCTTAGCAAAAAGCTCTTTAACAACTTCCAGACCACCACCGTCATTAACGGTCAGAACCACATCAACACTGCCTTTACCAGGAAAGTCCTTAAGAAACTTTTTAACCGCTAGCTTTCCCGACTCAGGATCCACTGCCTGGTAAACACCAACAACATCAAACTTGGCATTTTGTTCCCGCAAAGAATCAAAAAAACCATCAACCCTCTCGGTTGTGGAAGACACCGCCGGATATTCAAAAACCGCTATTTTGATTCTTTGTTCCGGCTTAAATAAAGACGTTATGAATTGGCCGTTGTCCTGACCCGCGTGATAGTTGGCACTGGTCAGGAAAGCCGTCAATTCTCCATTCACAATGTATTGATCATAGGCGATAACCGGAATCTTTAGTGCGTTAGCCTCTTCAAGGCCCGCTGCCAAAGCTGAATTGTCTGTCGGCTGGATCACGATAGCATCAGGCTTATCCTTTAACACCTGCTGCATTTGCGTCGCCTGATTTTCAATTCCTTTTCGGCCTTCTCCAGCTACATAGGGAACCAGAGTGACAGAGTTTTTGCCTTTGTTTTCGGTGTTGAATTTTTGAATCTGTTCTTCAAGGCCCTTGCGCATAGCTACCTGGCCTTCGATTTTCATACTCCAATAAAGAACAGCAACCTTCCAGTCTTTCGCAAATGAGACTGAAGAAAACAAACTAATAAGGCAAAGCGCAAAAATAGTTTTCACGCCTTAATCTTATCCTGATTCAATTTGTAAATACAGAAATTAATAGAGCTCGATGCGGTCGTTTTCTTTGAAGCCGGAGCCGCTATGGATTATTGCAATTGCGCCATCAGTTCCGAAGTAGGAGATAACTTCAAGAGTTCCCTTAAGGCGTCCTGGAGCACGACCAATATGCGTCCCACTCTCGGGGTCATAAATATCATCACCCTCTTCAATGACCTTCAAAAGGTCACCCATTTCCAGGCCAGAGATTTTGCCAACATTCAAATAAATGCGATCACCCTGTATTGCCGCAATTCTTCCTTCCCAGGAAATTTTCTCCAGCGCTGTTAGAACCTGTGGGGAAAAATCCAAAAAGGCATCTTTAACAATGACTTCAATCATGTCCGGATTATTTTGCAAAAACTTGTCAGACTCTACGCGCTCGCCAACACGCACACCCTGGTCTTTTAAGGTCACCGTTTTAATAGTGTTAAAAATTTCCTGACCACCACGAGCGGTGACAACGCGCACTTGCGCCACGACTTCGAAACCCGTCGTCAACTGTCGAACTACACCGACATTATCCGCGCTTCTTTTTACACGAACGTCCAACACACGCCCTTCCAGGACGGCATTGACCCCCAGAGCATTGGCAGCTTTGGCCACTTCAGCCAACTTATAACCACCAGCGGGGTCCATCATTTTTGTTAAATCCAGATTTAATTCACGACTATCCAAAGCGATCAATTCGCCGGAACGATTTAGATCAGCAATAAATGCCGTGCGCGCACGATCGCGAACACTTTGCGGGCGTTTTTCAGATGAATCCAAAAACGGCAAAATCATCAGGCGTTTTCTTGGTGCGGAATCGTTCTTGAAGGAAACTTGATTCTCATCACGAACATCGCGTTGCGGTCCTCCGGACCGATTTACAGTCATACATCCCACCATGGACATCACAACTGTCAAAGCCAAAAGCAATCTCACCAGAGCCTCCTTATTGCGCCAGTCTTAAAACGATCTCTTCCCGGTCTTCAGAAACTTTCACAAGTTTCTTACCATTGACGTCCAAAGCTTCAAGTTTGGTCGCAAGTTCATTGGCTGAAACTGCTGTATCAACTTCAAAACTGACCGAATCAGAACTCACCAGACGTTCGCGAATATTTTTAACCTGAGTTAACTGGGACCGAATGCGCTCTTTTAACGCCTCCATTGATGGCAGCGTATGCTTGCCAGTCACCGTCACGCGAATAACCGAGGTCCCCACTGAACCCCGTTGCCAAGCTTCAAAAACCTGAGAGGAAAGATCGCTGGAAACTGTCTCCGCCACCTCGCGGATTTTTTTATCAACTGCACCATCGAATGATCCCTGCACGTCGTAACGGCGCGAAACATCCGCTATAGGGCGCGCGTTGCTGACCTGAACTGCAGTCATGCGAACCTCAATTTTAAAGCCGTTACCCTTATCTGCCTTGCTAAGATAAACCTGACCGTCGATCAAAACCGGTGCATTGAAATACTGTGCGAAAAATTGTGCATCATCTCCGGCAACTCTTTCATTTTGATAACTGCCAGGGACATTCACCCCCAAACCGGATTCAACCGGCTTGATCACATAGAACCCGTTCTTTAAGAATGAACCACGCAGTGCCTCTTCCAGAGTGCGATTTTGTTTTACCAGGAAGCTTTGATTCTTATCACTTGATGGTTGCCACCAACGAAAACTTCGACCTTCCACACGATCCACGAAACTGATCACTGGTAAAACCACCGGAATCGTGTCGTTTTCGTTCAATAGGGAATTTACTTGCAGAAGTTGTTTCAAGTCAGTCAGCGAAACTTTCATATTCACTGTCATTTTGAATTCTTCACCCTCTTGGGAGATCGGTGACGGCTTTACAAAGGGAATATAACGCGGCGAAAGCTTGATCACTTTATTGGCGATCAATGATTTATTTTTTGTATAGCGCTCTTCCCCGATAAGATCCTTTATGACCTCTTCGGAAATTTTTTGAGCTGCCTGATTTTGAATATCAGCTTTTGCTGCCTGAGGCGTGGTTTGTTTGGAAGTGCCGGCAAAGTTTCGCTCTAACAACTCAGCCTGTTGCGCCAATGCCGCGGAAGAAAACATCAAGAAGAAAACCATCAAAGTTGCAAAACGCATTGTTCTTACCTCAATTCAATAAAATCCGTTCGTCCAAACAACGAGTGGACGCCCTCAAAGAACTCATTGCTGACGCTGACTCCGGATATATCGCCTACCTCCATCATCACACGGCGACGGACGTCGGGTATATCAATTTCCAGACTTACTGCCGTTGGACCGGGATTATCCTTCATCAGGGAATTCAGTCGCCCATAATCTTCATATGGAATGCGATCCAGCCTAAAGACCATGCGCTTGGTTTTTTTAAGTATATCTTCAAGGGGAGAGACCGAGTCCACCATAATCTTGGCAACACCTTCCTCGACCTCAAGGCCGCCACCGATCAGCATTGGTCGCTCGTCCTTTAGCAGTTCCCCATTCTTGGCAAAGGCATCCGGGAAAATCACCAACTCCACAGCCCCGGTCAGATCCTCGATCTTACCGAATGCCATGCGAGTTCCTTTTTTAGTAATCAGCTCACGCAGTTCGGTAATGAGACCGGCCACGATCACACGTTTTTTAGCGGCATCGCGGTTCTTCCAGTCTTTTTTAGCAGCCTGCATGGCTTCCCACTCTGGGGAGCCATGTGCCGGCATCTGTGCTGGCAAATCAATCACCTTACATGTCGTAAAAATCTCTGAAAGAGTATCGAAACCTTTTAACGGATGATCACTCAGATAAAAACCCAGGACTTCTTTTTCATAAGCCAGGGTCGCAGTACGACTCCATGGCTTTACCTCTTCAAGTTTAACTACAGTCTCGGCTGAAGGCCCCAAATCAAACAAAGAGGACTGCCCTAACTCGCGGTCTTTTTGCAAACCTTGAGCACGATCCAGGAATTTCTGATAGCCAGCGATCAATTGAGCACGATGTGCCCCAAATCCCTCGAAAGCACCCGCCTTGATTAGACATTCAATTACTTTTTTATTCACACGTCGTAAATCAATGGCGTTGAAGAATTCATCCAGGGTGTTGAACTTTTTGTCTGGCATGTTTTCACGCGCTTCAACAATGGCTTCAACCGCATTTTGCCCGACGCCCTTAATACCACCCAGACCGAAGTAAACTTCTTCACCATGAGCTCCAAAGAAGTACTCAGAGAAATTAACATGGGGAGACTTCACCGTGATTCCGCGTTTTGCGGCGTCCTTCGAGTACTTTACGATCTTTTCAGTATCAGACAACTCGGTGGAAAGAAGTGCTGCAAAGAATTCAACAGGATAATGGCACTTCAACCATGCTGTCTGCAACGTAACGACAGAGTAAGCAGCGGCGTGGGATTTATTGAAACCGTAATCCGCAAACTTATACATCAAATCAAACAACTCGGAAGAACGCTCTTTGTTGTGACCTCTTTCGATGGCACCTTTCATGAAACGTTCGCGATGTTGATCCATCTCCTCTTTGATCTTTTTACCCATCGCACGACGAAGCATATCGGCTTCACCCAGGGAGTAACCCGCAATCTTGGAGGCGATACCCATAACCTGTTCCTGATAGACCATGATACCGTAGGTTTCAGATAGAACCTCTTTGGTATCTTCCAGCAAGTATTCCACCGGCGCTTTGCCATGTTTACGATCTGTAAAGTCTGGAATATTTGCCATCGGACCGGGACGGTACAATGACGTGATCGCAGTAATATCAGCAAAACTGGACGGACGAATCTTACGGGTGGCATCGGTGATGCCCTCACCCTCGAACTGGAACACGCCGGCGGTATCACCCCGTGACATCATTTCGAAAGTGGCCGGATCCGTCATTGGAATCAGGCGCGAAGTAATCACTTTGCCACGATTCTTTTTTATCAGCTTCAGGGCCATGTTGATATGAGTCAGGGTCTTCAAACCCAGGAAGTCGAACTTAATCAAACCGATTTTTTCGGCATGCTTCATGTCGTATTGAACGACTTGCTCGCCATCAGCACCCTTGTAAAGCGGCGCATGCTTCACCAACTGACCATCACCGATGATAACACCGGCCGCATGGATACCTGCGTTTCGAACCATACCTTCCACACGTTGGGCAAGGTCGATCAAAGTCGCTACAGTGGGATTCATCTCCATCATCTCTGTAAGTCGGGGCTCCATCTCCAAAGACTCTTTCAGACTGATACCCAGTTTATCTGGAATCAATTTTGTTACTTGATCCACTTCAGCGAACAGCATTCCCAACACACGGCCCACGTCTTTCAGTGCCGCACGAGTTTGCAATTTACCATAGGTGATGATCTGAGAAACCGAAGCCTGACCGTATTTCTCGGTCACATAACGAATCACTTCCTGACGACGATCCTGACAGAAGTCGATATCGAAGTCGGGCATGGAGATACGTTCTGGATTCAGGAAACGCTCGAACAGCAGGAAGTTTGGAAGCGGATCCAAATCCGTAATTTTTAAAACATAAGCAACCAGGGAGCCCGCACCGGATCCCCGACCCGGCCCTACCGGAATATCATGATCCTTGGCCCAACCGATAAAGTCCTGAACGATCAGGAAATAACCGTTGAAGCCCATGCGATCGATAATACCAAGTTCATAATCAAGGCGAGTGTAGTATTCCGGTTTTTTCTCTTCAGGAACCGGTTCGCCACGTTCAGCGGCTTCTTCAAAACGAAGCAACAGTCCTTCCTTTGAACGACGGGCGATGTCTTCTTTCAAAGTCACACCTTCATCGGTCGGAAATGTCGGCAAGTGATAAATCGGCTTACCCGTATCGTCTTTAAGCTTGAACTTCACATCGCAACGTTCGACGATTTGCAAAGTATTGCTGATGGCCTCTGGAATATCAGAGAACAATTCCACCATCTGCTCTGGTTTTTTCAAATAGAATTCGTCTGTTCCCAACCGGAAACGACCTTCATCACTCAAAGTTTTATTGGTGCCGATACAGATCAATACCTCTTGGGCGATCTGATCATCCTGAGTCATGTAGTGAACATCGTTACTTGCCACAACAGGCACGCCTGTGATTTTCGAAGCTTCCAGCAAGAACGGATTAATCTGATCCCACTCTGGAACGCCGGTGCGGCACATTTCCAAATACAGGCGATCATCAAAGATTTCTTTCAATTGTCGAATTTTCGCAAGAGCAGCGTCTGCGCCTTCTTTCATAAAGGCTTCAGCAACTTCTCCACGCAAGCCACCCGTCAGACAAATCAAATCAGAATTGTATTCCTTGATCACTTCGTAGTCGATACGAGGCTTCCAGTAAAAACCCTCCTGATAACCGATAGTCGAAAGCTTGCAAAGATTCTGGTAACCTTTTTGATTTTGCGCCAGAAAAACCAGGCGCCGCGGACCTTGAGCCACTTGATCGCGATCTTGCTTTTTTTCCAATCGAGAACCCGGAGCAAGATACGCATCCAAACCCAGAAGGGGTTTGACGTTGTTGTCTTTACAAGCAAAGTAAAATTCAACGGCACCAAACATGTTACCGTTGTCGGTCAAAGCCACTGCCGGCATATTCATTGCCGCCGCTTTTTTAGCGATGGCTTTTACGCGACAGGCAGCTTCCAAAAGAGAGTATTCTGAGTGAACGTGAAGATGAACAAAAGACATGCCAAATTCATATCTTAGCTATGTCGTTTATTCAATTTAGGAGCCTTGCGTTAACCCCTCCGATGGTGCAAGTTTTTGCTCATCTTTGCCTTGACTCCTATGACGCCAAAACTGAAGTCGCGACCGCTAAGCTAATTGGATTGAGCTTTTAAACTCACTCCCTCAGGGACTGTTGCTTGATCTAGACTTAAGCGATCCTTCACAACAGGAATAATCACAGTTTTATCCCCCAAGCCACCATTCAAAATAATCTTAATTTGCACTCCCTCGACCTTGGTTACATCTGCGCCACCATCAATATTCCAAAGCGTTGCGACATCGCGGGATATCTCAATCTTATCGCTGTCAGTCACATTGGGATTTCTCTCCATCGTCACCGCCAAGACACTTGGCGCATATCCATTGGCCACGGTCATATCAATTTGCAAGCGCTGATAAAATTTATTTACAATTCCCATTTTCACCAAAGCAGTCTTCACCTTGCCAGCATCTGGCGCACCAAAATCCTGATCTCTGGTACTATCAGCACTGATCACACCAATATATCTTTGCGGCATTTGTGAATTAGGCACATCCAGGACAAAGGGATGCTGCACCTGTGGGTTCTCTGAAAATGAGTTGAATGAAATAATCATGTATCCTGATTTAACATCGTAAATGCGATAGCCCGTATTCGCTCCACAGCATTGGGAAAGCCCTGTGGTCACCAACCCGAATTGGTGATCGAAATTCACGGAAGTCGCATCCTCGGCTTTTTCCCAAAGCTGCGTCTGCAAATTATCGCCGGTTCGCGCATTCATTTTCAGTTTTCCGGTGATGCCATCGACATCCAGTGAGTATTTTGTTTTCAAGTTGGTATCGACAAGATACAGATCATCTTTGGAGTTTTGTTGATTATAGATTACAAACAGCTCGTAATCCTGAAGAACTTTGCTGACCTGACGAAGATTGTTAATATCCTTTACGTATCCAAATGCGGAAGTTCCCGCCGTTTGAAAAAGTATGTGTTCAGCCGCAAGCGCCACTGCTGCCAGTGAAGTTACACCAAGCAAGACCCATTTAACTCGATTCACAACAACCTCCGAAATTCCTGTTCCTATTTTGCTTTACTTAGATTTACCACGTTGCCCAACAAGCACCAGACCCAGCGTTAAAACACAGATCGAAAACTGGTAAAAATTCAGATTGGAATATGAACCTTAACAAAGCCAAAACAGGGGCCAACGTCCGTCTGTTTTGAAATGTTATCAGAGCGTAAGCATTCGCAAAAAACAGCAATCAAAGAGACCTTCTGGCAGAAACAGCCAGCGAAAGCTCCCGAGTACTCGCAAGTTGCTTTATGATGAGTACAGGAGGCAAATATGAGTCTGCAAACATCAAATTCTTCTTCCCCTTCCCAACAGCAAAATAGAAATTCTAATGTGGAGGGTGCATTAACTGCCCTGGATTTCTCTGAGTCAAAGGAAGTGCGCGAATTCCCATTGGGACGACTTGAGTTACTGGATTTCAATGGCGCTGTCGTAGGACGTGCGACTTTACAGCCTGGATGGAAGTGGTCTGAATCCGTAAAACCGATTGCACAAACGGACAGCTGCAAGGCGCCGCATTTTCAATACCACGTTGCGGGAACTTTAAGAATAAAAATGGATGACGGCAAAGAAATCGAATGCGGCCCCGGTGAAGTGTCTTTAGTTCCTCCGGGACATGATGCATGGGTGGTCGGTAATGACCCCGTGGTACTTATCGATTTCCAAGGCATGGTGGATTACGCCAAAGAGGGGCAAACTCACCAGCATTAAATCGAAATCACTCCCACTCAATCGTGCCGGGAGGCTTGCTCGTGACATCGTACACCACACGATTCACACCTTTTACTTTATTCGTAATAAGGTTTGAAACCTCCCGCAGGAAAGCAAATTCGAAGGGATACCAGTCAGCTGTCATGCCATCACTCGAGGTCACGGCCCGCAGGGCCAACACATGATCATAGGTTCGGGAATCACCCTGTACACCAACAGTTTTAACGGGCAGCAAGACGCAAAATGCCTGCCAGATTTTATCGTAAAGACCATGCTTGCGTAGTTCAGAAATATAAATATCGTCAGCATCTTTCAGGATGCGTAACTTTTCAGGCGTAACTTCCCCTAAAACGCGAATTGCCAAACCAGGCCCCGGGAAAGGGTGGCGCCATAACAACTCTTTAGAAAGTCCCAACTGCGCCCCCATGGCACGCACTTCGTCTTTAAAGAGCTCACGCACAGGCTCTAGAAGCTTCAAATTCATTTTTTCAGGCAAGCCACCCACGTTGTGATGCGACTTGATCGTAACACTCCCACCAATGGAAGAAACGCTTTCAATGACATCTGGATACAGAGTACCTTGTGCCAACCATTTTATCGGAAGTGACTTATCATAGCTTTTATCAAAGACTTCGATAAACACGCGACCAATCGCTTTGCGTTTATCTTCGGGATCCGTCTTGCCAGCCAGCGCCGTCATGAACTCATTTGTCGCATCAACGCCGCGAACATTCAGCCCCAGTCCTTCATAATTTTTCAACACAGATTCGTACTCATTTTTTCGTAGCAAACCATTATCTACAAAAACACAATGAACACGGTCCGCGCCCAAAGCCTTTGTCAGCAAAGTTGCAACCACGGTCGAATCCACACCACCGCTAAGGCCCACCAGAACGTGATCTTCAGGCTTTACCTTGTTACGAATGTCATCCATCAAATGATCTTTGATATGAGGTGCATCCCAATCCGCTGGTGCTTTACACATGTCAGAAGTGAAATGCTTCAATAAATCCAAACCATGTTCGGTGTGAGCCACTTCGGGGTGAAACTGCACAGCCAGAACATTCGCTCCACGCATCGCCGCTGGATGGTCACCATCAGACATCGCAACAATTTGAAATCCCTCCGGCACTGTCTCGACAACGTCACCGTGACTCATCCAAACTTTTTGTTTTTGCGGAACTCCCTTTATGACTTCAGTCCATGTTACATAATTCAGACCATACTCACGATGCTGAGCTTTAGTAACTTTGCCTCCCAAAGAATGAGTCAGCAACTGCATACCATAGCAAACACAAAACAAAGGACTTATGTTACGAAGCTCCTGAATATCTCTTTGCGGGGCACCTTCTTCATAAACTGAATTAGGTCCGCCACTTAGAATGATTCCATAAGGTTTCTTTTTAAGAATCTCTTCAGTGGGATATTTGTAAGAATGAATCTCTGAATAATATCCCATTTCGCGCAAACGGCGCGCAATTAACTGTGTAAACTGCGAACCAAAATCCAAGATGATAAATCCACGTAGCATAATTATTAACTTTCAATTCTGTAGTTCGGAGCTTCTTTGGTGATACTGACATCGTGCACGTGAGACTCGCGTAAACCCGCAGCACTGATTTGTACAAACTTAGCCCGAACCTGAAGTTCATCAATATTAGCGGCACCCAGATAACCCATGCCGGATTTCAATC
Source organism: Bdellovibrio sp. HCB290 (assembly GCF_047305925.1). Classification (GTDB taxonomy): domain Bacteria; phylum Bdellovibrionota; class Bdellovibrionia; order Bdellovibrionales; family Bdellovibrionaceae; genus Bdellovibrio. The sequence continues at coordinate 1,855,807 of NZ_CP178620.1, read as the reverse complement.
CACCCACAAGTTGATGAATGATTCCACTTGCAGGACCTTTATAGGCAACCTTACCTTCAATGCCTTCTGGCACCAGCTTTTCATTATCTTCAACGTCCATTTGGCCATAGCGATCTTTAGAACCACGAGCCATCGCGCCGATAGAGCCCATACCGCGATAAACTTTATAGCTGCGGCCCTGCCACAAAATAGTTTCGCCCGGAGATTCTTCAGCACCAGCCATCAAGTTACCAATCATCACGGTGTTAGCACCCAATGCCAGCGCCTTGGTGATATCACCCGAAAACTTAATTCCACCATCAGCAATAATGGTTTTACCTTTGGATTTGGCAATGCGTGCGCACTCCATGATCGCTGAAATCTGCGGCATTCCGACACCCGCCACAACTCGCGTTGTACAGATACTTCCTGGTCCCACACCGACTTTAACGACATCAGCTCCGGATTCAATCAGAACCTTTGTGCCCTCTGCTGTGACCACGTTTCCGGCAACCACAATCACATCTTTAAATTTTTTGGAAATATGTTTAACCATATCAACAACGTTCTTGGAATGTCCGTGAGCGGTATCCACACACAACACATCCACGCCAGCCGCGACCAATGCCTCAGCACGATCTGCGGAATCCGTTCCCACACCAATGGCAGCCCCGACGAACAATCGGCCATGATTGTCTTTAGTCGCCTGCGGATAGTTTTTGGCTTTCTCGATATCCTTAATCGTGATCAAGCCCTTTAGTTTTCCTTTGGCATCCACCACAGGAAGCTTTTCAATGCGATGCTTTTGCAGAATCTTTTTGGCTTCTTCCAAAGTGGTGCCCATCTTCGCAGTGACCAGATTTTCCTGAGTCATCAAATTGCGAATGGGTTGATTGAAATTTTCTTCGAAACGCAAATCGCGATTCGTTAATATTCCTACCAGCAGGCCATCAACTGTGATTGGCACTCCGCTGATAGAAAATTTTTCCATCAGATCCAATGCTTCCTGCACCATATGATCCGGCCCCAAAGTCAGGGGGTCCATGATCATACCGCTTTCGTATTTTTTAACTTTTTCAACTTCGAGCGCCTGTTTTTCCACGGAAAAGTTTTTGTGAATAATTCCCAGGCCGCCAAATTGTGCCATCACACGTGCTGTACGATTCTCAGTCACCGTGTCCATCGCTGCGGAAATAATCGGAGTATTTAAAAACTTGTCGCGGGCAAAAAAGCTTCGCGGCACCACTTCTGTGGGAGTGATCTCTGAAAACTGCGGAAGTAACAAAATATCATCAAATGTCAGTGCAAACGGGATCTCACGTTCCATATAAAACTCCTGCTGATATTCTGTGTTGAATCAACTCAGAGTTCAACAAGAACACCATCAGGAATCCGTCAGGATTTTGACCAAAGTCGTGGCTTATTCGTACCAGGTTTTATACAGAAGATAATTGTCTGCGGATTTCTCAAGCAACGCGACCTCTTCATCCGTCAAAGTGCGTTTTACTTTAGCAGGACGCCCCATAACCAGACTGCGGGGAGGAATCTCCATTCCTTCCGTCACAAGCGACCCGGCACCAATCAAACAGTGCTCGCCCACTTTAACCCCGTCCATCAAAATGGAACCCATACCCACCAGAGTCGCACGACCTACTTCACAACCATGAAGCATGACCAAGTGGCCGATTGTCACGCGATCGTGCAAAGTCGTGCCGTATTTTCCATAGGTGCCATGAATGACAGTTCCATCCTGAACGTTGACTTCTTTGCCGATTCGGATCGGCATCACATCACCACGGATCGTGACATTATACCAAATCGAAGACCCCGCACCGATTTCGACATCACTGATAATGCGTGCATTATCCGCGATAAAAACTTTCTCAGCGACAACCGGAACCTGGCCACGGGCCTTAACAAAAGGACTGCTCATATGAAAACCTCACGCACAATACTATCACAGCCCGTTTTCATTTTGCGAATATTTTTTCCACTTCGAATGGGATACGTTCGCGGGTTCAGATGTGACCAGACGAAAACCTACTTGGGGCGAACCACTCCAAATATCGCCGCGGCGACGAGCCGCGGGATCCAAATTTGAACAGAATGAATCCGTGCATAAATAAGAACCGCCTTTTTGCACACGCTTTTTAAAGGAAGGATCCAGCTCATTTTCTGAACTCTCAGGCCCAGGGGGATTTTTAGCGATCATGCCCTTCGCAAGCAGTTTGAAATAGTCCGCGCGATACCAGTCAGAAACCCACTGCCACACGTTTCCAGTCATATCAAACAACCCATAACCATTGGGCGGATAACTGCCAACTGGCGACAGACCTTTAAATCCATCTTCAGCCGAATCAAAATAAGGAAAATTCCCCTGCCAGGTGTTCGCCATAAATTTACCTGCGGGACGAAACTCTTTGCCCCAGCTGTATGGCATCCGATCCAAACCACCTCGCGCAGCAAATTCCCACTCAGCCTCCGTCGGCAGTCGTTTGCCACGCCATTTGGCGTAAGCCTCGGCATCTGTATATGATACGTGAATCACTGGCATTAATTCGCGTCCCCGCAAATCACTTAAAGGACCTTCAGGATGTTGCCAGTTTGCACCGGGTTGCCAGCGCCAGTAGGTCGAACCGCTAATTCCCAAATCAGTTCTTTCAATTCGAGGACTGAAAATAATTGCACCCGGCTCAAGGAGCTCCGCGGGTAAATCGGGATGATCCTTTGGATCCAATCGGCGTTCTGCAATTGTAATATATCCGGTATCATTTACGAATTCGCCAAAATCACGATTTGTAACCAAGTATTGATCCATCCAAAAACCATCAACATGAACCCGATGCACGGGTTGCGCATCCAGCACCGTCTGATTCTCGCTTCCCATCCAGAACTCCCCACCGGGTATCCAGACCATGCTTTGACTGAAATTCGGATTAAGCGGACTCATGGCAGTATCAGCCGAGATTTCATCCTCTGAAGAGAAAACTTCCCCGCGTGTTTGCGTTTCCTGCAACTGCAGATGTCGGTAGTCGTAAAGAGTGGATCCCCCAACAAAAAGACCCGTTAACAAAATCAGAACTGAAAAGAAATAGTACTTGCGGGAAAATCTGGTTTTCATGGGCGAAGCCTTTCCAGAAATAATTGAAAAGTTCTTCTATTTTCCCGCTATTAAAAATATCCGTAAATATTTATTCCGACACGAACCAGACTAGATCACTGGCCTGCAAAACCGTACCTGCAGAGGGGCCCAGGATTCTATTTGCGCCTCTTTCCACGCAAACAACAAGAATTTTCTGAGATTCTCGGATTCCCGTCTCGCGAATGGTCTTGCCGTCGTAAATATCATCTTTCTGCACAACAAAAGAACCCATGCGATACTTAGGCGTTTCGACTTCGATAATTTTACTTGCGCGTTCCTGCTCGACTTTGTGATTCAAATCCTGAAGTTCAGAATCACTGCCGAAACAGACAATCTTATCATATGGCCACAGTATAAAGTCACCGGACGGAGCAAAGAAACGACGAGCTCCACGAATCACCGATGCAATTGTCACACTGTAATTTTCTTTAAATTTCAAATCACGCAGGGACTTACCCGCCCAACTTGAATCAGAAGCCACTTCAATCAAACTGATGGATGCGTCCCACGGCAATGCCAATTGAGTGATTTCATCGCGCTTGGAAATCTCTTCGCGTTCACGTTCTGTGAGGTTTGATAAAAACTCTCCTTCGAAGAACTTATAAACCACTTCTCCATAACGGTAAGCCAGAACACTCATAATAAGTATTGCACCCACCAAAGCTCCTGAAGCCACTCTAAGTGAAACAAACTGTGCCACCATCACTGACAATAAAAAGACTGCCAACAACACACGTGCAATAGTCACCCCCGGGATCAGGCGACGAAGTCTTGCCATGATATCCAAATCATGAATGAATTTTTTTGCAGGACGCCCCTTCACCAAACCCCAGAAGAATGGCACTGACATCACCATACAGACTCCTAACGAGACCCGCTGAATGTGTCTAAAATCCGGGAAGAGCATTCGCAAAAACTCGGTAGCATACAATTTAAAGCCAAACGTCAACGCCAAGATCACGACGGCATTAACAACTATCTTCATCCCGTAGGCTTCGACAATAATCGAAGAGACGGAACGACTGCCTTGTCGCTCAAAGGACGATTTATAGCTGTCCAGAGCTGCTTTAAAGCTTTCAGGTAAAACCTTGTCCACACGTTCGGAAAACCACGATGAAGATTTAATCAGATAGGGTGTGGTAAAAGTTGTCACAGCCGAAACCGCCACCGCCAATGGGTAAATGAAATCGCTGGTAACTTTTAAAGTCATACCCAGGGAAGCAATGATAAACGAGAACTCCCCGATTTGCGCCAGACTCATCCCCGACTGCATCGAAGTCTTACGGCTTTGTCCAGAAAGCAAGGCCCCCAGATAAGTGCTGATAAATTTTCCGAAAATAGTCACCAGGGTCAGTAGCAAAATCAGCCCGGGTTTTTCGATGATGATTTTGGGATCGATCATTGTTCCCACAGACACAAAGAACACTGCGGCAAAAAGATTTTTAACCGGATTGATCAGTTTCTCAACACGGTGACCTTCCGGTGTTTCCGCCAAAAGGGAACCCATGACAAAAGCACCCAACGCCGGTGAAAAACCGGCCATAGCTGAAACCGCCACCATCATGAAGCACAAAGCGATGGAAACGATCAAAGTGATTTCCTCTTCCAGAAGACTGCGTATTTTTCGCAGGAACACCGGCAGAAGAAAAATGCCCACCACAAACCACAACAAAATGAAGAACACCATTCTGAAAGTGACTGTTGCCAGGGAGCCCATGCTCAGACCTTCGCTCATCGCCAGTGATGGCAGCAAAACCAAAAGCAGGACGGCCACGATATCTTCAACGATCAAAATTCCAAAGACCAGCTCTACAAAACGCTGCCCTTTCATATTCAATTCCTGGAACGCCCGAACGATAATCGTGGTGGAAGAAATCGAAAGGACTCCCCCCATGAACAAGCTGTCAATGGAGTTCCAGCCGATCAAACGACCAACCAAGTATCCCAAGCCCACCATGAAGATGACTTCAAAGACAGCAGTAAAACCGGCAGATCCGCCGACCTTGACTAACTTTTTAAAACTGAATTCAAGACCCAGACCGAATAATAGAAAAATAACGCCGATTTCTGCCCAGGTATGAACGCTGGCTTTGTCCTGAATGGTTGGCAAGTACGGAAAATGCTGACTGACCAGGAATCCTGCAACGAGATATCCAAGAACTACGGGTTGTCGAAGTTTTTTAAATAGAAGGGTTACCAGGGCGCCCACAACCAGAATAATACCGAGATCGTAAATCAATGGAGGTAAATGAATCATGTCCCTATTCTTTCAACAACAGGGACAATTCACAATTTGCAGTACAGCAATTTACGGATTTTTTTTAATTCAAATAGCGCGGCTTTTCGCCAGACATGTTTTGGAGTACGTGGGAGTTGCTCTCCACCGCCGCATTCATCACTTTAGAGCGACCAATGTAATTTCTTGTGGCAAAAATCGGCGTATCCAGATGCAGGCAAAGAGACATCGCCTCATCTGCACGGACTTTAATTGAATTGGTCTTTGGATGACCAGTCAAATAAAGACGAACATACTGATTGGCACCTTTGATTTCCACAAAGACGGCCTGTTTTACTTCAATCCCAAGGGACTGCATCAGAAGCTCAGTAAATTTATGCGGAGTTGATTCCGCGATACTTTTATTCGATTGAGAAAGCGCGACACCCGCCTCGATCGGCGAAACTGCCACCGGCAAAGTGTGAGTATGGGACTCATCTTTTAACAAAAGAAAAGGACGGGAAATATCCCCAGTCACAGAAAGACCATACGGAAATAATTGCACCAGATCGTCCTGATGAAAAGTTTCCTCGTCGCTGGATTCCTCCGCAAAAATGATCTGGGCTTTTAGATTTTGAAAATCCAAAATATCTTCTTTCATTACTGAACCAATTCTCCGTGGAAAGTCGCAGGGAAAGCACGCGTGATACGCACATCCACCGTTTTACCAATCAGATCTGGGGAACCCTTCAAGTGAACAAGCTTGTTACCTGTAGAGCGGCCGTGAACTTTACCTTCCTCGCGGTCGGTGTTTTCAACCAGAACTTTCAAAATCTGACCTTCGTAGCGTTTAACCAACTCGAAGGACATTTTATCATGCATATCAAATAGACGATTCAAACGTTCCGTTTTTACTTCCTCTGCAATTTGATCTTCAAATTTCGCAGCCTTGGTAAATGGACGAGGCGAGTATTTGAAAGCAAAGATTGTTTCAAAACCACCCTCTTGCACCATCTTCATGGTGTCCTGGAAGTCCTCTTCAGTTTCACCAGGGAAGCCCACAATGATATCTGTCGAGAAAACCACATTTGGAATCGACTTGCGCAACATTGCGATTTTTTCCAGGTATTCTTCACGAGTGTAAATACGATTCATGCGCTCCAGGACGCGCGTGCTACCGCTTTGGAATGGCAGATGGATGTACTCCATGATCTTGTCCTGGTGTTTTGCCATCGTATCCGCCAGCTTCTGATTGAAGTCTTTTGGATGAGACGTCGTGAAACGAATTCTTTCCACATCCGTTTCAGTAGCAACTTTCGCCATTAGGTCCGCGAAATCCACATCACTGTCGGAATAAGAATTTACGTTTTGCCCCAGCAAAGTAACTTCCTTCATCCCACGTTTTACCAAGTGACGGATATCGGTCAGAATGTGCTGCAAAGGACGGGACTTTTCACGACCACGGGTATAAGGAACCACGCAGAATGTGCAGAAATTATCGCAACCTTTGGTGATATTCACAAACGTCGCGACACCGGGATTACGAACCATCGTTTCGATGTGATATGGAGCACGATGCTGGAATTTGGCGCTGATGCGCTTTTCGCGGTCCATGAAACTATCAGCCACCAGGTATGGCAAGCTGTCGATTTGATCCGTACCGAATACGAAATCAATCATCGGTTGGTTCTTAATCAGATTTTCTTTTTCCTGTTGACCAACGCAGCCACCAACGCCAATACGCAAATCCGGATTCTTCTCTTTCATTTTTCTGAAAGTTCCGACTTCGGAATAAACTTTATGAACCGGTTTTTCACGAACACTGCAAGAGTTGATGATGATCAAAGACGCGTCTTCAGGTTTATCCACGGGCGCAAAGTTTTGCATCTCCAACAAGGAGTACATGCGTTCCGTGTCGTTCACGTTCATCTGACATCCGTACGTGGAAATATAGACACCACGGCCCTGACCAACATCTTGATTAATGCCTTCAATTTGCTTGGTGATTTCAGGAATTTGGCTCACTTCATCCACTGTCTTACCTCTTGTGTCATCAAAGAAAGTGAGTTATAGAGGAGCACTTTAGAAATGTCAAAGTTCGAGGAGCCTCTTACTATGAATCCAAGACTGAAAAGTTCCAAAAAATGGACTAATTTTCCAAAAGAGTACTCAGATCAAATTCAGACGGTATTCAACGAAAATTTCGCTCAATACCTAGATAATGCCGAGCTGATTATCGAAGGTCGTATCTACACCGAAGAGATTGTGCTGCGCGTCGGATACCATGAAGACGGCCGCCTGGCTCAAGCTAACTTCGAAGTTTCCATGAATTACTCTCAGGCGCAACAAGACGCTATCACTCGCATTCACAACTGCGTGGATGCAGCAGCGGCCATGATGCTGGAATACTTCGAAAACGACGGCGAAGTGGATTTCCCATACGTCTGGAAAGAAATCCCATTCCAGGGCAAAAAGCTTTACGTTCAATACACAACAGAAAATTCCAACCTTGAAGCAGAAGCCAACAAACTTCTGGGTGTCGAGGACGACAGCATCGTTTATGAAGAAGCAGAGTCCGAGGATGCCTTGGCGCGCGCCGAACAAAGTGAAGAACTAAGCCCTCCCCGCGATGATGAAGAATTCGAGGATCACGACGAGGAATCAGAATCGGACGACGATAGCGACGATGATGACAAGGGTCCGAAAATGTTCAGCGGAAATAAAAAGAAGCTCCATTAGGAGCTTCTTTTTTTATCTGAGCAGTGAAGAACAGAAGACAGTCTTACAGCTCCCAGAAATGAAAAAGGCTCACCCCACATGGTGGAAGCGAGCCTAACCCCTCGATGAGAGATATTAATTCAGACTAAAGATCTTGAACGCGAGCGAAAATTGCTGGAACTTCGCTTAGGTTGTTTTTAGCACGCATGATGATTTGGATGGCGTCTTTTTGCAAAAGCTTGCCTTGAGCCATTTTCTCGCAAAGAAGACCTTCCAAAGGATCTGTGATTTCATAAACTTCTTTGTATTGTGGCCAAAGGTTTTTGATGTCGTTAGAGCCACCCATGCAAAGTGGGATGTAATGATCGATCTTGAAATCCTGACGGTTCATAGAGCGAGTGTGGAAACCCAACTGTTGATCGTATGCTGCGAAACGACCTTTTTTAGTTTGAGTATCAACGTTGCGTTCGCAATAGTTGATTTGCTCTGGGTAACGGTGCTCCGTCGGACGATTGCACAATGCACCCGGAGTCAGATTTGAATCTGGTCCTGTTGGATATGCATCTTGTGCGAAGGATGAAAGGGAAACGACTAGTACTGCGCAAAGAACAAATAGGTTCTTCATATATCTCCAAATAGTCTGCCATTAATACTGGTGGCAGGTAGAAACGTCGGACCATATCTCCGACATATATTCAGGGTTCAACTTGCGGCTACTGCTACCAATCCCATTTCCAGATTGCAATTCAAATTTGTACCACAAAATTTCATGACGCGCCCAGAAAACCCTCAGGACACAAAGTTAACATTTGTAAATCCCCAATTCCCTTAAACATTTCCCAAAAAGCGTCCAACAATCGCATATTTACGCACCACGTAAAAACACCAAAAAAAAAGCCCCACCATCAAGGTGAGGCTTTCTATTCACAATCTAAACCGTGCACTAAGCGTGCTGGAAAATTCGTTTTACCAAGGCGCCAGGAGGAAGCCGTACTATCAGTACGGCGACGACGCAGCAACGCAGGAAAAACGGATTTACCAGTGCGCGCCTTAGCTAGTACTCGTCGTCGTCGGAGACTGTTCCGCCCGAGTCGCCCATTCCGCGTACCTCTTCGATAAACGCGTTGGTATCCTCTTCAAATTCTCCCTCACCTGCTGATTCATCGATTTCAAGTTCTTGAATCGCTGCCAGGAAGTCTTTTTCTGTGCGCAAATCGCGACGGATCATTTCAAGGAATTTATCTGGATAACGTGCGGTCAATTCCTCAACGTAACGCTCCAGCTTACCATCGGTAAGGATCTTCTTACGAACTTGGATTTTCTTCCAGAATAACAAATAGTGATAACGGCAGTACACGTCCACCACAGCCACTTGATCGCAATCACGGGCGCGGCAGTAGCGACGGCCTTCAGCATCAGTCAGAACGATTTCTTCGTCGGACTTATCCTTCTCTTCGGCCGTCCAGTCCTCAATAACTTCGATTTCCTCTTCGGATTCTTCGACAGCCTTAAGTTCTTCTTCGTACTCACCGATTTCATCGCCCATCATCGCATCATCGTCAGCGATAAAGTCGTCATCCATTTCGGATTCGTCTTTTTCCTTTTTGCCTTTGCCTTTTTTCGGAGCTTTCGCATCTTTTTTTGGCGCTGCGGCTTTTTCAGGTGCAGGGGCTGGAGCGGCCTTTTTTTCGACCTTTTCCTTTTTGGAAACTTCGGCTTTCGTCTCTTTGACTTCCTTAGCGGATTTCGCAGGAGCTTTCGTCTTCGCCTCAACCTTGGTTTCGACTTTTTTCTTAACTTCCGGCTTTTTTGGAGCTGCCTTTACAGGAGCTTTTTCAGCCTTCTTTTTAACAACTGTCTTAGGCGCTGCCTTTTTAGGGGCTGGTTTAGACGCAGCTTTTACCGGCGCTTTTTTAGCGGGTTTGGCTGGAGTCTTTGCTGCGGGCTTCTTTTTAACGATTTTTGCCATTGTTCTACCTAGTTGACGGTGATGTATGTACCTTCAAATACCTGAATCATAGAGCTTGGGCTGTCAACTCATTTTACTTGAATTGTCGCCTCTTGGCCGCGTACGGAAATGCTGCCTCTTTGTGCTGTGCCACGTAGACGACCCCGTACACTTTTTTCTGAACTCAATTTGCTCACTTTTAATTCATTGGGAACAAAGATTTCTCCATCAACAGTGTACAGATTGACGCTAGCTCCCGAAGCCGCGGGAGAAATAATATTCACTCGTCCGGCTTTAGATTTTACATCGACCTCGGAATCCAGGGTCATCGTGATGGTTACGTTCCCCTCTTGGTTCTGTCCCTCAAGACGCCCCTGAAAGGCCTGCAGGTTCAAGCTGCCTTTGCCGTTTTCAAACTGAATGGTGCCAGAGCCCTGATTCACTTTGCCGGTCGCCTGCTGCGTCGTAAGTGACACAAAGCCGCGAACTTTTTCGACGTTCAGTTGCCCGGAAAACATTGAAGCATCAATATCCCCCTGGATGTTTTTTAGATTCATCACACCTGAATAACCATCAGCGTTCACTCGTCCCACATGGTCAGCAACACTGATCTCGCCTTTTTGCACATAAAGCTGCAGGGACCCGGTACCGTTTGCGATGGATACTCGTCCTGAAGTCATACTCACTTTCAGGTCCTTGCTCCATCTTTGGGCAACAACACTGCCACCTTTGAGTTGAACTTCAACTGGAATTGCAGCACCCGAAATCTCGATTTTTTTCGCCTGGGAGCTCGCTTTCGGCAAGATATTCATCCAGGTTTTCTTACTGCCGAATTCATTCATGGAAACTTCAATGATATTCTCTTTCTTAGTGACCACGAAAGCGCCTTCAAAACCTGACTCTTCCACACCCGAGATTTTCACAGAATTAGCGCCTGGAACCGCAACCAACTGAACTTGGGCGTCCAGACCTTTTATGACCATACGAGTCCCTTCTTGAACCGGCGCCTCAAAAGTGGCTGCAAAAAGAGGCTGAACAAAAAGACTCATCAAGATGACCGTGATCGCTGACATGCGTTGTCTCCAAATTCTGAAATATTGACTCAGACTCTATTTAAGATAATTTTTTTACGATTTTCAACATGAAGAGGTGAATTATGGAAAATGTAGTGATTGTCAGCAGCGTCAGAACTCCTGTCGCATCCTTTCAAGGTGGTTTCGGTGCAGTACCTGCTCCAAAACTAGGCGCCGCTGCGATTAAAGAAGCTTTGAATCGCGCCGGTGTTTCCCCAAATGAAATCGACGAAGTGATCATGGGCGAAGTATTGACTGCGGGTGTGGGACAAGCTCCAGCTCGTCAAGCTGCTCTTTATGCTGGACTTGGCAACAACACGCCGTGCATGACGATCAATAAAGTCTGCGGTTCTGGTTTGAAGGCCGTAATGCTTGCAGCCGACAACATCAAATTGGGTAACACCAAAATTGCAATCGCTGGCGGTCAGGAGAACATGACTCTGGCTCCGCACTTGCTTGAAAACTCCCGTTCTGGATACCGTATGGGTCCAACGCAAATGACTGACTCCATGATCAAAGATGGTCTTTGGGATCCGTACAACAATTTCCATATGGGAAATGCAGCGGAAATCTGCGTGAAAGAGCATAACTTCACTCGCGAGCAACAAGATGCTTTCGCGGTTGATTCTTATAAAAAAGCACAAAAAGCCTGGGCTGATGGCGTTTTCAAAAACGAAATCGTTCCAGTAACTGTTGCTGGTCGCAAAGGTGACGTGGTTATCGATAAAGACGAAGAACCATTCAACACAAACTTTGATAAAATCCCAGGTTTGAAACCCGCTTTCGATAAAGCAGGAACAATCACTGCAGCGAATGCTTCAAAAATCAATGACGGGGGCGCTGCTCACGTTTTGATGTCTGAATCTGAAGCTAATAAACGTGGTGCAAAACCTTTGGCTAAAATCGTAGCGCACGGAACTTTCGCTCACGAACCAAAGTATTTCACAACTGCCCCAGTGGGCGCGATTAAAAAAGCTCTTGATAAAGCCGGCTTGAAAGTGGGCGATATCGATCTATGGGAAATCAACGAAGCTTTCGCAGTTGTTACTCAGGTAGCAATGAAAGAGCTTGAGATTCCGGCTGAAAAAGTGAACGTGCACGGTGGTGCGGTTGCTATCGGTCACCCGATCGGTGCGTCTGGCGCTCGTATCCTGACGACTTTGGTGCACGCTCTTCACACTCATAACAAACGCTATGGTTTGGCGACGTTGTGTATCGGTGGCGGCGAAGCAGTGGCCTTGATCATTGAAAAAGCGTAGTTATGAGCAAAAAAGTTTATAAAGATGCCATGTCGGCTCTTGAAGGTGTGAAAGACGGAATGACCTTGGTCGTTGGCGGCTTCGGTCTTTGCGGAATTCCGGAAAACTCCATCGCGGCACTTGTTGAGCGCGGTGTGAAAAATCTAACCTGCGTTTCTAACAACGCAGGTGTGGATGATTTTGGTTTGGGTTTGCTTTTGCAAAAACGTCAGATCAAAAAAATGGTTTCATCTTATGTGGGTGAAAACGCTTTGTTTGAAAAACAATTCATGAGTGGCGAACTTGAACTTGAATTCTGCCCTCAAGGCACACTGGCTGAACGCATTCGTGCGGGCGGCGCGGGTATCGCAGGCTTCTACACTCCAACAGGAGTGGGAACCCTGATCGCGGAAGGCAAAGAAATCAAAAACTTCGACGGTCGCGATTACGTTCTTGAGCGTGGTATTGTTGGTGACTTTGCTTTGGTAAAAGCCTGGAAGGGCGATAAGTTCGGAAATTTGGTTTTCCGTAAAACAGCGCGCAACTTCAATCCTATGGCTGCGACTGCGGGTAAAATCACAGTGGCTGAAGTGGAAGAATTGGTTGAAGTCGGTGAATTGGATCCAGATCAAATCCACACTCCGGGCGTATTCGTTCAAAGAATTTTCAAAGGAACGAATTATCAAAAACGCATCGAACAGCGCACAGTGAGCAAGGGGTAATTCATGCCATTATCTAGAGAACAAATCGCACAAAGAATTTCCCAGGAAGTTCAAGATGGTTTTTGCGTTAACCTGGGTATCGGCATTCCAACTTTGGTAGCCAACTACATTCCTAAAGGCATGTCAGTTATGTTACAGAGCGAAAACGGTCTTTTGGGAATGGGTGCATACCCAACTGAAGACAAAGTCGACGCGGATCTTGTAAATGCTGGTAAGCAAACTGTAACAGCAGTTCCTGGTGCGAGCTTCTTTTCAAGTGCTGACTCCTTTGCGATGATCCGTGGTGGTCACGTGGACCTGACTGTTCTTGGTGCCATGGAAGTTGATGAACAAGGCTCCATCGCCAACTGGATGGTCCCGGGCAAAATGGTTAAGGGTATGGGCGGCGCGATGGATCTTGTCGCAGGTGCTCGTAACGTGATCGTAGCCATGCAACACACTGACAAAGAAGGCAACCCCAAACTTCGCACGAAGTGCACCCTGCCTTTGACAGGCATCAAGTGTATCAAGAAAATCGTCAGCGATTTCGGCGTGATCGAAGTCACAGATCAAGGATTCGTTTTAAAAGAATACGCTCCAGATTTGTCGCCTGAAAAAGTTCTTGCAGCCACTGAAGGCAAAATGACCATTGCTCCTGACTGCAAAGCCATGACCTTCTAAAACTCCTACCTACGTCCAGCCCCTTCTCAAGAAATTGCCCCTGACTTTTGTTTCAGGGATACTAAATACAACAATTTCTCGGGAAGGATCTGCACGTGGCTGAGGCTAAAAAGCTTGCTAAGGACAATTACTTGTTTCGTGAGGGTGATGCAGCGGATGCAATGTACATCATTAAATCCGGCTTGCTGGCTGTTACGAAAACCAAAGGTCAATCCGAGGTCATGCTTGCCGAAATCAATCCCGGTGCGATGGTGGGCGAAATGGGCTTGTTCGACAACAAACCTCGCAGTGCCAACGTTAAAGCGATCAAAGAAACAGAAGTCATCGCTCTCCCCTATGATTCATTAAATAAGCAACTGGATCAGCTGCCAGTATGGGTGCGTGCGATTTTAAAAAATCTGAATGAAACCATTCGCGAATCTAATAAAAAAATCAAACAGCTTGAAACGGCCAACGCTGATGAAGAGCGCTTTCCACCGCATGTAATTAATAAATTCATGTCGATTCTGAATTTCGTCTTTAACAAATACGGAAAACCGGAAGCCAATGGTGTCAGCATCTCCTCTGCACTTCTTCGTAATTACACAATTCAGATTTTCCAGGAAGCCACAAACAAAATGACGGCAATGGTGAATGCGCTGACAGAATTAGGCTACCTGACTCAGGAAGATCGCGGCGATGGAACTCAAAAGATAACGAATCTAAAACCTGCCGAGCTGTTTTCCTTCGTTGATTGGTACAATGACTGGTTGTTCAAACAGGAAAAGGACCGCAAAGAGCCACTGACAGAGCAAGAATGCAAAGTTCTAAGCGCCTTGATTCTTTTTGCCAAGAAGGTCCCAACTGACAACAAAGGTCTAAATAAAGTTGATCTAAGCTTGGTTCAAAACGAATCAGTGAAGGAAATCGGCGCCTTGATTAAACCCGACGACGCAAACAGTCTGGTCGAAAAGAAATATCTGGGCGACAAGATCATGGACGGATCAACCGTTTTTGCACCGGTTGAACTCAGCTTCGTCGAGCCTCAAGCTCAAAATTGGACTCTGGTAAACAACCTAAAACGCAAACTCCGCTAAGTTATACTTAATCTACAATCAAAATGAAAAAAGGCTTTAGTTCATCACTAAAGCCTTTTTATTTTTAATCAATGCTTGGATCGGTTTGGCAGCGTAAAGGCAGTTGATCGTCAGGCAGTCTTGTTAAGGACTCTGCTCCGACCGTGTGAACATAGAGCGAGTTTGTCTTTGTTCCACTTGCGATCGGTTGCCCCAAAGTAACGATCACTTTGTCACCGGTTTTGGACAGACCATGAGTCACCAAAAGCTTATCCACCTCGGACAAAATATCTTCCATATTTTTATATGGTTTGATCGCATGAGTCTGAATACCCCAGTTAAGCTCCATGGAGTTCAAAACTTCACGATGCTGGGTCACAGAAATGATGCGTGCTTTAGGACGGAAACTTGAAATGATGCTTGCTGTTTTCCCAGTGCTGGTCAAACAGATGATCGCTGTCGCATTCAGCTTCAATGCACTCAAAGAAGCACTCGCTGCGATCGCGGCCGGCGTACTCAGGAATTCGCTTTCCAAAGAAATCTTGTAGTATTTCTCTTCGTTGCGCTCAACCTCAAGAATGATCTCATGCATAGTGTGAATTGCTTTAAACGGATGCTTACCACTTGCAGATTCAGCGGACAACATCAAAGCATCAGAACCATCCAACACCGCATTTGCCACGTCTGTAATTTCAGCACGTGTCGGGCGAGGATTTTCAATCATACTCTCAAGCATCTGAGTCGCCGTAATAACCGGACGGCCCAACTGATTACACACATTGATGATGCGCTTCTGGAAGCCTGGCAAACGACTTTGACCGACTTCAACAGCCAAGTCGCCACGTGCCACCATCACCGCGTCCGAAAGACGGCAGATCTCTTCAAGGTTTTCCAATGCTTCGATCATCTCGATCTTAGCCACAATTTTTGCCTGGGAACCGCGGGACTCGATAATTTCACGAAGCTTGCGGATATCGCGTGCATGGCGCACGAAACTTAAAGCGATATAATCAACTTTATTGACGATACCGAATTCAAGATCTTCCAGATCTTTGGGAGTCATTGGATCCACCGGCAAATTCACGCCTGGCAGATTCATTCCTTTACGATCCTTCAAGATGCCGCCGTCGATCACCACGACGTCGACTTCTTCACCGCGCACTTGTAAAACTTCAACCTGCATCAAACCGTCATCCAAAAGAATGCGCGTGCCTGGAGTACAGGCCATTGGAAGTTCTTTAAAGTCAGAAGGAATCAACCCCTGACGTCCCAAGATGGGTGCCGTGGTGAAAGTAAACTTCTCGCCTTGTTTGATTTCAATTTTGCCGTTTTCGATTTTTCCAACACGAATCTTTGGGCCCTGTAAATCCTGAAGGATCGTCACCGGGGCATTCAGATCTTTGGAAAGTTTTCGAAGTGAATGAATCACTTTCAGGTGATCTTCATGGGTTCCGTGGGAAAAGTTAAGGCGAGCCACATTCATGCCCGCCTTAATTGCTTTTTCTAGATTTACTTCATCACGAGTTGACGGCCCAATGGTCGCCACAATCTTCGCTCTTCGGTCTGCTAACATGGAAACTACGCCTTCCTAGAGTATGAACTCATCTTTACAGACAAGTTTTGCATATCCTCCTGGTGGCGTCTATTCATTCTCTCAAGTTGATCCTGATGCGACTCACTGAGTTGCGCAAGCTTCGCTTCATATTGCATAGTCACAGATTCTTTTTCGTTCTTCGAAGCTTTCCCTTGGTTCTCCATGCGTTGGCCGAACATGCGCTCAAGACGTTTTATTTCTTTGTCTTGATTGTCTTTAAGCTGAGCAATTTTGTCCTCGTAGGATTTCACTGTGTTTTCAAGTCTCGTATTGAAAGTCTGCTCCATCCCACGGAAACGCTCTGTCATCGCTTTATTGGAGGCTATTTGATCTTCTGAGAAGCGTTGACGCTGACCATCCATGCGCTGCGTATAGTTGTCTTCCATCTGTTCTAAAGAGCTTCCGTAATACTCACCCAAACGCTTGGCATTTTTTGCCGACAAATCTGTAATTTTCTTAACTCTCGACTCGGCAGTTGAGTTGACCTGAATCATTTGATCCGAGTGCTGCTGCTTCATCGTTTCCCGATCTGTAGAGTTTCGGGCATTGGTTACATTCGCCTGAGATTGATATTCCCGATCCACATTACGCAGAAGCTGTGCGTTCTTTTGATTCATCTTGTCTACGCGCTCATCAGCCAGATCGCGCATTCTCTCAACAGCATCTTCACGGCGATGCTCGACAATATCCAATTGTTTTTCATAAGCCTGCGTCAGATTTTTTCTTTCAATCCCACGCAGTTTTTCATTCTTGGCCATTTCATTATTGAGTTTACTGTTCAAACGTTGAATCTGTGAATCTTTGGAACGAACCTGTGAATTAATGCGACCATTCACAGAGTCACGGAATTCCTCATTTTGGGAATCCAAGGTCTCCATTTTGCGCTCCAAAGTATTTTGATACTTGTCACGCACTCGATCCAGCTCCGACTCCATCACTGCCTGCTTCATCTGCAGATTGTCTGAATAGGTTTCTTTGCCATTCGTGATGATATCCGAAATTTTTTGCTGATATGTTTCTTTTTCGTTTTCGCGCATCGTTTCACTTTGTTTAATGCGTGAATCGTAGGACTTTCTCATCTCGTTGATAGCACGATTTTTAGATGCAACTTCCTGTTGATGAGAAGAAGCCATGGCGCTTCTTTCCTTTTCATGGGCATCATTCAGGCGACGGGCATTATTGGAAACATTTTCTCGCGCCTTTTGACGATTTTCATCTGTCGATCGCTGCAATTGTTCATCACGGTTCTTAATCTCCGTATTCAACTGCCCTACCAGATTATTCTTTTGTGCTTCGGTGACCTGTTTTTGCTTATCCAACTGTCCTTGATATGACTCACGCAGCATTGCACGGTCATTGTAAGACTCTTCTGTTTTGTTGCGCAAAGCCTCACGATAGGTATTACGAACTTCATCAATTTTGCGATTGTTATCTAAATCCTTGTCCGTCAACAGTTCACGATTGCGCTCTTTCAAAGAGTCAATTTTGTTTTCGTAGCTATCGGTAATGGATTTAACTTCGTCATGATAACGTTGCTCAAGACGCTTGATTTCCGCGTTACGGCGCTTGGAATTTTCGGTTTCCCGACCTTCATACTCTTCACGAGTTTGTCTGAGTTTTTCGTCCTGGCGCGCGCGATCTGATGAAATAGAAGACATCCTTATCCTCCCCAGTCTGCAGAATAGCACGCGGAGGACCAAGAAACTTCAGGACTCTGACTGGGATAAATAAAATCAGGACCTAGGTTTTAGTAAACTACCTGTCGAAAGCCCGTTGAAACATCAGTTCCCGGATTTTTTGGCGTTCAGCCTGAGCTTCCCGCTTCTGGGCTTCTTCGCGACGACGGCCGTCTTCGATCGAAGCCAGCTGGCGCAAGGCGATCTTTTCATAAAGTCCGGCTCCACGCTCACTTAGATCGGACCAGTTGCCGCGAAGGTCTGCAACCTGCATTTTAAACTGCTCTTTGGTGCCGTCAAAAAGACGGTTCCAAAGAGCCAGATGATCTTTCAAATCGACCGTCTGAATCATTCCATATTCATTTTTACCCTTGGAATTAATCCCTGCAATCCAGAACTCAAATCCCGCCGGTACTTCCAGCTTCTTCCCATCGCGAAGCTCAACACTCAGCTCGGCATCAATATTTCTGACAATCAGCCGCCCTTCACGCTCTATGATCCAGTACTGACCGTGGCTGGATTTTGCAGTCATAAAGGGGGTTTCAACTTGCACGTCGGGTGCATGCTCAACCCATAAAATGCCTTTAACCAGGCGCCACTTCGTCTGCGACAAGCGCATTAATGTGGACCCCTCTCCGGAATGCAATTTCAGATTGTCCTGCTTAAGGTGAAAAGCCGGACCAACAACGTGAAGAGCACAACTTTCAGAAGTCTTCAAACAAGCCACCGGTTCCTGCAACGTATCAGCTGAAGCTCTGACACGAACCTCAACTTGAAACGCCAGCAAGAATATAAGCACTTGAAAAAACTTTTTCATTATTTAAATTCCACACTGTTGGCAAGCTTGCGGGCTTGCTTGCGCAGATCTTCATTTTTGAAATTTTTCAGAACGGTATTGTACACTTCAGAGGCTTCATCGACCTGGTTGTTGTATTCACTGATTTGCCCCATACGCAGCAAAATAAACCCGGTCAACTCGTTGTCCGGATACTGTGTAACCATGTCATCAATTTGCGCCAGGGAGTTACGGAAGTCTTTCTTCAGGAAGTAACTTTCCGCAATAAAGAAATGCGCTTCAACCCCATGAGAACTTAACGGATACTTTTCCAGCAATCCGTTGAATTCAGAAATGGCTTTGTCATAATTTTTCTGAGTAAAGTACTTCTTGGCGCGCTCATACATAACGGGAGACAAATCCACACCGGAATCACTGGCTGGAGTACGCACTGCCGATGCCAGATTGCTAAGTTCATAACTTGCCTGAATAGTTTTATTATCCGGCAACACCTGAGCAACTGTTTGCTGGAAGTCTTTAAGCTGATAACTTAACAGGGAATTATCAAATTGTTCCTTCTCGATCTTTTGATTGAGAGCGGAAATCTGCATTTCATATTTCTGATGACCATTGAAGTGTCCAACCAACACTCCATAAACGGCAACGATACCGATTGTGAGGCACAAACAGAAAACCACAAAGATTGAGTTCTGATTCTTCATGCCCCACTTATCGGCGGGAAACTGCTAAAAATTGAGACTGTATTATTTTGAGACTGCGCTCTGGACTTTAGTATACACCACTTCAGCATCCAGATCAGACCACTTGCCGTTTTTCATTTGCTTCACCGGCACGCGCCCCTTCAGGACCCGCAAAGTTTTATCTTTATCCGAATACCAGAAATGCACCGGATCCACCAAGGCAGCAATAATGAAACTCGTAGGCTTCATCTGCAGCTCCATCAGTTTTTCACCAGCAACTTCTGCTTCCCCGACTTTTTTAATTGTAAAACCCACTGTTTCCAATCGATCCCACACCGCGTAGCGAACGCTGACCGAATTTCCCTGCTGGAACTGATCCCAGTGTGACAAAACAAATGGGGCGAAGTTGGAAGTGCACAACAAAATTCCTTTCAATTTTTCCTCGGAGCTTTTCTTTTTTCCATCAGCCCCTTCGTATTCAAATTTAATTTTATCACCTTCCAAAGTGATGCGCCCTGACTCCCCGGTTTGAGATCTTACAATTTCATAACTGACGAATTTGTCACCTGCCGCCGCACCTTTTTCTGTAACGACCACTTTTCCTAGTGTGTCACGAAATTCGCCCAGCATAAGGGTTTCAGCGCCCTGCGGGGTGATTTCCAGACTCAAATCATAGAGTTTTTGCTTTCTCTCTGACTTCAAACCAAACAGCTCCGCCACGACTTTTTGTTGCGCGGATAAAGTCAACGGAAACAATAAAATGATCAAACACCGAAGCAAATTTCCCATTTTCAATCTCCTGTTTTCTGTAAATTATCTTGACCAATTTCGAACTCAAATTTACTGTCTGTCCCCTGCGCTGAAAGGGAAGATGGCAATGAATAAAGCTCAACTCATCGACATCGTGGCTGAACGTACAAAATCCACGAAAGCTCAATCAGAAAATATTCTTGACGCTACTCTTCGTGTTATTCAGGAGGCCTTAAAAAAAGGTGACGAAGTCAAACTTGTTGGCTTCGGAACATTTTCAAAAGCAACCAGAAAACCTCGACAAGGCCGCAATCCGAAAACTGGCCAAGCCGTAAAAATTCCAAGCGCTCACGTTCCGCGATTCAAACCCGGCAAAGACCTTAAAGACGCTCTAAACTAAGTTGATCCGATGTAATGCTGGCGTAAAACTCAGGTCGATCTTTAACCTGACACCAGCCACTCAAACCGCTCTTCCAGATCAACTGGTAGGGCGAAACCCGACCGGAATTTAACCCCGCCTTGATATCAGAAACCGAATACGGTCCCTCCTGCAAGGGCGTTCCACCTTTTTGCCCAACTAACACAACCCACTCCGGCAACTCTTCATTGATAGGCATTCCAGGAATATACAATTGTCCCGCCGGAAAAAGTGTCAGTTCAAATACACCCCACTCGGCAGCTGGCTTCCAAACTTCACCTTTGCTCTCGTCCAAAATCAGATCCTGAAATCCCACTTCACCTCGATGAATAAACGTCCGCATCTCTTCCAGGCTGAACGGCCCCTGAGGTTTCAAATTCACACTGCGAAACCAGGATTTTTTCATAGCTTTTCCTTTTTACTGTGGAATGGGGCAGGCAAAGACTCTACAACTTCAAGAATTCCATAGTACGCCGCCTCGAAATTTTTATTCTCCATAGATTTTTGCATGAACGTCGCTAAAGTCGAAACCTTCAACAACTTCTTCTGATATCCATTAAACAACCGCTCCCCCATCATCCCTCCAAGCAATGTTGCCGCAACCATATAGCTTAGTTTACGGCGAGGACGGGCCTGCAGGCGATGCCCCGGAACACCGGTGACCACCATCAACTCATGCATCTTCTGCGCAAGCGCCAACTGCAAAGCTTCTTTTCCAATATCAGAGGACTCTTTGTGCGCGAGGCTTGCCTTGATATCGACAATCGTATCTGTCTTTCTTTTGGGGTTGATCATTTTGGAACCGAAATAAGCGACAGCTTCCATCCAAATCAAACGCAAAAAATCCTGAGGCATTTCAGAAAAGAATGACTTTGCCTCGCTCACCTGGGCATGAATATAGTGCATCGCTAATGTCGCGGCATGATTGACGGTTCCCCGCGCAAGATAAGCCGCGCTGATCTCAGGAAGATAAAAAGAGTTTTCATCCTCGATCAATCGCTGAATCCACATTTGCTTTTTAGAGTCGTAATGTTCCCGCACCTGCGACCAAAAAGAATCATCATGAGCGGTGTACACAGAAAGGCCCGACAAAGACACTTTCAATCCCAGCTCTTCGGACATGATTTTTACGTATCTACCGACGTGATCTGTAAAATCCAATGGTTCAAAGTCCGAATCCTCGTCTTCATCCCAATCTTCGTCATCATCGCCCGAAAAATGCAGACCCTCGTCATAGGCTTGTTCCAGATACATCAAATAGTTCTGCCACTTCACCCATGGGGGCACACTCATCAGGCAAAAGGTATTGCGATTGATGCGGATCAGATCCGTGCTGCCCTCAGCACCTTTATTTAACAATTGAAAATACAGCTTGTCTGAGTTTTGAAACAGACTCATTACCTTTTTGGCAAAAGGCTTACCCAGGTTTTTTTGAATTTCCGCTGGTATATGAGCTCCCGCCAAATGCAGATCACCGTAAATAACAAAAATCAGACTCTCAGGGTATGATCTGGTCAATTCAGCGATTTTCTTACCGGCAAAGACATCCCGCGACTTCAAAGTAGTGGCATTGCGTTTGGCGAATGCCTTATTCAAGCCAAACACTGGAATCTTATGTTTCTGAGCGTAGCGCAAAATGGGACGATAATGCTCCCACGGAAATCCCCAACGGACCTCCCATTTAATTGCCTTCAGAAATTCCTTTTCCGAAATTTTCCCCTGCATGAATTTATCAATTTTTAATTGATCGGCAGCATCAAAAAACTCCACAGCCAAAACAGTGGGGCGATCCTTTGGTATATTACGCAAAACACGCAACTGAGCCTTTTGAGACTGGTGAAGTGCATGAAAATCACCCATAAGAACCACTTGAGAACCCGCAATCTGCTCCCAAAGTTCGGTATGCTGAGCGGACTGCCACTTACGGGCGAATTCACTTTGGTAGGTTTTATGATAACGCATCAACTCAGGGGTGTCCTCCCCGAGACGATGACGAACTTGTTTCTCCATCTGTAGATAGAGGTCTTTGCGAATGCGAATCCACTTTTGTATGTCGTTCAAAGCTGTCTTCCTTGATAGCAGCTTTAATTTTTGCATAAATTTCGTTGATTTCAAACATGATTCTAAGATTCAATAAGGCATGAAAAACACATCAAGCAAAAACGCATTCCTTTTTGTTGCCATTATTGCGACTCTGATCGCTATTGGTTGCCACACTTACCTAACTCAACACTTCTATGCTGTGAAGTTTGGCACCCTGGAAGGCACTTCCTTTTGCAACGTCAGCTCAACCTTCAACTGTGACACCGTAACTGCCAGCAAATTTGCATCCTTCCTTGGAATTCCAATGGCTATGTGGGGCGTTGCCGCAAACTTGATCCTGCTTTTCCTCTTAAGTATTACGCGCTGGAATCTAACTATGGATCGTGACAAAACATCCCGTTATGCATTCCTTATGGCCACTCTGGTTCTTATGGGGTCAGTTGTTATGGGTTTGATCTCATTAACAGCAATGACAACCTACTGCCTGGTCTGCATCGGCACTTACGTTCTTTCACTGATTTCATTCTTGGGTGCCTGGAAGGGTGCTTCAAATCTGTCAGTCAGCAATCTTACCGAAGATATCAAAGACAGCTTTGTTACCGACAAATGGTTCCTCGGCTCCCTTGTGGCAATTCCAGTCTTCGCTTTCATTGCCAACCTTATGTACACAGAAACCAAAGGTTTTGGTGATATGGAGAAAATCTCCGCTGAAAGAGTTGGCTACTGGATGTCGGCACCCGAACAGCAGTTCGACAACAACAAAGGCCTGACTTTGCAACTGGGTTCAGAACCGCCAGTCATGACAATCGTTGAGTTTGCTGACTTCTTCTGTCCGCACTGCAAGCATGCAGCGCCACCTATTCATTCATTCGTAAAAAGTCACCCGGATGTGAAACTTGTATTCAAGCCATTCCCCATCGACGGAACTTGCAATAAAGCAGTACAAGGCGGTGGCGATGGAGTACGCTGTGGATTGGCTGCCTCTGTCTTCTGTGCTGAAAAAATCGCTCAAAAAGGCTGGGCCGCTCACGACTTCATCTTTGAAAAACAGGCTGAATTCATGGGCGCACCGGTTTTAGATAAACTTCTAGATCAAGTAGCAACATCCACTGGCATCGCCGCAGAGGAGCTTAAAAAATGCTCCAGCGATCCAGCTACCTTGGAATTGATTAGCGCCATGGCTAAAGAAGGTGAAGTTGCACAAATCCAAGGAACGCCAACAGTATTTGTGAATGGAAAGCTTTTAACAGGTGGGCAATCTAAACCAGTCCTTGAAGAAACCTACCGAGCTATCAAAAAGTAAAAACAAAAAAGCCACCCGCAAGGTGGCTTTTTTTATAACCCAACCAGCTCTACCAACCAGTTAGCCAACCTACCAAAGGCATCATCGAAAACTATGACACTGGTTGAAGCCAGTCCATTCACGATATCCAACCAGAAGGCCAAAATTATAATCCCCAGCGATGCAGCACACAAAGCTCGCACGACATAAATCGTTGAACGCGCATCCGTAATGCGTAGGTCGGTTTGAATTTTCTCAATTGTTTTAAGAACATACTGCAGCTCTTTAAAGTGCTCTTTAAATTTTTCTCGCAATTCCTGCTGTTTCGCACGAGTCAAAGAGTTAATCCCTGGAAACCCCCTCTTTGCTTTAATCGCATAAATAAGGTCAATTCCATGATGAATATAGCGAGTCACTTTACCTTTGAAATCAGGATACTCCGATGGAGCCTCAAGAAAGTCTTTCAACTCTTCAATGGCGCGATCGTAGCGTTCAGCCAAAACCCAAGTCAGGATTTTATATCGAAACGATTCGGGACTACCCAAATCAGATCGATCCACAGTACCCATATCAAATAGGTTCGCATCATCGAGTTTCTTAATTTCAGATGCCATAGCGGCATTGTCTTTAATTGCTGGAACAGCCATGAATAGCTTTTCGGATTTTCCTCTTTAACAATAAAGCCAAAATCACCCCACCTAGGTCCAGTCTTAAGCCTTTGGTTTGACGGACCTGCCTCATACTGAGAAACTGGATTTAGGGCGACCTAGACTTCATGGAGGAGGGCTATGGACACCGAACAATTCCAGAGCGCTAAATTAGGACATCTAGACTTCGAATTCGAGCAACCGAAAGCGGTGGCTTCAATTCCACTTCCGGACGAGCTCCCAAAAAGAGCCGATGTCAGTCATATTCCAAAAGAAATATTGAAATCTTCTACTGTGGAAAATCTTATTTCCCAGAACGAAGACCTGATGGCGCGACTTAAAGTGGCGATTCGTCGACTTTCTTTGCTGGAAAACGAAAACCAGAAATTAAGCGAGGAGTCTGCGAAAGCCAGACTTTCTCAATCTTCAGTCACAGATCAGATCTTGGTTTGGCGAGAAAAAGACAACATGTGGAAACACAAGGTTGATCAGATCGAGCGCGAAAAAGAAGTTCAAACTGAAAAGCTCCGCGCTCTTCAGGAAAAAGTTCAGAATATGAACGCAGATTTGGTGCGCCATCAAAAATATCACGATCGCATCAAAACTCAGGTTAAACCTTACATCACGCAGCTCAAAGAGTACTCTGCAGCTCAAGATGTACGCGTCACCGAACTTGAAGCAGACCTGAATCACAAAGAAGCTCTGCTTCGTGATTTACGTCATCAAATTATTGAAGTCACAAAGCATGCCCGCTACCAAGTGGAAATTTCAGAAAAGAAAACCCAGGAATTGGTTCAACACTATGAAAACCAAATCACGGTGATGTCGAAAGAACTTCAAGTACTGCATCAAGCTCAAGAAGATCTTGAGGTGAAAACGGCAAAGCTACATTCCGCATTGGAACGCCAGGATACATTGGAGAATGAACTGGTTGTCGTTCGTCGTAGCAAAGAGGAAATCCGCCACCGTCTTGAGCAGGAAATCAACCGCCAGCAAGAGCGCATGACGGAGCTTACGCGTCAGAATCAAAAGCTGGGCGTGGAGCATGCCGATCTACAAATCCGCGTGGTGCAAGATCAAGAAGTAATCGAAAAACTGGAAAGAGAAAATCGCCAGTATTTTGAGCAATTGGAAAGTCTTCGCTACATGTGGAACGCCAAGAACGAAGAAAATGAAAAACTCAAGGTTGCAGCGGCCGCTTTGGAGCGCCTAAACCTTGAGCTCAGTCAGAAACTAAACGATTTAAGAAAATAGTCCGCCGAAGCCTCGGCGAAGACGGACTGCCGTCCGCCCGCGTGGGACTAAAAGCTTTGTAGAGCACCTTCGATGCTTTCATGCACTTCCAGCGCCGGGCATTGCGAAAAGGCGAAAAGGCGCTGGAAATCAGGATTCAACCCCGCAATTTTCACATTCAACTGCTTCTCGACATTCAATTCATTCAACAAACCAAAGAACGACTGTATCCCCGAAGATCCCACGAAATTCAGGTTTTTCATGCAGAACACAACTTTCTTGTCCGCCAGGGTAGTCATGCAAGCCTTCTTGAAAGATTGAGTCTTTTCAATCTCAATTCGCCCACTCAGAGAAATGATCGTGATATCCCCGTCCAAAACGAGTTTTAATTCCATGGAAATCCCTTTCTGCACTTCATTATCTCCCAGACAATGACAAGCTACTTAACGGCTTAATTTCATGCCGTTTTGAGTCCAAATTTCATCCTCGACAAAGGGCCAAAGACTCCCTACCATAGTTTGGTGCAACTTTGTTCGGTCATCTTGTTTATATCTCTAATCATGTCCTATGCGACACCTTCTGCGGCCCAGTCCGTAGAAACACCTGCAGCAAAAATTCAGGGCATTTTGCTTAATGCTGACAGCATGTTCCGGGATAACGAGAAAGAAACAGTTGAACTCGAAGGCAATGTTCAAATCGTTTATCAGGGGCAACATATCAAAGCGGACAAAGCCACAGTCCAGTTGCGCACTCATCGTGCCGAGCTTTATGGAAATGTCGAAATCAGCGACATGAAAAACACCATCGCTGGATCCCACGTAAAACTCGATTACGAAAACAACACAGGCATTATCTACGATGGATACGTCTCCTCCGGTCCCGTTGCATTTTCAGGCAGCGTCCTGGAAAAAACCGGACCACAAGAATTCATCGTCAGCGATGCCGACTATACAACCTGTACGAACTGCCCAGCATCCTGGAGTTTTTCCGGTTCTACAGTTCGCGCTGAAATGGGTGGATACGCATACATCAAGAATGCCATCCTTCGCATCTCTGATATTCCAGTATTCTGGTTCCCCTATCTGGTTGTACCACTAAAAAGTGACCGACAGTCTGGCGTGCTAACTCCAGGATTTGAATTGTCTGACAAGGGGGGCTTCACGGCCTACCTTCCCTACTTCTGGGCGATTTCGCGCAGCACGGATGCCACGATCACTCTGAAAAACTACGAAAAGCGTGGTCTTAAGGGAATGCTGGAATATCGCTATGCTTTGAATGAAGACAGCGAAGGAACCCTCTCCACGGCCTCCGTGTATGACAAGTCATTTGGTAATGACCAACTTCTTAATAGATTTCGTTCGCCGAATGACATCGGCAAACCCCTTGATCGCTGGTACCTAAAGTACGACCACTACTACGACATGCCTGGCAGCTATATCCACCGATCAAGCATCAATCTTGCGAGCGATCTGCAATACCCCAAAGACTTCCCACTGGAAACAATGAACTATGGTGACTCCTCCATGGAGAGCCGGGTTTCCGTCACCAAAAATTCAAAAGATACACATTTCAATGTGGACACGTCCTACTACTACAATCTTTTACAATCAAATCCGCTTTCAAACAACGAAGATGCCGTTCATCGACTGCCTGAAATTCGCTGGTCGTCAGTTGAAAAAAACATCGGTGAAACAAACTTCGTCTACACCTTGAATCTGGACTACGTGAACTTTACACGTGCGGGTCAAGCTTACGACGACATGGTCTATTATACGGATCCTACTAATGGAAACCGCATTCGCTACGTTAA
The DNA here is from genome assembly GCF_047305925.1 of Bdellovibrio sp. HCB290. Taxonomy (GTDB): domain Bacteria; phylum Bdellovibrionota; class Bdellovibrionia; order Bdellovibrionales; family Bdellovibrionaceae; genus Bdellovibrio. Next base: position 1,828,128 of record NZ_CP178620.1, on the reverse strand, counting down.
GAATTCATGCAATACGCCTAAGTGGTCCGACAATCCTAACTGTCATAAAGTTTATGACGGCACCTATGATCCGGAAACAGACCTTATCCGTACCGGTCAACGTTTGGATTTCGTTCCCACCTTGTCTTACCCGATAAAAGTTGCCGACGGAGTAGATGTTCTGCCACGGGTGAGCTACCGAGAAACTCACTATAGCTTTGAAGTCGGTGATGAGAAATATTATGTGCGCAGATATGCACGGACAGAACTTGCGGGACGCATGGATTTCAGTCGCATCTACGGAGATCGCATCGATGCCAAAGCCACCCGCATTAAGCACGAAATCATTCCAGAGATTTCCTATACCAATATTCCATGGATCGATCAGGGCCGCCATCCATTCTATGGCCAAGGGCAATCCAACGATGCCCCCTACACCTCGACAGACTCCATTTCCGATCTGGATTTGGGCTCAGACTATGGTTTGCAATTTGACTACACCGACCGGGTATACGATCGCAACCTTGTGACGTTGGCGTTGACGAATAAATTGATTCGTAAATCCTGGATCGGAGATCGACCTGAGTACCAGCAGATTGGATATTTAAAGCTGGCCCAATCCTATGATGGCACTCAAAGCAATAAGTCCCAGGCGGAGCCTTGGTCTGACTTAAGTGCCATCCTGGATGTGCGCCTGCCAAGATTTCAAACTTATTCTATCTTCAATTACTATCCCTATCACGGTGTCACGAACGCCTCGTCGCGCGTTCGTGCATTGAATGAAAAAGGTCAGTTTGCTCAAGTGGCACTGACCCAACAGTATAAGATCGCTCCGGGTAAGGCCGTTGATGAATCCAGCCGAACAGAGGATTGGACATTTTCCGCAGGTTTCATTTCCCGCTATATAAATCTAATGGGCCGTCTGGTTTACGATGCCAATACTCAAAACTCTGGCGTTAGAAATCCAAAATCCTGGGCCTATATTGCCCAGTTCAAACCACCTGGAGATTGTTGGATGATCACCTTCATTCAGGATCAAATCACTGGTGGTGACACCAACCTACGTTTGAATTTCGAGTTCAACTTCGACGGAAACTTGAAACCACCAATTCCACCAGAAGCCTTGGACCAATTCGGCTTCTAGCCAATTGGCCGAACAGTGCTGTCGCGAATGCAGCCGTAAAAACTTAAGTCATGCAACCATTATGTTACATCATCTATGATGGTAATTTCCCCAAAGCGAGTAACAAAGGCCCAATGAACTTCAACAAGACAATTAAAACGTGACGCCAAAAACGTCGCGGCTCCCATTAATCGATACTTCTGTCTTGGAGAAATTCGCGCATTATAGAACGTGGTCTGATTTGCGGTTTTCACTTCAACCATCAGTAATTTCTTTCGATCCGGAGTTTGAAACAGCAAATCGATTTCAGCGAAAGGCGTTTTCACGCGCTGTTTTAAAAGAAGATAATTTCGATTGATATAGTACTTGGAAACAAATTCTTCAGACTGGACGCCACGTTCGTGCGCCCAGTGGATTTTCTTAGCGGACGTATTCTTTGACGCCGGCAAAGGACTTGCGGTGTTCTTCACACGGTCCGTGCTCGACGATTGATTTTTTATGTACTGGGGTTGAGTAACCTTTGTGTCCTTCGAATCCATAGGCTGGGTATTTCGCTCCTAACTCTTTCATCAAGTTATCACGAGTCACTTTTGCCACAATCGAAGCCGCCGAAATCGGCGCCACACGAAGATCACCTTTAATCACTGTCGTTTGCTGATAGCCCGCCAGTTTCGGAATCTTTTGATTTCCATCCACCAGCACGTGACCACCACTCACGCCCAAAGCTTCAATAGCGCGCTTCATAGCCAGCAACGATGCCTGCAAAATATTTAACTCGTCGATCTCCTCAACGCTTGCAGAACCAATACCCACTTTATGTTTTTGCTTAATCAAGACAGCCAGTTCTTCACGACGCTCTTCGGACAGAAGTTTCGAGTCGGTGACCAAATCCTGCAATTCTGCGGATTCAAAAATCACGGCCGCTGCGTAAACAGGCCCCGCCAGACATCCACGCCCCACTTCATCAACACCAATAATCGGAGTCGGTGAAAACTCACGCCACTCCACCATCGGCAGATCCAGATTCTTTTTGGGCTTTGCCGTCTTCTTGGCTTTCACCACAGTCAAAGACTTCGCCGCACGCGATGACTTTTCAGCCGCAGCATACTTCACAGCCTTGCCAGCAGAGCTTTTGCCTGCAGATGATTTTGCTGTGATTTTAGATTTCTTCGCTGATGATTTGCTAAGTTTAGCCATGCCCGTCTTATCCGCCGTTGTGATGTTTTATCTAGATGTCGAGTCCGGGTGATTTTAGACAGAGGGGGTTCCAGTGGTCACTGGAAAAAAGAAAAAGACCTGGTTCGTCAGAACCAGGTCTTGGAAAATTTCATTTACAGAAATTTCGGGAATCTAAGACTACTCAGCAGCAGAAACTGGAGATGCCAATTCAGATTCGATTTTCGCAGCTTTACCAGAAAGGTTGCGAAGGAAGTAAAGTTTAGAACGACGTACTTTACCGATGTTTACCAATTCAACTTTTTCCAAAATTGGAGAGTTGAACGGGAATGTTCTTTCAACGCCTACACCCGCAGAGATTTTACGAACTGTGAAAGATTTCGCAGCGCCCGCACCTTGGATTTTAGTTACGATACCTTTGTAAAGCTGAACGCGTTCTTTTTCGCCTTCTTTTACTTTAACGTATACGTTAACAGTGTCGCCAGAGTCGAAAGCTTGGATGCTTTTGTTAGCAGCTTTAATGCTTACGCGACGAACCAGGTTAGTTTCTTTAACTTCAGATTTTGCTTTTTTTACAGTCTTTTTTACAGCTTTAGCCATTGCTTAGTCCCTTATGCCAATCAAATTTTCACAAAAAGTAAAACAAGGGTCTACCATGGACCCATTACGCGGTCAAGACAGATACTTACTGCCGATCTCACAGAAAGATGGCGGTAGTCTTGCGGGGGAGCCCCCCTAATGCTTTCTAATACTCCGGAGCAGGATCTTAGAAGCTCTGTTGTCATGCCGTTGCCTGTACCAAATAACATGAATACAGGCTTTTTTTCTACGTGCATCTCATGACGCAGCTCGCTAAACGAGTACTTTTTTAAGCCCTCTTCCCGAGCCGAAGTCGAAATTAAAAGAGCCCCAGGAGTATTCCAGTCCTCGATAGCCTTCTCAACACTCTCAATAGCTTTTACAGAGCCCAGGGCAGTCTTTCTCATCGGATTGTATGCTGAGCCCTGTCCTGTGCGCCAGTGGTCCAATACGCGGTCCACAAACATCAGCTGCTCTTTCATCGGATGGATAATGTAATATTTTTCCACCCCGAAAGTCTGAGCCGCTCTCGCAATATCATGGATATCGAAATTAGTGATATTGGTCGCCACGGTTTTATTCTGACGATCCCGCACCGGATAGTGAACCAGGCCAATCGCCAGACGCGGAACATAAGTTGAATTTTCAGCCATTGAAATCTTCCTCACCAAGTTCAGACAACCCCAGGATCTGGCGTTCGGACTTGGACATATTCATCCAAAATTTTTTAAGCTCTTTCAAGGGAGCTTCCGTCTTTTTCTTTTTAAGAGCACGGTACTTTTCATTCTCTTTTTCCAGATAGGACTGAAACAGATCCGGGCGCTTCACCAATGTCACCAGAGCCGAAACTTTTTCCTTCCACTCCCCGATCAATTTGTGATTTCCACCCAAAAGAATTTCAGGAACCACTTCGCCTGCGAATTCGCGCGGCCGAGTGAAATTGGGATGCTCCAATAATCCTGCAGAAAAGCTGTCTTTGTCGGCACTCTGTTCATGCCCCAACACTCCCGGAATAAAACGCGACAGTGCATCCACGACAACCAGGGCACCCAACTCACCACCGGACAGAACATAGTCCCCGATCGATATTTCCTCATCGACGTGAGCATTGATAATACGCTGATCGATGCCGCCATAGCGACCACAGATCAAGATCAGGTGTTCGGCTTTTGCCAAGTCCCGGGCTTTTTCGTCAGTGAGCACTTCGCCTTGCGGAGAAAGATATATCACCTTTGAATTGTTATGTTTCACTTTGTGAATTGTTTTTTCCAGGGTTTCGGCCAGCATGATCATGCCATCACCGCCACCGAAGGGACGATCATCCACAGTCTTGTGGCGATCCGCGGCAAACTCACGAGGTGTGTGAGCTTTTACTTCGAGGCGATCACTCTTCAGAGCTTGCCCCAGAACACCGTAAGACACAGCATTCTGAATCATCTCAGGGAAAAGAGTGATCACATCAATTTTGAGCATTTACTTATTCTCTAGATCGAACAAGCCTTCTGGCAAATCCATCACCACGGCTTGGTGTTTGAAATCGATTTTTTTGATGAAAGCATCCACGAAAGGGATTTCCACTTTCTTGCCGTTAGCTTCAACCACCAATAGATCCTGAACTCCGTTACTGGAGAAACCCACGATTTCACCCAATACTGTTTGTTCCGGATCTTTCAATTTGAAGTTTTTGATTTCATTCAAATAAATTGTCTCGCCAGGTTTTGAAACCAACAATTCCTCGTCGATCAGGAATTCCATGTGCTCAACACCCTCAGCCGCCGTACGATCCGCGATTTCAGCGGCTTTTACGATAAGACCTTTTTTGAAAGGCTTTGTGCGCTCAACAGTGAATTCAGATGCAGAACCATCTTTACCGCGCAGAACGAATTTCTTCATGCGCTTGGCCCAAGTGATCTCACCTGAGAAAATAAGAACGTATAAATCGCCCTTTAAGCCGTGCGCTTCTCTGACTTTACCAACCAACTTCATGAACCACCTCAAGAAACAGAAAGGGGTTGTGTAACACAACCCCTTCCCTAAGAATCGAAATTTTAATTTTTCTGAATACTATTCAACGATATCCAAGTGATAGCGTTTATTCAGCTTAGTACCTGCCGCGCGAATGATAGTTCTCATCGCCGCTGCAGTTTTACCTTGTTTGCCGATAACCTTACCAAGATCTTCTTTATCTACCTTAAGAGCAAGTAGAGTCGTTTGTTGACCTGGAATTTCATCCACTTCAACATTATCAGGCTTATCAACAAGGGACTTCGCCATAAATTCGACGAGGTCTTTCAAGCTATCCATATTACCCCCCAAGAGAAGTTACCTAAGTGATATTTTATCGCATATCACTCAGATGCCAACTATTTATTTACCTTGGGCCAACTTAATAACGTGTTTCACACGGTCAGTAGGTTGAGCACCTTTTTTGATCCAAGCTTCTACTTTTGCTAGATCAAGCTCGACCTTTTTATCGTTACCGCGTGGAGTTGGATTGTAAACACCAAGTACTTCAAGGAATTTACCAGTCACATAACGACGAGAATCCGCAACAGTGATGCGGTATTTAGGATCATGCTTAGCGCCCATACGAGCCAAACGAATTACAACTGCCATTTTTCTAAACCTCTTGTTCGAAACAGTAAGCTCAAGTGTGTACTGTGTTTAAATTAAAATATCAAGCCTTAAAATGGGAACTTCATCCCGCCACGGCCCATGCCCATTTTCATCATACCGCTCATCATCTTTTTTGCGTCCTCAAACTGCTTGACCAGCTTGTTTACGTCGGAAACCTGGGTTCCGCTTCCATTTGCGATGCGCATACGTCGCGACGCGTTAAGAATCTTATGATTATTGCGTTCCTGGATAGTCATCGAACGAATGATCGCCTCGATTTTCTTAATCTCATTATCCGGTGGAGTCATGTTCTTAAGCTGTTTCGAAATCTCGCCCATACCTGGTAAAAATTTCAAGATGCTTTCAAAACCGCCCATTTTTTTAAGCTGCTGAATCTGCCCCAGGAAATCATCCAGGGTGAATTCATTCTTCATGATCTTCTTAGCAGAATCACGAGCCGCTTTTTCATCAATAACTTCAGCCGCTCTTTCCACTAGGGATAGAACGTCCCCCATATCAAGGATACGACCCGCCAGACGATCCGGATGGAATACTTCAAGAGCATTCACCTTCTCGCCGACACCCAGAAACTTGATAGGAATTCCTGTGACTTCTCTAATCGACAAGGCGGCGCCACCACGGGCATCACCGTCTACCTTGGTCAGGACAAGGCCTGTAAGATTTAAGCGCTTATGAAAGCCCTCTGCGACGTTCACGGACTGCTGCCCCAGCATCGCATCGGCAACCAATAGTATTTCCTGCGGAGCCCAGATATCTTTTAAGCGCCCCAACTCGCCCATTAGTTCGTCGTCAACTTGCAAGCGACCGGCGGTATCGACGATGACCACATCGACCATATTGTCGCGGGCCCATTGCTTGGATTTTTCCAGAATTTCTTCTGGCTTCATGCCAATTGGTGTTGGAAATGTTGGAATATTGTTTTGCTTACCCAGAGTCTGCAACTGATCGATCGCCGCGGGACGATAGATGTCTGCAGGAATCAAACCGGGCTTTTTGCCCAGCTTCTGACGAACATACAAAGCCAGTTTAGCTGAGGATGTGGTTTTACCTGCACCCTGTAAACCGACCATGAAAATCACACTTGGGTTTTCGCGAACGTTGATGTCAACAGCTCCGCCACCCAAAGTCTGCACCAATTCATCGTGCACGATTTTTACAAATTGCTGACCAGGATTTACGTTTTGAAGAACGTCGGCGCCCAAGGCTTTTGCCTTCACGCGATCAATAAAGTTTTTAACGACTTTAAAATTTACGTCGGCCTCAAGAAAGCTTAAGCGGATTTCCTTGATAACGTCTTCAATATTGGCTTCCGTGATCTTGCTTTGACCACGAACCTTTTTTAGGGACGCCATAATTTTATCAGATAAATTTTCAAACATCGTTTACTCCGAATGATCGAAATTAATTAACTCAAAGAACACCGATTCACAAAGAACTCACCTTAACGACCGGCGTCAACTTGTCGAAATCAGGTTACCAACGCTGGAATGAACCGCGTTTTAAACTGAAGTTCGCAAGACCATAGAACACAAAAAAGCCCAGGATGGAGACCGGCACTGCGACTTCCATTCCCACGTCACTCACCCCGATAATGCCATAACGAAGGCCATTGATCAGATATAGCAGAGGATTCAGCTTCGACAACATTTGCCAAAATGGATGCAAGTGATCAATAGACAGAAACACCCCACCCAAATACGTCAACGGCAGCAGAATGAACGCTGAAAATGCCGACAACTGGTCAAATGTTGTGGCCCAAAATGCCACGGAAATTCCTAACAGCGCGAAAATCAAGCCGGCTACTACCACGAAGAAAATCGTGTAGATCGGATGCGCCACGGTCAGGATCTCACCCTGCTGATACCAGCAGAACACGGAACCCACGATGTACGTGATCAAAGCCACGATAAAGCCGCGCACCAAAGCTGCCAGACTCATCGCCCAGATGATTTCCTGATTGCTGATCGGAGCAACGCGCAGATCTTCCAAATCCCCAGAGAACTTCGAGGACACGATCGACGAAGATGAATTTTGGAAAGCATTATTCATCAACCCCATCATCATTAGACCGGGGATCAAAAACGACAGATATGCAACACCTTGGTGAGTGGGCATTGTCGCCCCCAAGGACACGCCAAAGATCAACAGATAAAGGAATGATGAAACGAATGGTGTAACAATCGTCTGCACGATCACCTTTAGAAAACGCGCAATTTCGCGACGGAAAAGAGCAATAAATGGAGTCATCATTTGCTCACCACCTTCATAAAGGCTTCTTCCAGATTACCCTCTTCGATTTTTACGTCTTTGATAATGTTCACTGGAACCTGGAGTTCATTTAAAAACTCGCCCATCATTTTTCCTGGCGGCACCATGAACATGAATTCCATGCCTTCCTGGAAAAACATATAGTCCGTTTTAAACGCGAATGGTTCTGACAAAGTCAGACGGATTTTCTTTTGCGTGTATTTGCGAACCAATTCCTTGGTTTCACCCAAAGCTTCCAAATTACCCAAGTTGATAATGCCAATACGATCGCAAAGCTGTTCTGCTTCCTCTAGGTAATGGGTGGTCAATAGAATCGACATGCCCTCTTTGCGAAGCTCCTGAACGAACTGCCATAAGGTTTCGCGCAAACCGATATCAACACCAGCTGTGGGCTCGTCCAATAAAAGCAAACGAGGTGTGTGCACTAAAGCCTTTGCGATCATCAGACGACGTTTCATACCGCCGGAAAGCTGTTTTACTTTTTTATGGCGATGCTCGTACAAGGAAAGCTTATGTAACAGAAAATCAATGCGTTCTTTGTTGTTACGAATGCCGTAATAGCCCGACTGGAAATTTAGAATTTCATCAACACTGAAAAAACCGGAAGTGATCACTTCCTGATGAACGACGCCTAACTGTTGCTTGGTATAACGGGGATTAGCCATCACATCTTGACCAAACACCTCAACCGCCCCGCTAGAGGGCTCCTCAAGTGTTGTGATCGTGGAGATAATAGTCGTCTTACCCGCTCCATTAGGCCCCAGGAGACCAAAGATCTCCCCTGGTTTTACATCAAAACTAACACCCTTCACGGCCTCTTGGCCGCCCGGGTATTTCTTTTTTAAATTATCGATTTTTAAAGGCAACATTAGCGTGCTCTTGAAATACTGGTTTGGAATTCAACATCTGGATTTTCACGTTTCAACCAGTTCAAATCCCACTCTTGATTTACCAACACAACTGGATTTCCGATAAGGTCTTCCGCCATATTCGCTCCGCCTTTAAGGCTGGATACGGCTTTACCGTCTGCTGTTCTTGGCCAACGGCACACACTGTAAGGAAGGCGATTCAACTTAACTTCCAAATTGTACTCATCTTGAAGTCTGTGCAGCAGAACTTCAAATTGAAGCTCACCGACCGCTCCGATTATTGGATCCTGCATCCCTACGTGAGGTTCAATAAATAATTGGATAGCACCTTCTTCAGAAAGGTGGCGAAGAGCCTCCTGAAGCTTTTGACGTTTCAAGGCGTCGCGAACACTCAAGCGACCAAACAACTCAGGCGCGAATTTTGGAATATCTTCGAACTGGACTTTGCCAGCGGAGGACACACAGTCACCAATCGCAAAGTTGCCAGTGTCACCGACACCGACGATATCACCCGCGTAGGCTTCATCGACGGTTTCCTTATCAGCTGCAACGAACTGGGAAGAGTAAGACAAACGAAGTTCACGCGCCAAACGGGAATGCTGAACTTTCATGCCACGCTCAAATTTTCCAGAGCAGATACGGATGAAGGCAATACGGTCACGGTGGCGACGATCCATATTGGCCTGAATTTTAAATACAAAGCCGGTGAACTTCGCATCCAAAGGATCAACCTCCTGGTCGTCCTTCGTTGTGCGAGGTTGTGGCCCTGGTGCATACTTCGTGAAAAATTGCAGGAACGTGTCCACGCCGAAGTTTTGTTTTGCTGAACCAAAGGTCACAGGAGAAATTTGGCCTGTCAGAAACTCATTCACGTCAAATGGCGGAAGCGCACCTTCAATCAAATCAAGCTCTTCAAGAACCTGATCAGCAGATTCCTTATCCAGGTAGTTGTAAAGAATTTGATCGTCTTTGCCCTTTACGAACGGAATCTTTTGATAATCTTCCACTTCCTCACGGCGTTGGTCATAAATCCATATTTCCTGAGTCAGGCGATTGTAGATACCACGGAAGCGCTGACCAATACCCAAAGGCCAAGTCACCGGATAGCATTGCATGTTCAAAGTTTTCTCGACTTCGTCAATCAACGTCAGTGGATCTTTACCTTCACGGTCCAATTTGTTTACGAAAGTGAAAATAGGAATCTTACGCAGACGACAGACCTCGTAAAGTTTTTTAGTACGTTCTTCCACACCCTTGGCAACGTCGATCAACATCGCGGCAGAGTCCACTGCCATCAAAACGCGGTAGGTATCCTCAGAGAAATCCTTATGTCCCGGGGTATCCAGAAGGTTTACACGAAGATCGTTGTAATCAAACGTCATGACGGATGACGTGATAGAGATACCCTTTTGTCGTTCAAGCTCCATCCAGTCCGATGTTACGGCCTTTGCGCCCGACTTGCCCTTCACTTCTCCGGTTTCGTGGATCACGCCCCCGTGATACAGTAACTTTTCCGTCAAAGTGGTCTTACCAGCATCGGGATGCGAGATGATCGCGAACGTTCGGCGTCTTTGGATTTCTTTTTGAATTGCAGGTGTTGCTAACATACTTAAACCTTTAGATTTGCTATAAAAAATCGTTTTATTCGATCATATCTTACGGGGCAAGGGAATCCCCTCCCGGGATGGATTTAACGCCCACAGTCTTTTTCCCTCTTGCGCAAAGGACCACCGGGGCATTATAACCCCTTTCGAACTAACAACTCCCCTGGGTTTGGAACCCAGCAAGGACAACTGAAGGTGACAATATGACGACCGAAAATGCACAAAAGCATTATGTTACGACTTTTTATAGCTTCCAAAAAATCGAAAATCCCGAACAAGTTAAATTGGACCTAGAGACCAAAGCTGAAGAGCTGAACGTCAAAGGACTGATCATTTTAGGAACTGAAGGTTACAACTCCACAGTCGCAGCCATCACCGTGGAATCCTTTGAAGCCTGGAAGCAGTTCGTTCGCGAGTACTTCCAGAAACCCACTCAATTCTTTAAAGACTCTTATTCTGATAAATCCCCGTTCCGTCGATTTAAAGTAAAAATCCGCGACGAGATCGTAACAACGGGCATTCCTGAAATGCAACCACCAGAAGGCGTGAATCACCATCTGACTCCTTCTGAATGGAATAAAGTAATGAAGGAAGAATCCGATTACGTGATGATCGACACACGTAACTGGTACGAATACAAAATCGGAACTTTCAAAGGTGCTTTGAATCCAAACATCGAAAAATTCACAGACTTCCCTCAGTACATCGAGTCACAGGGGATCTCTAAAGACAAAAAGATGCTGATCTTTTGTACCGGCGGAATTCGCTGTGAAAAAGGGATTTTAGAACTTCAGGACAAGGGTTACAACAATGTCTTCCAATTAGAAGGCGGCATCCTGAATTACCTCAACGAGTATCCGAACGATCAATATGAAGGTGAATGCTTCGTATTCGATCACCGCGTGGCCGTGGATCAAAACCTGGCTCCTTCGCAAAAATACGGTCTGTGCCCTCACTGCGGCCAACCTTCTGAAATCAAAATTGAATGCTTGCGTTGTGACTCGCCGGGAATGGTTTGCGTGAATTGTATTGAGCTGGAGTTTAAAAAAGACACTTGCTCCAGAAACTGTGCTCACGGACTTAAACTTCATCCAGGCAAAAAGGCGCGCAAACAAGTTGTACCGTTTAATATCGAGAAAATGAAAGCGGAGGGCGCGACCGACATCCCCACGATCCGCGTCAGCAAAACCAAAGTCGTTCAACTGAACGACAAGGGTGAAGCTGAAACTGTCTCTGTTAAAAAGTAAATCTTCCGTCTGCGCTGCTAGCTTCGGTGAAAGCGCAGACTTTTTCTGATCACCCGATCAATCATTCGGGTCGACATAAACTTCAACATATTCGCCTGAAGTTTAATTCTTTTACCAACCAGATAGTTCACCTTAGGCAAATGACTTTCGATGGCGTGCATGATCGCTTTGGTTGCCACATCCACTGGCACCGCTTCTTGAGCGGCCTGAAGAACGCCTTCACGGATCAGCGACATCATTCCACCGTAAACCTTGCGCAGCTCCAGCGGACACTGCTCCATGATACGGTCTGTTTTATCAACTGATTTAGACCAGATCTCGGTGCGGATGGGACCCGCTTCAATTAAAGAAACACGAACGCCAAGGGAGCTAACCTCGCGGCGTAAAGAGTCAGTGAATGCCTTTACCGCAAACTTTGAAGTCGTATACGGTCCCATAAATGGAGCGGCGACTCGGCCACTGATCGAGCCGATATTGATGACTCGTCCCCTGGTTTCACGAATCAAGGGAAGAAATGTTTTTGTCATCTCCACCATGCCGAACAGGTTCACATCAAATACTTTGCGCCATTCTTCCATTTGAAGTCCCTCGATAGGGCCTCCACTGGCGATTCCTGCATTATTTATTAAAATCAATTCGCGGTTGGGATTCATTTCGGCCTGCACTGTTATCAGCGCACGCTCTATATCATGAGTGTTTGTGACATCGAGCTGTATCACACGCAGGCGGTCTTCGAAATCAATCAGCAGACGACTTAAACTTTCAGGCTTGCGAACACAGGCCCAGACAACATAACCTTTTTCACAAAGTGTGCGGGTTAAATCAAAACCAATCCCTGTGGATGCACCCGTTACAATCACTTGCTTCAAAGTCAAACCCCCCTCTACAAAATGGAGCTTACATCATCCCTTTGCTGACCAAATCCTTCAACCAGGGATCCGAGACCGAGAAGTGGCCTTTACCCAGATCCACTTCCACCTTGGAGCGATAGTTCGCATCAAATCCAATCGATTTTTCGTCTATACCTGCATCTTGCAGGAATTTTCGCATTTCTTGAACTTGCTCTTCAACATTCACCTTTTGGTTGCCCAGCAGACTGCCCTCAATTTGTTCGCAAAAGGACATCACTGAACTGTCAGAGGCCAATTGTGGCTTCAAGGCGACTGCTTTACTTAGCATGTGCAGATTGTAGGATTTTTGAATAACCTGATTCATCTCGGCCGCATTCGATTGCAGGTAACTAGCTGCTCGATAGAAATGTCGATACAGTTCCGCTTTTTGAATCAGACTGTCATCGCCATTCGCCCCTTTAATCAAATGAAGGGCGTCACCAACTCCCGGCAAACGAAATACATAGCGCATGACCGGAGCCACAGATTCCAAAACAGGATCTTTTTGTGAACTGGCAATGTTATCCATAAACTTTACAGCGGTGCGATTTTGAGTTTTCGGGAAGAAACCACTTTCTCCCGCTTTTGCCAAATCACGGCATGTTTCCACCAGAGGTTTGCTGGGATTAGCGAAATCCTCATAAATAACTTCCATCGGCATGTGGGATTTACCGGAAGAAGCATCGCTTGCTGATGTCACTGTATTTGCCGCTGCGTTTTCGGATGCATTCTCTGAAGCGGAAGTTTGTGTTTTTACTGAAGACTCTGCGTCCTTCTTTTCTATCTGAGCAACCGAGGACTGAACTGCCTCTTTTACTTTTGATGGACCCGGAAGCATCGAGAGAAGCCAAACACCCATAATCCCGAATACAAGAATGATTGCGGATGCGCTGATAGCCAAAATTTTTAGAAGTTTTTTCCCAGTCATGCGACAACTAGATCACAATAAGGATTTGTGAGCAAATTCGCGGCAATGATACACATGGCCATTTTAAAATAACACAAATGAATCATTGACCCAGGGTGCGTATGCGCCTACAACTGGTTTCTCAGACATTCACTTGTCACTGTCGCGGGGTGGAGCAGTCTGGTAGCTCGTCGGGCTCATAACCCGAAGGCCGTAGGTTCAAATCCTGCCCCCGCAACCAATAAAAGCCTCAAGGTAAACCTTGGGGCTTTTTCCATTTTTGGGCTTAAAGCAATCTGCCGCACGCGACAAACTCCCCGACCTAAAGCAAGAAACTGATGCAAGCTACGGATATTTTGGATAAATTAGTGTTTTCAGAGGACTCATTTATGCAACCAGGATCCAAGCCAGAAAACAAGTTCGTTCAACCTACTGATGTTCCTTCAGTTTTGAAGGCCTTCAAAAAACCTAAAAAAGTTGTCGTCACTGCAGGTATGCCCTACGCAAACGGCCCTTTGCACTTAGGGCATTTGGCCGGCGCTCACGTTCCAGCCGATGTTTATGCTCGTTGGATGCGCATGTTGATTGGTGCCGAAAATGTTTTGTTCGTGAACGGAAATGACGATCACGGATCGACAAGTGAAGTGGCTGCAGTTCAGGCTGGTAAAACAATTCGTGAGTTCATCGATACAATTCATGAAAAACAAAAAGAGACTTTGAAAAACTACTCCATCCAAACGGATGTTTTCACGGGCACTTCCCGCCCAGAGACATATCCTTTGCATGAAGCATACTCTCAAGACTTCCTGCGCCGTCTTTACAAAAACGAACTTCTGGAAAAACGCGTAACCAAACAATGGTTCGATCCGAAAATGAATCGCTTCCTTCAGGATCGTTTCGTTCGCGGGACTTGTCCAAACTGCGCAAACCCAGACGCATACTCTGACGAATGTGACGCTTGTGGCACTCAGTTTGATCCAAGCTTGCTACAAAATCCCCGCAGTCAGCTGAGTGATGCCAAACCCGAATTGAAAGACACCGCTCACTGGTGGCTTGATATGTGGAAAGTGGCTGATCCTTTAAAATCCTGGATCGAAACGAAAACAAAAGCATGGCGCTCAGCTGTTGTTCAGGAAGTGACGAACACGGTTCTGATCGGCTGTCGTTTTGAAAATATCCACGAACCTAAATACAAAGAAATCAAAGACACTTTGCCAAAGCATAAATCCCGCTATGTCCCAGGGAAAAAAGTGGAATGTCTTTTTGAAAACAAAGCAGAACTTGCTCAAGGACAGGCTACACTTGAAGCCGCAGGCATTCCATCTGTCGTGACAGACAAATGGGGCTATCGTCCGATCACTCGTGACGTCTCCTGGGGTATTCCTGTACCGCCAGAAATCGACAAGGACATGGTTGGCAAAACTCTTTACGTGTGGCCGGACTCCTTGATTGCGCCGATCGTATTCACGCAAGTGGCACTAAAACAATCGGGCCGCGATCCAGAACAATATAAAGATTTCTGGTGCGATCCTGAAGCGACCGTTGTGCAGTTCCTGGGGCAAGATAACGTTTTCTTCTATGTGATCATGCAAGGATCCATGTGGCTGGGTCACAAAAACAATCCGCTGCAATTACCACAAAAAGGTGATTTGCAAATGACGGAAATTTTGAGCTGCTTCCATTTGATGGTGAACGGCGAAAAAATGTCCAAATCCAAAGGCAACTTCTATAGTGGCGATCAACTTCTGGAAATGGGTTACTCTGCAGATCAGGTTCGTTATTACCTGGCTCTTTTGAGTTTGCCGGTGAAGGCATCGAACTTCGATTTCGAACACTTTGCGGAAAGAAACAAATTCCTTGCGGGCCCTATGAATGCAGCCTTGGAAAAACCAATCTCAGCATGTCACTCCAAGTACGGCGGCAAGGTTCCTGAAGGGAAACTTATCGGCAAAGCCGAAGCTGAAACGGTAAAGCTGGTGCAAATGTACCTGCGCTCGATGCAAAAAGGCGACTACGCGATCTTGTTGGGTCAGGTAGAAAACTATGCGCGCCAAATCAACTCTTTGTTCACGCAGTACAAACCACACGATGACCGTGCGCCAGAGGCAGAACGAAAAGATGCTTTGTTCACGTGTTTCTATGTTTTGAAAAATCTAATGATCATGCTGGCTCCATTTGCTCCAGCAACTATGGATGAAGTTCGTAAAACGTTAAATTTGCCAGAGTCCGTCTTCCGCGCGGAAGAATTGGGAACTGGTTTACCCGCAGGACATGTTATCAATCCGAAGGGAACTTACTTCCCGGCGGTTCCGGAGTCTGAACAACCACAAGAAGGATAATCAAAATGAGAGCTTTCGTACTTATGTTTCTTCTGTTCCCAGCGCTGGCCACTGCCACTGTTTTGAATTGTGAATATTCATTTTATGGAGCTCCGGCAGGAACCGTTCGTATTGATGTTTCTGAAGATGGGACACCGGGTCCCGTCGCCGATGTTTCATTGTTCTACACCCCTACGCAACAAGCTCCGGTGACTATTCAGGAGAAAAACGCAGGGGAACTTTTCAATGTGGTTCTATTCAAAGACAATCCACAGAATGAAATTTTCATGACCGTCAATCTGGCAGAAAACGATGGTTCTTTTAAATCAAAAATCATCAATCCAAAACTCACTGGAGTTTCCAAAGAAATTCCAGGGACCTGCAAGTTCTAAGGTGTGCTGAATAACAAACCAAAATGCGTTCTGCGTCTTGGTTTGTTTTTCTGGTAAATTTTCGTTTCCCCTCACTATAATTTCTCTATGAAATTTATTGTGGGAATAGCTTTACTGTTTTTATCCCTCGGAGCGAACGCTGCTTCCTCTTCATTTACTTTTCCTCAAGGAAAAGTCGAACTGATATATTCTCAAACTCAAGACAACTCCAACCCGCATACGTTTTTAGGACTTCATTTCAGCATCAAGCCTGATTGGCATATCTATTGGAAAAACTCCGGAGATTCCGGAGCCTCCCCCAAATGGACTTGGCTATTGTCTAATGGAAAAGTCAGCAAAGAGTACTGGCCGGTGCCCACCAGATATCCCATCGAAGGCATGATTAATTTCGGTTATGGGAAAGAAACTGTCTACAAATTTGAAGTCACGCCATCGCCCCCCACAGACATCAAAGCACAGGTAAAAATTGAGTTCCTTATTTGCAAAATCGAGTGCATCCCCTACATCACAGATCTGGAAACAACCATTCCTTACTCTTCTTCCGGATCTGCGGCAAACGATCTGTTTTCGAAGTTTCAGTACCCAACGGAACCGCCTGTAGGAACAAAATGGGAAATTCTCAGCGAACAAAACAGCGTCCTGCAAACACAGCTTCATTTCTCCAATGACCTGGTCGCCAACATAAAAACTTTGGAAGTTTTCCCCATTGATGGCGAGATTTTCAAAACTCAAAACCCAGATCTTTCAATGAACGGATCCAGTTTTTTTCTGGGACTGCCTCTGCAGGATACTTCCAAAACTGATTTTAGCGGTTCCGCCTTCTTGGTATCTATTGAAACTAAATCTGGAGACAAAATCGCCTTCGAAACAACTCTCGACAAAGCATCAAGTGCTGGACTGGGACAGATTATATTCTGGGCCATTCTGGGCGGCTTGATACTGAATATCATGCCCTGCGTATTTCCCGTTCTTTCAATTAAAATTCTTAGCTTTATGGGACCTGAAAAAAGTCGGGAACATTTGCGTATCTCGGGCTGGTACTACACCCTTGGCGTTCTTGCCTCCTTCCTGGCATTGGGTGGAATGCTTTTATTCTTGCGGGCCAGCGGCGAGCAACTGGGTTGGGGTTTTCAATTGCAGTCACCAGTCATAGCGTCAGCTATCGCCATTTTGTTTTTTTGGTTGAGTTTCAATTTCTTGGGCACTTTTGAAATTGGTCAGTCTTTGACATTTCTGGGCTCCAAGAAAACTGACAACAGCCACTGGGGTTCGTTTTTAACAGGAGTGCTTGCAACGGTTGTGGCAACACCTTGTACCGCGCCTTTTATGGGTGCCGCTATTGGTGCATCACTGGCGCTTCCAGCTCTCCATACCCTCTCGGTTTTCGCAGGGTTGGGTTTTGGAATGGCATTGCCTTTTTTGATTCTGGCCTATTTTCCGCAGGCATTAAGAGTTTTACCTAAACCCGGCGCATGGATGGAGAAATTCAAAGAGTTTCTGGCATTCCCTTTATTTGCGACGGTAATCTGGCTCCTATGGGTCATTGCCCAGCAAATCAGTTTTTCAGGTGTTTTGTTTTTACTAACTCTTTTCCTGATTATCGGAATGTGGATTTGGATTTCTCGACAGTTTCGAAATGAAAGGCTCAAGCAAACTCTACTGGTCTTGGGTTTCATTCTCTCAATGTGCGCTCTATTTTTTCTGCCAGAGAAAGCAGATACGAATACGCCCCAGGCCACAGCGATCGATACCTGGATCCCTTTTGAATCTTCAGCCATCCAATCAGATCTCGATACCGGAAAAGCCCTCTTTATCGATTTTACAGCGGCATGGTGTATCACCTGCCAAGTGAACAAAAAGCTCGTTCTTAACACTCAGGAAATTCAAACTTTGTTCCTGGAAAACAAAGTTAAACTTTACAAAGCTGATTGGACAGATCGCAATCCCGAGATCACAAAAGCACTGGCTCAATTCGGACGAAACTCACTGCCTCTATATGTTTATTATCCTGCAGGATCCAAAGAACCGCAGGTGCTTCCTGAAATTTTAACCACATCGATCATTAAAGACCTATTCAACAATAAGGAGAAACAACCATGAAGAATTTAATGCTGGTTATTGTGACTACTTTGATCTCTAGCTTTGCCTTCGCTGATGCTAAAGTTGGCAGCCCAGCTCCCGATTTTGCAGTGACAGATGCTCAAGGCAAACCGCAAAACCTAAAGGACTATAAAGGGAAATACGTTATCCTTGAGTGGTACAACAAAGATTGCCCTTACGTGCGTAAACACTACGACAGCAAAAATATGCAAAAGATTCAGGCTGATATGACTGGTAAAGGTGTCGTTTGGTTGACCGTCATTTCGTCAGCAAAAGAAAAACAAGGATACTTAGCGCCAGCAGAAGCCATCGCGAACGGCGCCAAGGAGGCATCCAAAGCTTCCGCAATCCTTCTTGATGCAAGCGGCACAATGGGCAAAGCATACGGCGCAAAAACCACTCCGCACATGTTCCTAATTGATCCAGAAGGTAAAATCCGCTACGCGGGTGCTATCGACGACAACGATTCTTCAGACAAAAAGACTGTTGAAACGGCTCAAAATTACATCGTTGCAGCAACGAGTAGCGCAATGAAAGGCGAAAAAATCGCCAAAGAAACAAGCAAGCCTTACGGTTGCAGTGTTAAATACTAAAAAATCTGAAGCAAGACTCCCTCTACAAAAGGGCGTCTTGCTATTTTTGATTGATCGCTATTAAAGCGTAGACACTGTGATTAAGCCCATCCAGCTTCAATGAAGCCGTCTTATCAATTCTTAAGCTATCGCCAGCATGAATTTCAAGCTCATCTAACTGCAGCTTTCCACGAATACAGAAAACAAAATATGTTCCATACCCTAGCTCCAACTGCGAGACGTCTGATAAATTCAGAATCTTCATCGATGCGGAGATGACATTCCTTCGAAAAATCACTCCCAAATCGACAACTGGGCCCTCAAGAAGTTTTGCATCAATCAGTTCTTCGCCAGAAAAGTGCAGGACTTTTAGTGGATGCAATTCTTTTCCGTTAAGAGATAGACCTGCACCCTCTGTGACCACCAAGAAACGGTCACATCCAGGAAAATTGGAAAATGGGTCGTCATTGTTTACCGTGGCTGAACTGATACGCCATGAAAAATCATTTGGAAATACGGCTCCCTCGGGACCAATAGCGATTTGCTCAGTCTGACCTTTGCCATTCTTCCACGGCATGGAGATAAAGGATTTTTTCGAAAGCAAAGTGATCATGCTGGTAGATTAGGTCACAGCATGGCTTCCCGTAAAGGATAAGAATGCTGCCAGCGATTTGATGCCTCCTTGCAGAAATCATCAAAGGTTCGCGGAGCCACGCCTCGCACCTGTTCGTTACTTGGATGAATCATGGCCGTCATTCCTTCTCGCGCAGAGCGATGAAGACTTAGGTAAGCCTCCGTCATCCACAGACTGTTCCCCTCACGCAGCAAGCGATGCTTCGCGGCCTCTTCGGTGACTGGGATATAACTTACCCTTCGTCCCAAAACTGATGAAATCTTAATCAGTGCATCCTCATTGCTGAGGGCTTCTGGTCCCGTCAAATTGATCGTGCGTTGCTCATAGAGCCAGGGATTCTCAATAACTTTAACCGCCACATCTGCAACATCACGCACATCGACGTAGGAGCTTTTGGATTCCCCTTCCGGCAGAAAAAGAGCGCCCTGACGAATAGAATCGGCATGTCTGGATACGAAACTTTGCATGAATAGATTCGGTCGCAAAATGGCCAAGGGAATGCCACTTTCTTTTGCCATTTCCTCGATCTGCCCATGCATTCGATGAATTAAGAAATTTGAATCCGGATCGGCCCCCATTATAGAGTTTAAAATCAAGAAACGGACTCCCGAACTTTTCGCCGCCATGATGGTATTTTGAGCAAAGATCAGCATGGATTCGGAAATAGGAAGAAGCAAAAACAATAAATCGATGTCTTTAGTGACTTCAGAAACAAGGCTTCGCTCGCCTAAGTCTAACTTTATGTGCCTGACTTCAGGGGGAAAGATGGTTTCAACATGACTTGCAGCAACAAAATGAGCCTGCCTTCCAAGAAGACGTCCCACAATCTCCTGTCCAATTTTTCCGGTGGCACCGGTGATCAAAACTCTCTCTTTCATAGTGTTCAGTATCCAGACTTGGAAGCGCTTTTTACAGGTGTATATTAGCAAAGGTCCGCTTGACTCGCCTCTGGTTTCTCGATTTAGTTGTGGGGTGAAATTCTTTACCGAGAACCTGAAGGTTTTTAAAAAAGTCGCGTTACCCCTCTTCATTCTTTTGGTGTTGTCGAGCAACATCGATCAGTTCCTTAATCAACAGGTTGAAACAGCCCTGCGTGATCCCATGGGCGCCGCACCTCAGGTTTATTGGTTTGGCTTTCTTTCAATTATCAGCAGCATCATCTTTCCTGTTCTTCTGATCACAACCGCACTGTATGCCATGCAATCAGAAAAGATTTCCCAAGGTCTGTCAGAGTTTTACGGGAAATACATCAACCAGGTTTTTATCGAAACACTGCGCACCTGGGGCAAGACACTTCTTTGGGCGTTGTTGTTCATCATTCCAGGAATTTGGAAATTTCTAGAGTACAGCATGGTGCCGTTCGTGGTTACGGGATCTCAAAGATATGACGAAGGCCGGATTGATGCCCTAGCCACATCTGCCAAGGTCTTTCGCAAACACTGGTTTAAAATCACTGGTATTTTAGTTCTGTTTCATCTTTTCATTCCATTGATACTGACCAGCCTCTTTGATTCCTACCGACTGCTTTGGCAAACCCCTGTAGCAAGTCTTGTACTGAATCTGCTGGACACTTATTTGTTAATTATTTCAACACAGCTTTTGTTTAATGTTTTTAAAGACGAGGTAAGACGACATGAATCTCATGTTTAATTGGCAAGAAGTAAAAAAACGCGGAAAAGGCCTGACTTTCGATGACGTCCTTATCATTCCAGCCCGCTCTGATGTTCGTTCTCGTCGGGATCCTAAGTTGACGACCAAGGTCACTCGCAACTTCACAATGGAAACTCCCATCATCAGCGCCAACATGGACATGGTGACTGAATACGATATGGCACTTGCCATGCATAATTTGGGAGGCATGGGAATTCTTCACCGCTTCATTTCTACGGAAGAACAGTCAGCTCAGGCACGTCGGCTGAAAGAGGCTGGTGTGAAGCTAATCTCCGCCAGCGTAGGTGTTGGTGAAGAATTCAAAAGTCGTTCAAAAGCCCTGGTTGAAGCCGGAGTTAACATCATTACTATCGATATTGCCCACGGACATTCCGTGCAGATGATGGAGACGATGAAGTGGCTTAAAGATCAATATCCCAACGTGGATTTGATTGCTGGAAACATGGCGACTCCAGACGCTGCGCACGACTTGATTGAGGCTGGTGCTGACGCCATCAAAGTTGGCATCGGACCTGGCTCGATGTGTACGACTCGAATTATCACTGGCTGCGGAGTTCCTCAATTAACAGCAATTGCTCTTTGCTCTGAGGTGGCTGCGGCTCATGGCGTGCCTGTTATCGCCGATGGTGGTATTCGCACTTCCGGCGACATGGTGAAAGCTTTCGCAGCTGGCGCAAGCACTGTGATGCTTGGAAGCATGCTATCCGGGACCATCGAAACACCGGGGGAAATTAAAAACGGCAAAAAACAATACCGCGGAATGGCCTCTCGCTCTGCCCAAGATTCTTGGCGTGGTGGAGTTCCAGAAGGTATGGCTCCTGAGGGAGAATCCACCCAGGTTAATGTTAAAGGACACGTAAAAGATGTGATCCATGAAGTGACTGGCGGAATCCGCTCTGGAATGAGCTACATCAATGCAACCAGCATTGCAGAGATAAAAGACAAAGCCCTCTTTATGGAAATGTCTTCTAGTGGTATCTCTGAGTCTCGCGCACACGGAGTAAAGTAAAATGGATTCCAGACCCATAGGGGTATTTGACTCAGGTATCGGCGGCCTTACAGTTCTTAAAGAACTGGCGCTGCAATTTCCCCACGAGAGTTTTCTCTACTTGGGTGATACCGCACGTCTTCCCTATGGTTCAAAATCCGCTCACACCATTCGCAAGTATTCAGAACAGAACATCCAGTTTTTAAAAAGGCTGGATGTTAAAGCTATCGTCATTGCCTGCAATACTGCTTCGACTCAAGTACCAGAACCAGAACTTGAAGGTCTTCCGATTTACAATGTAATCGGCCCCGGCGCCCAACGCGCCTTAGAAGTCAGTCACAGCAAACGCATCGGTGTTCTTGGCACAAGAGCCACCATCAACAGCAAAGCCTACTCCCATAAAATTATGGATCTAGATCCATCGGCGTCGGTTATCGACCAGGCCTGCCCTTTGTTCGTACCGCTGGCAGAAGAGGGCTGGGACTCTGATCCAGTAACCAATCTGATTGTGTTTCGCTATTTAAGTCAGATTCTTCAGCATTCAATCGATACTTTGATTCTGGGGTGCACGCACTATCCACTGCTTAAGAACTCTATCGCCCGAGTAACGGGATCTTCAATTGAACTAGTTGATTCAGGGGAAGCCATTGCCCGCTGGCTTGAACGGGATTTCAGCAAGAACCGGCTTGGTCGAAACGCCAATTCCAGCCATCAAAAGATTGAAATCATGACAACAGATTCTTCAGCACACTTTACCGAGATGGCTTTAAAAATATTAAAGCCCGTGAAAGCCGACGAATTCAAAGTCGTGGATTTAAACTAAATACAAATCTCCAACGGAAGTTCCTGCAGATTATAGGTGCTGGCCATTGAATAACCATAGGCTCCTGAATCCAGAATCGCCACATAGTCACCTTCTTTAACGACCGGCATTTTATACTCTTTCAAAAAGAAGTCCGATGACTCACAAATAGGTCCCACGACATCACAAACAATGCTTTCGGAGTTTTTCACTAAAGGCAAAATACGATGTTCAGCCTCGTAAAGAGAAGGCCGAATCAGATGATTCATTCCAGAATCAACAATTACAAATGTTTTTGCGGAAGTTTTCTTAACGTACTGAACCTGACACAATAAAACTCCGGCATGAGCCACCAACCAACGCCCCGGCTCCGACTGAAGTTCACAGTTCAAATCTGCCAACACTCCCTTAGTGATACCCGCATATTCCTGCAGTAGACGGGTTTCCAATTCCAAATCCGACTTTTCATAAACCACACCAAGGCCGCCACCAAAATCAAATCTGCGCAGCGTGGGAAATTCTTTTTTAAGATTCAGATAAGATGTTTTTAGCTTCATCAGTGCTTCTTGATAACCGGAAAATTCCAGCATCTGCGAACCAAGGTGCAAGCTAACCCCCACCAGCTCCAAAGAAGTCGCATACTTCTTCAGACACTTTGACAATTCCGGAATCAGATTCAGTTCCATGCCGAACTTGTTATCGCGAAGCCCTGTTGCAATATAGGGATGAGTCTGAATACTAACATCCGGATTAAGCCGCAAAGCCACTGAAGCTTTTTTTTCCATTTCCTGCGCAATCTGTCCAATGCGTTCCAACTCGGGCAAACTCTCCACATTGATTTGCAAAACTCCAAGCTTCAAGGCTTCGGTTATTTCATGACGGGTTTTGCCGACGCCGGAATAGACAATATCTTCAGGTAAAAAACCGCTCTCCAGAGCTCTTTTAATTTCCCCCAGGGAAACAACGTCCGCACCGGCTCCTGCATTCTTTAAACATTGCAGAACTTCCGGATTGGGATTGGCTTTCACCGCAAAGTATAAACGCACCCCATCAAGAGCTGCTGCCAGCTGCTTAAATCGGCTACTAACGAAATCGAGGTCGTAAACATAAATGGGCCGAATGTAATTCGCGCACAACGACATTAAGTTCTTTTTATCCGGCCCAAAATGAAGCTCATTATTGATGTATTCCACAAAAACCTCGTGCTAATATCATTCCCGAACAAAGGATGTTTGTCATGAAAACTTCTATTTTTACTTACACCTCCAAAGGCATGCCTGTTCTGGCCTATGAGTTTGGCCGTGATGGAGCTCCTGAAATTCTGATTTTGGGCGGAGTTCACGGTGATGAAATCGAAGGCGTGATCTGCGCACAAGAACTGCTTAAACATTTCATGAACTCGTTTGATTACAAATTCAAATTAACTCTGGTACCGCAATTCAACCTGGAAGGTGTGATTTACAAAACCCGTGGCAACGGCAACGGTGTAGATTTAAATCGCAACCTGCCTACCAAGGACTGGTCTCCTGAGGTTAAAACTCCACGTTACCACCCGGGACCAAAAGCAGGCAGCGAGTCTGAAAATCATGGCCTCATGAAATTTCTTGAAGCCAAAAAGCCACAGTTGGTTTTGTCTTTGCATTCATGGCAACCCGTCTTGAACGTCAATGGTGACTGCTATGCTTTTGCCAAAGTTCTTGAAAAACACACGGGTTATAAAATTGATGATGATATCGGATACCCTACTCCGGGGTGCCTGGGAACATATGCCGGCCTGGAAAGACCATGCCCAACACTAACCTACGAAATAGAACGTGGGCAGATTGCTGAAGACATTATTAAAATCCACGTTCCGGCAATTCTGGACGCTTTAAAAGTTTACGACAAGTAAGGAGCCACCATGCAACAGTCCGTTGAACAACTATATACTGAAATTCAAAACGGCAAACGCGTTGATCAGTTGATGTCGAATGATTTGAAAACAATCTTCGAAGTGATCGAAGGCCTGGATGCTGGACGCCTGCGCGTCGCTGAAAAAATCGACTCTCGATGGGTCGTCAACGAATGGGTAAAAAAAGCCATTCTTATGTACTTCCGTGTACAACAAATGACCGTAATGCAGGCCGGGGACTTTACTTATTTCGACAAGATCCCGGTGAAAAAATGGTCCGAAGAGGATGGTGTTCGCGTTGTCCCTCACGCTTTGGCACGTAAGGGATCGTTCATCGAAAAAGGCGCGATCCTTATGCCTTCCTATGTCAACATCGGCGCATACGTCGGTGCTGGCACCATGGTCGACACATGGGCTACGGTGGGATCCTGCGCGCAAATCGGTAAAAATGTCCATCTATCAGGTGGTGTGGGCATTGGTGGAGTCTTGGAGCCTGTTCAAGCATCACCGGTTATTATCGAAGACAATGCCTTTGTCGGAAGTCGTTGTATTGTGGTTGAAGGCGCTATCATCGAAGAGGGTGCCGTTCTCGGAGCTGGAGTTACGATCACAGCCTCTACAAAAATCATCGACGTTACCGGCAGCAAGCCTGTGGAAATGAAAGGCCGTGTTCCTGCGAACTCGGTAGTAATTCCCGGCACGCAAATGAAGAAGTTCCCGGCAGGGGAATTCGGCGTTCCTTGCGCTTTGATCATCGGTCAGCGTAAGGCAAGCACGGATCTGAAGACATCTCTGACAGATGCACTTCGAGACTTCCAAGTCAGCGTTTAGATGGCAACAAAAAGCCCGCTCAAGTTAGTGGGCTTTTTTTTATTTCATTCTTAATGCATCAGAAGGCTGCACATCAGTGGCAGTTCTCGCTGGAATATAAGATCCCAGTAAAGCAATCAACGAACTCACCAACAAGACCCCGAAAACCAACCACCAATCCACCAGACTTGGAATAGTTGTATCGTAGAACGTTTGTGACGACCACATTGTGAGCGGATTTCTTTGAATATACAAACCAATGCCAGTTCCAATAAGAACTCCCATCAGCACGCCAGAGCCAGCCAGCAAAAATCCAATTTGCGTGAAGATCTTAACAGTTTGTCTTCCTGACAAACCGATAGTACGCAACACAGCTATGTCGCGCCTTTTCTGAGAAAGAAGAAGGGCCAGGACTGTCAATATCGAACTCGCTGCGATCATTCCGGCAAGTCCCAAAAACACTCCAATTGTCAGTTTCTCTAACTTGAGAGCATAAAACAAAGCCGAATTGCGCTCCATCCAGGTTTCCACTTGCACGTCCGAAAACTTCATCAAGTCATTTTTAACAATTTCTACTCGGCGATCATCCGCTAGCCACATCTCAACACCCAGCTTTTTCAAATCACCACTGCCGAGGGCCTTCAAGGCTTTGCCACGTTGATAGAAAAGATATTGCGAATCCACGTCAGGCAATGCTGTCGTAACAACTCTTTTTACCCTCACACGTTCAAACTTCGGGGTTTGTCCCGGAGGCAAAAGCAATCCTGTCGGAGACACGACAGTAATAAAATCACCATCGAAAACCCCCAACGACTGCGCTAAATCGACACCAAGAACAACTTCTCCTTCATCAGGAACATCCTGAGGATCCCAAACATAGGAAGGAGGGCCTCCCTTTGCGTTTTGCGGTTTTTCAGCATCCAATCGAGCCAACTCAGAAATAAAATATTCCAAACTTTGTCGTGTTACCCCACGGGCAAAGGCTCCGCGGAATTGACCATCCTGACTGCGCAAGATAACGTCTTGAGTTTCATAAACGTAGGCTTGCGTGGTGGGATCTTCCTTAATTCGGGAATAAACCGGATGTGTCTCCAATCCCATGGCATTCTGCACTCCCGGCACAGTCACGTACAAATGAGGCTCAAGACCCAGAATACGCTTTCGAATGCTGGCGTTCATTCCATTCATCACAAACAAAACAACCAGAAAGGCTGTCACGCTGACTGTGATGCCACCAATAGATAAAAAAGCGATGCGACGGATTAACGCCCCAGCCCGCTTTGAGAAGATAAAATGACGAAAGAGATGCCCAACTAGCATCTCTTCATCTTATTGTTTCGTTTGTGGGATTCAAGCCTTTTATGGGCTATTTATTTGCGGATTTATCATTCGCAGGAACACGCTGCAGAGCTTCCTCTTTACGTACTTCCCTGACATTACTTTCCATAAAAAAGCTTTTTTGCATCGCTTTCAAAGTCACGACAGTTTCATTCAAAACCTCCAGCATGCGACGGGATGCCTGCGGAAACTCAGGACCCAACTCTCGAGCTGCAGGGCCCACGGCCTGAGTAACGACGGCCAGGTTTTGAGTCATCACCGCCAAGTCCTTTGCAAGCTCAGGATTTTGTCTGTTTAACTCCGGGAGGATGCGATTGATTTCCGTCGTGGTCGTTGCAAGATTTTTCATCAGTACTTCCATAGAGTCATTCGCGGTCGCCTGTTTGGAAAGCTTAATCACTTCCTGCGACATCACCGTCATGTTTTTCATCAACGGGTCCATTCTGTCGATCACCCTCACAAAGCTTGCTGCGCGATCTTTGTCTGCAAATGCCTCAACCAGCATCTGCAGATTTTCAAGCAATCCACCCACGCGGGACATTGTCATGCTGATATTGCGACTGCTTAACATGGAAACGATATCCATGGATTCGTTGGAATTAATAAAGCTATTCCCAGAAAGTACTGGAGCACGCTCGGACCCAACTGTAACTTCCAGAATTTTTTCACCAATAATAAACGGTCGATTCAATTGAACGGTACTATCCTGACGAACCCGCTCCTGAAATTTACTTAAAACATAAAACGTCACTTGAATTTTGTTATCCGCACGCAGCTCAACTTCTTCAACAGCTCCGGCGCGAAGCCCCGCCATGTGAACCGTTGTTCCCTGGTGAAGTCCATCAGCGTTTTCAAAAGTCGTCGAATAGTAGGTTTTTGAATCAAACCACCCCTGCTTGACGGCAATACTGAAAGCCGTTGCCAGCACGCCAAAAATAGCAAGACCAACAAAGAGCCCTGCAACTCGTTCAAATTTATTGAACTTTACATTCATCATAGATGGACAACTCTCTTCTCTGGATCAACGGGTTGAAAGTACAGCTGACCGTCATCCAAATGAACGATTTGATAATTAAACAGGTTCATAAATTTTTCATCATATGAGCTGATAAACACGTGATTTAAACAGCCTTCTTTGCGCAATTGATGAATATAATCCACCAAAGTATAAATACTGTCTTGCCCCAAGCCTACACTTGGATCATCAAGTAAAAGAATCTGTGGACGCATAACCATCGCTCGCAACAAGCACGTCAACTTACGTAAACGTCCCGGCACATGCGCCGGTCTTTCGTGAGCAAACTTTGTCACATCAAAGATTTTAAAAATTTCGTCAACGCGCGCTTTTGCATCTTCAGGGCTTAAAACCTTATGATACAGAAGAGGCAGCATCATATTTTCGAACAGAGTTTGATTGTTAATCAAACCACCGTAATCAAAAGAATAACCAATCTCCAGTCGGTACGGTAAAAACTCCTCAAAGGACATGTCACAGACATTCTGACCATTAATCAAAAACTGCCCTGACTGAGGCATCTGCAACCCCGCCAAAATCTGCAGCAAAGAGCTTTTACCAGCCCCTTCTTCCGCCTTCACCCACAGGATTTCATTCATGGGAAAATCGAACTCGACATTCGCAATGACCGGATCCTGGCCTTCGTGCGAAAAAGATACGCCTTCAAACTTAAGACTTTCGATCTTCATTATAAAACCCCCAGATTGCGCAACTGATTTAAATAAAACAAAGCTGTTACAATTAAATTAAATACGATAACGAAGATAATACTGTTCACCACGGCTTGAGTGGTAACCTGCGGAACTTCAGTGGGACTCTTTTTCACAGAAAGTCCCTGATAGCAGGAAACAACGAAAATGATCATTCCACTAAAACTGTTCTTCAGAAGAAATATCCAGAAATCATCCAGGGAGAACGCTGTCATCAAAGACTCTGCGTAAAACGCAAACGGCATGTCCTGAATGAACTTCGTCACACAGAATCCACCAATCAAAGCGACAAAGTTAAAATAAAATGCCAGACAAAGTAAACTGATCACGCCGCCCAGAACACGAGGGAATACGATGTAACTCAGGGGATTGATCCCCATCACTTCCAAAGCTTCAATTTCCCGATTAGCACGCATATTCCCAATTTCTGAAGCCACTGCTGTTCCCGATCGGGCTGTGACCACCAGAGCAACCAACAAAGGGCCCGCTTCACGCAGGACCATCACAATCAAAAACGGCCCCACCATTTGAGAGCCACCGAATTTTGAAAGATTCGAAAGGGATTGTAAAACCAAAACACTGCCCGACGCCAAAGCCAGAACACTGACTAAGGGCAAAGCCTGCCAACCTGTGAAATAAATTTGCGCGGAAATAACTCGTACAATCTGTCGTGCCCCTTGAGTCTGATCCAAAACTGTTGCACGAAGGGAAAGATATACCATCAGGAGAACACGCCATGTGTACTCCATGTTCTTTGTCACAAACCTCCCAAGGGAGTCGATTTGTAAGAGTAAAGAATTCATTTACTTTTCCCCAGTTTCCTAGGGAATTTATCGGCAAATATCGTACTTTCGTTTACAAACTTAGGTCTGGATTTAGTATGCCCACAGGGAATAAAAGAAAGACTTCAAAGCTTCAAACCCTGTTTCCAGGACGGAAGCCTCGTAGCGCCCACCCACAATAGGATGCTTTTGAATATAAATGTTTTCAGGGAAGGCAGAGCGAAAGGTTTTGTAAGAGCGATACATGTGCAATCTCGATGTGACCAAAAGTATATCACGGCACTTCAATGCTTCAACGATCGGTAAGCTTTGTTGTGCATTCCCAAAGGTGGTCTCTGAGCGACGATCAAGAACTACATCATTCTCGTTTAAGCTGCCATAGAACGGCCATACCGGCATGATTTCTCTCATGCGCGCATTGGAATAGACCCCGGAAATCACCAGCTTCTTGACGTTTTGATTTGCCAGAAGATCAAAGCCTTCACGAACACGCCCCGCCCCACCGGTAAGCACTACAGCACAGTCTGCATTTTGAGTTCGCGTCCAGGAGATCATGGGTTCATTTTCAATAAAGTGATACTCACGCACAAAGCGCTGAATTATCAGCGCCCCCAGAATAATCACGATCCAAAAAATGCGTTTGCGTATCAGCGCCTTAGCGGTGAGCAAGAACTTCAATCTCCACGTTCACGCCTTTTGGCAACGCGGCTACAGCAACAGTCGAACGAGCTGGCGGAGCAGCAGTGAAGGCCTTTGCATAGATCTCATTCACGGTAGCAAAATCAGCCATATTTGTCAGAAAGATCGTAGTCTTTACAACATTTGCAAAGTTCATGTTGTTGGCGCCAAGCACTGCCTCAACATTCTTCATCACCATTTCAGTTTGCGTTTTGATATCGCCCGTGAAGACTTCATTTGTTTTTGGATCAATTGATATCTGACCGGAACAGAACAAAAAATCACCCATCGCAACTGCTTGCGAGTATGGACCTACTGCTTTAGGTGCGTTGTCTGTGTGAATAACTTTTTTCATATAAACTTCCTTTACGATTTAGAAATAAAAAATAATGCCAGCACGGAAAGGACTGTCTGCAATCGTTCTGAAACGAACATTATCTGCAGAGATCACTCCCACACCACCTTCAAAGGTGAATCCCAATGATTCAAGCCCCGTAAAAAAGAACTCACCACCAAATACAGCATCCAATTCAAAACCAGATTGTTTTTCTCTGGTACCAGCGTCATTTAGTTCTTCCCAATTAAGTAAACCAATTGTACCACCCATGTAGAAGTTCATGTTTTGTTCTTTAAACACGATTCTTCGAACACCCGCCATCGCAGCAAATTTAGATTGATCTTTTTGTGTGTCGATCCCCAGCCCACCAGTTACTTGAATCTCTGAAGAAGGGTTATAAACAACTGCCAACTCTGGCAGATCCAAAGTGGAATGTGATTTGACTCCAACACCCAGGCGGTTCGTTAAATCCTTTGCCTCAGCAACACTTACGCCGGTCAAAACTGCAAACACCAATGCTAAAACTTTAAGCATTATACCTTCTCCTTAATGAAGGCTCTATTAAATGCAAAAGCTTTAAAGGGCGCAAAAGGAATCTATCTCTTACAATAGGTGTCAAACCTTACAGAAGACTTTCTGAGATCTTTTCCAGAAATCCCGGGGTGAAATTACCAGATTTTGTCTTCACCTCATCCCAGATTTTCTCTCGGAGATAACGGAAGCCTATGGACTTTTCGTGCATCGTCGTGCGGGTCCCGAGATCGATCAATTCTCCAAACCGAATCAAAGACGCCTCGACCGGAACCATGTCAAACGGCGTCTGACTTGGGAAACCTCTCTCATCCGCTCGTTCGTGTACACAAACCATAATGGCTTTGACCTGCTCACTCACTGGTATTTTTTTAAAGAGACAACGATTCAAAGACATCATCGGGTGTTTTCGATACTCATCCATTTGCTGTGGATCCAGTGCCGACTCTCCAGATTTCAAAAACAACTGATAGGTTTCGTTCGGAATATCAAACAAACCTACGTCACACAATAATCCTGCCAGAAAGGCATCGACGGGATTTCCCACTCCGGATTTTTGGGAAATATAAGCGGCATAGGCGCCAACCCATGGGCTTCGCCATTTGTTGAAAAGATCATTATCCATGGATTCAAGCAAAGCATCCCAAAGGTTTTCTTCACTCTTCATGGTTTCCACAAATACCTGAACTGATTTTACAAGTTGTTCATAAATCGAATTGATTTCTGTATCTGTCGCCGTCTTGAATTCAAACAAAGTCACTTCACTCAACTCTGCCCAAAGGGCTGCAATTGCAGTAAAATGGGCACGAACTCTTTTTCGCAGGGACATACCGGAGAGGTCGAAATATGTGCTGATATATTCGAGATAAACCTGAGCCTCGGCCCCTTGAATTAAAAAGCCACCCTTGGTCAGCATTTTCTGATACTTCGAATCAGATAAAATAACTCCGCGAAACGCCACTCCCATGATTCTTTGATTTGCCGGCATTCGCACAAACACTGTAAACGGCAGAGTCGTCATGGAAAACAAATCCGTTGGCAAAATATCAAAAAACTGCGCCCGGCATTTTAACAGAAGCATGTATTCAAATTTAAAGTTCTGAAAGAAATCCAGCGGAGTGATCAAAATCACGCGGGAAAATTTTGGACCGGAAAATTTATTTTTATCGGGAGCTTCATGAGTAAGAGTGAATATGGTGGATAAAGGAAATCTTTCCACCAATCCCAGAATGCGTTCTGAAAAGGCCCCGATATGTTCAGACTCTTCTTGTGCAACAACAATAACGACTGCTCTCTGTGTTTCGAAAGGACGATTCTTAACATCATCTAATGCGAGAACGTGACGAAAGGTGAAACCGTGGGTTGAAATTAGGCTGCGAACACGAGACAGCACATCCTCTCGCTGACTTAACAGCAAAAGCTCCAATTTCTGTCGAAAAAAAATCGCAGGACGTTTTTCAGCCATAAACACTAATATGTTACGCCATACCTCTACTTGCTACCAGAAAATCCTGAAACTAAATTGACAATCTAGATCCACGCCAGAATTCTAATACTATGAAAACAATCATCACTTCCCTACTTTCAATTTTGTTCTCCTTCTCCGCAAACGCTACCCTTCTTAAAACCGAAGCCAGCACAAACAAACTGGAAACAGTCACACTATCCTCCGCTGCTACGACAAATGTTGAGGGAGCAGAGATCAAACTTAGCGAGGTAGGTGCGGGACTTCGAGCAAAAAAAGTGGTCTTGGTAAATGTTAAGGTATACGTCGGCGAACTTTATGTCGCGGATCCAGCAAAACTCAACAAGGCCGACCCACTTAGTTCTATGAAGGACCAGCAGGCCGTAGCAATTCAACTTCACTTCCTACGCGAGGTGGATGCAGACAATGTACAAAAATCCTTTAAGGAAGCATTAAAAACCAATTCAGTTAGTCTGGACGATTCATCAGTAAAACAATTCCTTGATGCCGTTTCAAAAGGTGGCGAAGCCGAAAAAGGAAAAGCTCTGACAATCCTCGGAACACGCCTAAAAGATGGAGCCGAAAAAATCTCCTATGAAACAACTACTGGGAGCATCACAGAAATCAAAGGTCCAGCCGGCTTGATCGAGAAAGTCTTTTCCATTTGGCTGGGCAAGCCTTCGGATGATGGAGTCGCTCAACTTAAAAAATCCATGTTAAAGTAGTTGTTCATAGCTTTTCCCACAAATGGGGCTGACCGCCAGATTTTTTCAGCGCCTCGCGCCGACCTAAGTCAACGCCAGATTGATTCATTCAATTCTGCCTGATTCTCTCAGCAAAAGGGCAGATCACACTCGCTTCCTTCGCAGAGTCCCTGGTGTTTGTTGACAAAAGCCCCACAAGAAAGCTCCGTAATTTGAATTACATCATAAAATATCCAGAGGCATTGTTTAAAAAAACAGCTCTCCCTTGAGAGTCGAACTTGCCGATATTTAAAAGGATGTTTTAAATGAAAATATTCTGCTTTGCACCTGTTCTTAGAAAAGGTTCCTACAACAAAAAACTCATTCGCATCGCCAAGTCCTTTGCAGAAGAATTCCCAGGAGCTGAGGTTGAATTGTGTGAATTCAATGATTTTCCGATGCCCGTCTATGATGGCGACCTGGAAACCGGAGTTGGAATCCCCGAGGGAGTTAATAAACTCGCAGAAAAGATCAACGGAGCTGATGCCATCATTATTTCCTCCCCGGAATACAACGGCGGCATGCCGGGACCGTTTAAAAATGCCGTAGACTGGCTGTCCCGGCTTAAACCCGTTCCGTTGCATAGCAAGCAGATCCTGCTGATTGGTGCCTCTATAAGTCAATTTGCCGCGATTAAAGGCAACTTTCACAGCCGGGTGCCGTTGCACGTGTTAAATGCTTTTGTATATCCAGACTACTTTGGGGTGGCCTTTGCCGAAACGGCTTATGATGAACAAGATCAACTCAAAGACCAAAAACAGACCGAACGCCTTAAAAAACTTGTTCACAGCTTTCTTCAGTATGCTTCAAGAAGCGAAACGCCCTTCGACAGACTCACCGAGTTTTTTGACGAGCAAAAACAAAGTCATAACGAAAATCATCCGCACTGATCAAAAAAAAAGACCGAAGATTTTCTTCGGTCTTTTTCGTTCTTCTGTTTTACTTTTTCTTATTTATTATCCGGAATTCCTATTCACAGCAGACCTTGCCCGAAGCTCTACCGCCGGCGTGATCACCATTTTTTCAGGAACCGTTTTCATCTCTTTTACTTCAGTTTCAGCTGCGACTTGATCCACAGGTTTTTCGCCTGAGAAGTTCAACATCACAACACCTAAAATAATCAATGAAGTAGCCAGCACCTTTTGCATTGGCAGTGGTTCATTGAACATAACAAGTCCTAGCACCGCCATAATAGCGGTACCAACCCCCGCCCAGATGGCATAAACCACACTGACTGGCAGAGTTTTAAGTGCAAACGTGATACAGAAAAAAGAAATAGCAAAACATAGAACCATTAACACCGATGGAATCAGCCGCGTGAACCCATCTGCGTATTTCATACCGATCGTACCCAGGATCTCGAAAATTATTGCCGCCGCAAGATATGCATATGGCATAAAGCACCGTTTAGGATGACCTTTCTTGTCGTTTATTCAGTTTTTAGTTCCCTTGCCCAGATGACTCTCTGGGAGATCTTTTTTTGAATCCATGCGGAAAAAAGACTTAAAAAAGCGAACAGGAAGAATATTCCTGTCTTTTGATATGATTAGAATATCATGGCAGCTGACAAAAAGCTCTCGCGACTGGACTAATATTATTTAACGTCGTAAATACAACAACTTAGCTTGCTTCCCGATATCAAACCGAGACATTCACTTTGATAATTTAGATGTGACTTCTGTATTGGTTTTAGGCATATTTCAGCCCCAAAATAAATATGAATCTGTTTGATGTTTACCCATAAAAAAACCCGATCTGTTTCCAGACCGGGTTCGAGTAAAAAAGAGCTGGCGTCGTGCTACTCTCCCACATGGTCGCCCATGCAATACCATCGCCGCAAGAGGACTTAACTTCTGAGTTCGGAATGGGATCAGGTGTGGCCCCTCTGCTATAAACACCAGCAAAGCGTTTATTAAAACAAAGATGAAGTACGTTTATACTTCGTCGTTCTTCTTTGCAACTTACTTCCAATACAAATGGAGAAGTTACTTTCTATTTCAGACAACTGAATGATTGATTTAATTGATTTTTAGCGAGTTATCGTTAGTTCCAAGTTTTAACTCTCTTACTTATTCAGAGAGCTAGTCTCTCATTCCTAATTAAAGGAAGTCACTGAGACGAAATCTTCGTAACTTAAAAATTAGAAGAATATTTTTTTAAAAAAGCCTCACGACCTATTAGTACGGATCAGCTGAATACATTACTGTACTTACACCTTCCGCCTATCAACCTCGTAGTCTCCGAGGAGTCTTTAGGGGGCCGAAGCCCCAGTGAAATCTAATCTTGTAGTCTGCTTCCCGCTTAGATGCTTTCAGCGGTTATCAGTTCCGAACATAGCTACCCTGCATTGCTCTTGGCAGAACAACAGGAACACCAGAGGTTCGTCCATCCCGGTCCTCTCGTACTAAGGACAGGTCTACTCAAATTTCATGCGCCCACAGAAGATAAGGACCAAACTGTCTCACGACGTTCTGAACCCAGCTCGCGTACCACTTTAATTAGCGAACAGCTAAACCCTTGGGACCTGCTCCAGCCCCAGGATGTGATGAGCCGACATCGAGGTGCCAAACTCCATCGTCGATATGGACTCTTGGATGGAATAAGCCTGTTATCCCCGGAGTACCTTTTATCCGTTGAGCGATGGCCCTTCCACGCGGGACCACCGGATCACTTTGG
The DNA here is from genome assembly GCF_047305925.1 of Bdellovibrio sp. HCB290. Taxonomy (GTDB): domain Bacteria; phylum Bdellovibrionota; class Bdellovibrionia; order Bdellovibrionales; family Bdellovibrionaceae; genus Bdellovibrio. The sequence goes on along the minus strand of NZ_CP178620.1, from coordinate 1,792,396 downwards.
CCTGCTTTCGCACCTGCTCGACTTGTAGGTCTCGCAGTCAAGCCCCCTTATGCCAATGCACTCGACGCCTGGTTTCCAATCAGGCTGAGGGGACCATCGCGCGCCTCCGTTACTTTTTGGGAGGCGACCGCCCCAGTCAAACTGCCCACCAGACAGTGTCCCTCTGCTCGTAAAGAGCAGCAGGTTAGATTTCAAAGGTGCCAAGGGTGGTATTTCAAGGTTGACTCCACAAGGGCTAGCGCCCCTGCTTCAAAGTCTCCCACCTATCCTACACATGCCAACTCTAAAATCACTGCCAAGCTACAGTAAAGGTTCACGGGGTCTTTCCGTCTTTCTGCGGGTACTCGGCATTTTCACCGAGAATTCAATTTCGCGAGGCATTTGGTCGAGACACCGGAGAAGTCGTTACGCCATTCGTGCAGGTCGGAACTTACCCGACAAGGAATTTCGCTACCTTAGGACCGTTATAGTTACGGCCGCCGTTTACTGGGGCTTCGATTCTCAGCTTCGCTTGCGCTAACTAATCCTCTTAACCTTCCAGCACCGGGCAGGCGTCAGTATGTATACTTCGTCTTGAGACTTTGCACATACCTGTGTTTTTGATAAACAGTCGCTACTCCCATTTCTCTGCGACCCGAAAAAGCTTGGGGAGTAAATCCTTACACTCTCGCGGGCACACCTTTTCCCGAAGTTACGGTGTTAAGTTGCCGAGTTCCTTGACCAAAATTCACCCCATCGCCTTAGGATATTCACCCCACTCACCTGAGTCGGTTTACGGTACGAGCTAACAAATCTAAATTTACGAAACTTTTCTTGGATACATGGCTTTTCTCACTTCCGGATCAAAGATCCTCGCATTCACGCCTCAGTGTTATGTGCCGCGGATTTGCCTACGACACCACCTACACGCTTACACCTCAATCCAATAAGAGGCTGAGATAGCCTATACCGTCATTCCTTAAACACAATTTGCTAGGTAACGGAATATTAACCGTTTTGCCATCGATTACGCCACTTGGCCTCATCTTAGGACTCGACTAACCCTGGGAAGATTATCTTTACCCAGGAATCCTTGAGTTTTCGGCGCCCGGGTTTTTCACCCGAGTTCAACGCTACTTATGTCAGCATGATCACTTCTAGTTCGTCCAGCTGTCCTACCGGTCAACCTTCATCCTACGCTAGAACGCTCCCCTACCACTAAAATATAAAATATCTTAATCCAAAGCTTCGGTAACACGCTTAGCCCCGTTGTATCTTCCGCGCAGAGTCACTAGACTAGTGAGCTATTACGCTTTCTTTAAAGGATTGCTGCTTCTAAGCCAACCTCCTAGTTGTCAAAGTAACTCCACAACGTTCTCCACTGAGCGTGCATTTAGGGACCTTAGCTGTTGGTCTGGGCTCTTTCCCTCTCGACTCATGACCTTATCACCCTGAGTCTGCCTGCTGAGGAACATATCTGTGGCATTCGGAGTTTATTTGGGTTTGGTAATCCGGTAAAGACCCCTAGCCCATTCAGTGCTCTACCTCCACGATACTTTTTACTCAACGCTATACCTAAATATATTTCGGGGAGAACCAGCTATCACCCAGTTTGATTGGCCTTTCACCCCTAATCACAGATCATCAAAAGAGTTTTCAACCTCAACTTGTTCGGTCCTCCACGAGGTGTTACCCTCGCTTCAACCTGTCCATGATTAGATCACCGGGTTTCGGGTCTATGCCTGCAAACTAAACGCCCTATTCAGACTCGCTTTCGCTACGACTACACCTTCAACGGCTTAATCTCGCTTGCAAACATAACTCGCTGACTCATTATGCAAAAGGTACGCTATCACCCACGTAAGGGGCTCTAACTGCTTGTAAGCTTACGGTTTCAGTTTCTATTTCACTCCCCTCTCGGGGTTCTTTTCACCTTTCCCTCACGGTACTTGTTCACTATCGGTCACTAAGGAATATTTAGCCTTATGAGGTGGTCCTCACAGATTCCCACAAAATTTCACGTGTTTTGTGGTACTCGGGATGCCGCTAGAGCCATTGAGCATTTCGAACACGGGGCTATCACCCTATCTTGCCAGACTTTCCAGACTGTTGTTCTATACTCTCCGGTCCCATATTGCGGTCCCACGACCCCTCAATCAAATAAATGATTAAGGTTTAGGCTGTTACCCGTTCGCTCGCCACTACTAGGGTAATCTCGGAATTGATTTCTTTTCCTGAGGGTACTGAGATGTTTCACTTCCCCTCGTTCGCTTCAGACACCTATGTATTCAGTGAATGATACCATAAAATGGTGGGTTTCCCCATTCGGAAATCTCCGGGTCAAAGTGTGTGTGCCACTACCCGAAGCTTATCGCAGCTTACCACGTCCTTCATCGCTTCTTAGTGCCAAGGCATCCACCGTAAGCCCTTTGTAGCTTTAAAAAATGGAACTAACCTCGCTAAAAATCAACTAAATCAATCTATTCAATTGTCAAAGAACGAAAACATTAAGTAGCAAAAACCTCTTTTGTGCCTCTAACAGACCAACTCAATTTGTTGAAAGTTGGTGGGCCAGGGAAGACTCGAACTTCCGACCCCACGCTTATCAAGCGTGTGCTCTAACCAACTGAGCTACTGGCCCATGTTAGATGCGCATAAGAGTTTTCACTCTCTCAAAACTAAACAGCTAGAAAAGATTTTTGGGACTCACCCACTCGGGAAGAGTGAGTTGACCTAAGATATGTGATTGCTTTTCTTCAAGATAAACTTGAAGTGCTGATCACCGTAATCCTTAGAAAGGAGGTGATCCAGCCGCAGGTTCCCCTACGGCTACCTTGTTACGACTTCACCCCAATCATCGACCATACCTTGGGCGCCTGCCTCCTTGCGGTTAGCGCAGCGACTTCTGGTACAACCAACTTTCATGGTGTGACGGGCGGTGTGTACAAGGCCCGGGAACGTATTCACCGCGGCATTCTGATCCGCGATTACTAGCGATTCCAACTTCATGGTCTCGAGTTGCAGAGACCAATCTGAACTTAGATAGCTTTTCTCCGATTAGCTCCATCTCGCGACTTCGCTTCAGTTTGTGACTACCATTGTAGCACGTGTGTAGCCCTAGGCATAAGGGCCATGAGGACTTGACGTCATCCCCACCTTCCTCCGGTTTAACACCGGCAGTCCATCTAGAGTGCCCAACTTAATGCTGGCAACTAAATGCAGGGGTTGCGCTCGTTGCGGGACTTAACCCAACATCTCACGACACGAGCTGACGACAGCCATGCAGCACCTGTGTACCGACCCTTGCGGGCGACGACGTTTCCGCCAATCTTCCAGTACATGTCAAGCCTAGGTAAGGTTCTTCGCGTTGCATCGAATTAAACCACATGCTCCACCGCTTGTGCGGGCCCCCGTCAATTTCTTTGAGTTTTAATCTTGCGACCGTACTCCCCAGGCGGGATACTTAACGCGTTAGCTTCGTCACTGAAGGGGTCAATACCTCCAACAACAAGTATCCATCGTTTATAGCGTGGACTACCAGGGTATCTAATCCTGTTTGATCCCCACGCTTTCGGGTCTGAGTGTCAGTGTGTAGCCAGATAGCCGCCTTCGCCACCGGTATTCCTCTTGATATCTACGTATTTTACCACTACACCAAGAATTCTACTATCCTCTCTACCACTCAAGCTACGCAGTATCAGATGCACTTCTAGGGTTGAGCCCTAGGCTTTCACACCTGACTTACATAGCCACCTACACCCGCTTTACGCCCAATAATTCCGAACAACGCTAGGATCCCTCGTCTTACCGCGGCTGCTGGCACGAAGTTAGCCGATCCTTTCTTGCAGGGTACATTCATTGTGTTATTCCCCTGCGACAGAGCTTTACGACCCGAAGGCCTTCATCACTCACGCGGCGTCGCTGCATCAGAGTTTCCTCCATTGTGCAATATTCCCTACTGCTGCCTCCCGTAGGAGTCTGGACCGTGTCTCAGTTCCAGTGTGACTGATCATCCTCTCAGACCAGTTAAAGATCGTCGCCTTGGTGAGCCGTTACCTCACCAACTAGCTAATCTTACGCGGACTCATCTTAGAGCGAAAAACCTTTGACCTCTTGAACCGCAGTTCTTGTGGTCTTATGCGGTATTAGCGAATCTTTCGATTCGTTATCCCCCACTCTAAGGCAGATTATCCACGCGTTACTCACCCGTGCGCCACTAGTACTCACCCGAAAGCTTTCCCCGTTCGACTTGCATGTATTAGGCACGCCGCCAGCGTTTGTTCTGAGCCAGAATCAAACTCTCCAGTTTAAATTCTGTATCAACCAAACTACTAGCTCTCGCTTGTATGTTTGTTCGAATATATTTAATTTGAAATTGTGAATACTAATTACTCAGTATTCAAAGAGCCCAAAAATCTATTTCTTCTAGCTATTCAGTTTTCAAAGAGCGAAACATTTCTTATCGTTAATGTTACTTAGCGACAAGGTAGACGGTTGTATCGAAGGCCTAAGACCTTGTCAACACCCAATCAAACTTTTTTCTCAATTTTTTTCAAAAAGAAAAATTCAGAAAATTGTTCGTTGGATTCAGCTGCCAGCAAAATCAAACTTTATTGAATACAAATCAATAAGTTAGGTCAGCTGTTTATGTTTGGTTTTTCAAACAACGCGGCGGTGAGGCTGAGTTATAGGCTCATTACACCAACCAGGCAAGGCCTTTTTTTATTATTTTCGATTGCAGTTTAATCGGGCAAAAAGTGCACTTTTTGCCGAGTTTATGGGCATAATCAGACTCCGCAGCGCTTCATGCTGAAATACCGGGCCCTAATATATAGGCAAAAGCTTAGATCCTTCTGCCATTAAACCTGAGAATGACTAAGAACAATGTCTTCCAACACCTTACATATATGTAAATCACCCTAGAATCCTAAGCACTGCCAATATCTTTCAGTACGAAACATTATCCACAAGGAGGATAGAATGAAAAAGAATGTACTTCTAATCGCGGCAGCTGTCGCTTTCACTGGTCACTTTGCATTTGCGGCCGATGCTGAAACTACACACAGCAAAACTACTGACACTTCAAAGAATCCAGTCACTGACACTGTAACAACAACCGAAAAAGAAACTTCGAAAATGAACGAAGGCGATAAAAAAATGGAGAAGAAAGCCAAAAAGAAGACGAAGAAGCACACTGACGGCTCTTCTAAAACAACGACAGAGACCGAAACGACTGAAAGCCACTAGCCTTCACGAAAAAAGGGCAGGAACTAATCCCGCCCTTTTTTTTTATTCACTTACCACGCTCCATGAATTCCAACGCCAGATGAACAGTTATGGCTCTCGACTTTTAACGATAACCTCTACATCACCGTCGCTCTCTGCCAATGGATTAAAAGTCACCGGATTATAGGCACGCTCCCGCTTCACGGATACGATGTCGGCTTTAAAAGTATTTTCTGAACTGACAGCCCTCACAAGACCCCGCTGTATTTCCTCACCTTCGTGACTGGAACTCTCTATTAAAGAATGAAAGTCGTTACCAGCTGCTGCCAGCGATAGACAAAATGTGACCCCAATGAACAGCACCAATCGTTGTATCATTACTCCCCCTGCTATGTTGTTTCATTAAGCAAGGAGCGCACCAGTGGGAATTTCGCAGTAATAGCAGCAGCTCGAATGAACAACAAACCACAAGCCAAGACAGATTTCATTTCTGTATCTACTTGTATATTGGTGGGTTTCCACAAAACCGCATAGGAAACACACATGTCCAAAACTTATTCACAACCGTTCTTATTAGGATACAGCTTATTGAATAACACGATTGGTAGTTGGTCTATTTTGAGATGCGCTTTTAATTGCACCAGATTTTTTTGCCTTACCGACACTTGCGGGGAATCTTGCCAAGGTCCTCTTTTGTTTTCTACTGGCGATGTACTTTTCAAATGTCAACAGTGGCTTCGCCGGAAGCTCCGTTATCCCCAGATAAGATGGCTTTACTGCGGCCGGCTGCTCCAAAGTGGTCATTGGCTCGGACATTGCCTCCTCTAGAACGGCGTATCTGGTGCTCTGATAGCGCGCAACTTGGTTTTTAACCTTCGCCGGAAGTGGCCCCAGGATATTTACCGTGTGAAGGACGAAAAGAAAGCTCAACAAAGAAGAGACAGAAAAGTTCATTAATCCACACCCCACCCATAAGTATAGAGTATCTGAAAAAGTCAGAATTTGTGTGGGGAATAAGATTACTCGCGTCTGGGAGTTTCATTGTGCGATGCTCGTGGAAACTCCGTTCAAAAAACATGAGTGCCGTTTACGAACCAAATGACCCGTTTGAAATAATGCAAAAGAGTGATCAAAGCTCCCCGGCAATGCAGCGCAAGTGAGATTCCACCGGATTACTTTTAGGAATAAACCAAAGCTGGAATTCCTGTTTTTGACCAGGAACCATATTGACTGCTGGAACAAGAATGTCAGGCTTTATCTTGGTGAGAGTCATTCCTTTGAAATTTGTGACCTTAATCTTTTTGGCAAAAAATGCCAATGTCACGCCTTTCTGTGCATGAGATTTTAGCATTACGATGGGATTCACCCCATCAACGCCGTATTCGAATTCTGCAGGTTTCTTTTCTGCTCCCACTGAGGCAGCCAGATTTATTCTTTTGCCATCCACAGTGCACACAACATCGGAAAAAGTGAGATTCTCCTTACCCGTGTACTTAGCCTCTTTAAGATAGGCTTTTACCGGGTAGTTTTTAAACTCTTCCCAGTTAAAATCACTCGCCGGCGTCAGATATAGCTCCAGGGAACCCAAATCGAAACTCACCGCTTCGACTGCTGTCTCAACATTTTCAATGTTCTTTTGTGTTCTACGGAGCCCCGACTTCGCACAGGCTGAAATTTCAGAATTTAAAATTTGCTTTATGGAAGCAATTTTTTCTTTTATCAAACTTGGAAGTGTGTACTGCTTATCTTCATAGAAATTTTCGCCTGCAGTAATGAATAATTTTAAAGCAGGGCAAAATTCCTTAAATTTTAAGGACGTCGCAAGAATCAGCTCATTTGTTCTTTTCTGCAACAGCTCACCATTGACCGCAGCAAGCACTCTTTGAGATTCCAATGGTGCAAGCATCGAGCTTCTTTTTAGTATCGCATCAAAAACAAGTGCTTGATCCGTTTCATCGAATCCATAACGAGCCGCAGACTGCTTGAATGCCTGGGCAAGGAGTCTGATTTCGACAAAATCTGCAGTGTTTAATTGAAGATCAATAGGCATCTTGCCTGCCTTCAATGCCTGGTAGAACGAAATTCCATCAGAATCTTTTGAATTGTATACGAGCTTATACAAAGCCTCTGACTCGGCAGTTGGTGTTTTAATACCTGCGAGATCCATTTTGAGCCTTATAACTGCATCGAATACTTTTGCCGAAATATCACGGGAGGATTTGACTTCCTGGGAATCGCCTTGTTGGGTCGGTTGCTGCGGCGATGATTGCTGATCTGTAATTTTCTGATCATACTTCACCACAGGATAACTCTGGAGATTTTTTATCGTACCTTCACTGGAATTCGTGGACTCCCGAGCGAACAAATCTGACTCATTATGAGACAGCAAATTGCCGTCACTGTTCGGTTGGCAGCCAGCTGTCAAGAATATGAAAGTGCTAATCAATATAGGCGTTCTCATGGTTTATTTTCCTATTCATACATATGCCAGTACCAGATTCATGCCCGCATTCTCCGATCCAAATATAATCATTTTTAAGTTTATAGTTTTTTCCAGGTGCATGACTAAATTTTGATCAAACCTGCAAACTCCATAGGGTTGATTTGAAAATATTTGTTTATTTAGTCAGGAGTGGTACATAGGGAACATGGAAAAAAGCGCAACTTTCGAAATCCCTTTTGCCAATATATCTGAACAGTATACAGAATCCCGCATGCTTTTGCGTGAGGCTTTAAAGGCCACGGGCCGCGTATACCTTTCCACGCGCTTTGATGACCACTTCTTTACACTTTCGAATATAGAACAGCTTAATCTTCTGCAAAGCCTGGAAAGCTGGTCGAAGTTTATCCTGGAGTTTGTGGCTTCCGGTGGTAACCACAAAAAAACAAGAGATGTTTTGCGCTATTATCTGTCCCGCCTGAATTTTACAGCCCCCGACAGCTTCTTAAATCAGATTCAGGACGGCGACGTTGTGGAAATTTATGGAAGTGATTCTCGCCGTTTGTTCGCGAACCCCGAACTGTTTGATTTCTCTTCTTATGCACCTGACGTGATGTTTTCCGGTCAATGGTGGAACTTGTATGAACGCGACCCTGCAATTTCTCAAAAACTGCAGGAAATCGGGTATGAAACCTTTATGGGTTTAAATAAAACAACTGTCCAGCCGAATATTCCTATCCACACAGTGAAGGAACTGCGCTCACAAGGCCGCTACACATCAGAAGTTCAGATTCGCGCGGTTGCACCAATTACTATTGGCACAACCGTGGTGGCAGTGGCAGCCTTGGAAACTTTTAGGCTGCTTGAGGGTGTGCGACCTTCGCACATTCATTCATAATTCTATAATAGATTTCCATGGACTCGCATAGATTCTGATAGATGTGGGCACGCTCTTGATCCGTCACTTTATCCACGGCTTTTAGGACGTCCTGAAAATGCTCCACATCTTCTTCTGCGTGCACTTTTAAGAACGTGTACCCTTTAATGCCAGCTGCCTTAATTCTGTTTAGAACTTTCGGTCCTGATTTTGCCGCAAGACCTTCCAGAAAAAGTGAATAGCCCAAGTGTGATGTGGGACCCACTTCCTTAATCCAGTAAAACTGTGTTTTCCAAAACACGTCCGTGAAACTGAACACAGAGGAAGCTTCACCGCGCATGAACTTCAGGTCGTTCTTGCTCATCTTTTCATGCCCCTCTTCTTCTTCTATATGATGCTCGAATTGCGCCTTAAGAGGATGATTCTTTGGCAACAAGTCGTTGCACAGATTTAGAAAAGTGGACGTATGTGCCACAAATGCATTCGTCTGAGCAACCCATGAGCTATAGAAATTTACATTCTCCCATGGCATGGTCTCGATGAAGTTACACATCTCATCAACTTTTTCTGTGGCTTTTTGGCGGAACTCTGCTGGCTTCATTGTATTCTCCTGTATAAGTTAAGCTGCGATTTTTGAAGATTGAGGTTTGCCGCCCCATAAAGCATCAACGGTTTTCTTAGTGAATTCGTCGGCCTCCCGGGGTGTTTCATGCTTACTCATCACCATGACTGAACAAAGATTGTTATACTTGCTGATTTGTGCAATTTCGGTAAAGCCAATCAGATCCCCCAGGAAGTTCACCTTGCGATCCATGCGAGCAATACCGAGGGCTCCTTCAAGGCCCAACTCCGCCATTACTTTAAGCCCTAATCTAACTATGAGCTCTGCCACCTTGGGCCCGCCGGCTTCTTTTGTGCGAAAACCTGGAGCCACCGTTAAGTACTCCATCGCTAAAAAGGAATTGATATTTTTTTCTTGAAGCTTAACTTTGGCTTCCTCCGACATTGCACGCACGTAAGAGTGTTCTAGACTACTGGACTCGCGCAGGTCGAAGGGACTGTATAAATGAAATCCAGCCACTTCATCATCCTTTAGTACGACTGCAATCACCCGAGCACGCTGAAACTCATCATGATTAAGCTTGGCTCCTCGCGAAGCGAGATCTGCCCCGAACTCGGTCGACCACAAGTGAAAACACTTGTTTACATAACTGATTTCCTGCTCGGTTTTGGCGCCAATAGTATAGATGAGGCGGTATGAAAAGTTCATGTAAAATCCTCTTGGTAATATTGATAGAAACATTGCTGTGTTTGCATAAACAACAACATGATGATACTTCGGATGTGCACACAAAAATGTTTAGAGGAGTTCTTAAGAAATGAGATCGTGCGGTGAATTTCTAGCCAAATGCCGAAAAGTCAAAGGTCTGTCTCAGACTCAAGTCGCAGGCATATTAGGCTATGAATCGGGCCAGTTTATTTCAAATTGGGAACGCAACAGGTCCCAGCCTCCAATTCCTGTCCTAAAAAGACTCGCAGATCTTTACGGAATCCCTCACGAAACTATCTTCAATTTTATACTGGAAAGACAGGTTTCGAAAATTTTCGAACAAACCTCCGCAAGAAGACTTGCTATGGAAGATTTGGATCGATCCATTGCGAGCGGCCTGCAGCAGCAGTAATTTGTTGCGGTGATGTCGTAGCTTAAGAGTATTCTCTCTATTCTGCACCTCCACCCCGGGTGTATTTTTCCGAACCCAGCGCCCCCATCATTGCTTATCCAAAATATATCGCCGATAAAGATATCAAGCACATGTTAGGAGACGGAACACATGGAGCTAGATCGGGAAACCACATGCAAATACTGTCTAAGTCCATCCAATGGATCGCAGTATTGTTGTGAGGCCTGCAGTATCCTGGATACACAAGTCGGACCACTGACTCTTGCTGCCAAGAACCCTTTCGCACACTTGGATCAATGTGAATTCACAAATCTCTACAAGCAAAATGCCGACAAAGACTATGACTACCTGATTTTCTGCGAAGGCATGCACTGCTCTTCTTGCGTGCACCTAGTGGAAAAGCTTCCGGAATTTTACCCTGGAGTTATAGAAGCTCGGGCAAATTTTGGCCAATCGACAGTGGCGATTCGGCTCTCCCCAAACGGATCCCTGGCAAAAGCGGCGCAATGTATATCAGAACTTGGTTATGTCCCTAAAATTCTGAGCGTCCAAGATAATATTCAGGACAAGTATACACAGGAAAATCGCACCTTCTTAAAACGGATTGCTGTTGCCGGTTTCTGTGCTGGGAACATCATGCTATTTACAATTCCAATTTATGCGGGACTTTCCGGAACATGGGAAAAGGTCTTCAATTCGATCGGATTGTTGTTATTCTTACCCATCCTGCTGTTTAGCGCGCAACCATTTTACCAAGGCTCATTGAATGCGTTAAAATTTCGCACTATCAACGTTGATTTACCTATTACTATCGCAATGCTAACGGGCTTCCTTCTGTCGACTTGGAACTTTGCTCACGGCCAAGGTGACATTTACTTTGATAGTACAGCGAGCTTTTTATTCCTGATTCTAAGCGCACGATATCTGCTTAAGAGAGTTCAACAAAACTATCTGGCACCAGCGCGGATGCAGACTTATTTTCAAGATCAAACATATGAGTGCCTTAATACGGAACCCTCGCTGTTGATTCCGTGGAATCATGTTCGACCTGGTGATATCTTAAAAATCAAACAGGGACAGACATTACCAACGGACTCAAAGCTGCTGAAATCTTCAGCTACTATTGACACTTCATTGTTCAATGGTGAATCCCTCCCACAAGTTTACACGGAAGGCATGACTCTTTTAGGAGGCACTCGCCTTTTGAGTGAAGTCGTTTCAGTTCAAGCGACAACATCATTTGAAAGCAGTCAGATTGGCAAGCTCTTCCAAGACCTGGACCAGCGAAGTTTTCAAAAAAGCTCTTTCGTCGGTTTAACAGAGCGCCTGGCCCAGAAATTAATTATTCTGGTTTTCGCATTGGCGGGAATCTTTGCATTGATTTACTCATTTGTGAATCCGATGGAGGCTTTACAACGAGCCCTGGCTTTGATCGTCGTTGCCTGCCCTTGCGCATTGGCTTTCGGTTCCCCGTTAACGTTGGGCCTTGCCATTAAGAAAGCTCAGCGCATGGGGATATTGATAAAAAATGCGAATAGCTTTGAGCAGCTTTTGAACATCAAGAATATCTTTTTCGACAAGACAGGAACTTTGACCGAAGGGTCCCTGTCGCTGACGAAGACAGTTCCGGAAATGATTCCGCATAGTCTGATGGAGATCATCCTGGCGCTTGAAGCGGTCTCGCACCATCCCGTGGCTTTTGCGATTCGCAAATCCTGGCCGGACGTAAATGCTGCAACTCATGGCACGGGAATCGAAGAAGTTCTTGGTCAGGGTGTGCGCGGCTACTTTGACGGAAATCTTTACGAAATCATGGCGGTGAACCTGACTGAAGAAACAGGCCCCATTGGAGTTGAGATCCTAAAAAATCACCAAAGCGTTTGCAGACTTTTCTTTTCAGATCGTCTGCGTGCCGACATTCCTTCGATCATCGTCAATCTGCAAAAGCGCGGTTTGGAGACGTTTTTAGTTTCCGGAGACAGAAATTTCCGTGCCCATGATACGGCCCTGGAATGCAACATCCCTCGAGCAAATGCATTTGGCGAGCTATCACCTCAAGGCAAGTTCGATTTGCTTAAAAACTACACACAAAGCTGCATGATTGGTGATGGCGCCAACGACACCCTTTCGCTACAACACGCAGACGTCGGAATCGCCGTCAAAGGCAGCGTGGATTTAAGCCTGCAGTATGCAGACATCTACTTCACCCGTGGGGGCTTACAACCTCTTTTGGATCTTTTCAGTTTGGCAGAACAGACACGCAGGATTCTTATCAGAACTCTGACTGTATCTTTGCTTTACAATCTTATCGGAGGCAGTGCTGCCTTACTGGGATTTATTGATCCGATGATGGCAGCGATCTTAATGCCGATCAGCTCTGCCTTGATCGTACTCACCTCGCTTTGGGGGATGAAATGAATATTTTAATACTTATGATTCCAATGGCTTTACTACTGGGTGTCGGTTTCCTGTACTCGTTCTTTTGGGCAAACTCCAAGGGACAATTCGACGACCTTGAGACCCCGGCCCACCGTATGCTTTTAGATGACAACGAAAGGACTGAACGTGAACACATCAAGTAATGTTGTAGAGAAAATCATCTATGACGACGATGTCGTAAAGAAATTCGCGATTGCCACAATGGCTTGGGCTGTCGCTGCATTTCTTTTCGGCCTCATTGCAGCAATCCAAATTCCATGGTGGCCGGCAAATCTGAATATGGAATGGTTAACCTTTGGAAGAATGCGACCGCTCCACACCAACGCGGCGATTTTCGCATTTGGTGGTAATGCCATTTTTGCCGGGATCTATCATTCTTCACAGCGCCTACTAAAAACGCGCATGTACTCGGACACCTTGTCGCGGATTCATTTCTGGGGCTGGCAGTTGATCATCGTTGCGGCAGCTATCACTCTGCCACTGGGATATTCCCAAGCCAAAGAGTATGCGGAGCTTGAGTGGCCGATTGACATCGCCATCGCTGCGGTTTGGGTCGTTTTTGCGGTGAATTATTTTATGACGATCCATCGTCGTCGCGAAAAACATCTGTACGTCGCTTTGTGGTTTTATATAGCAACCATCATCACAGTCGCAGTTTTACACATTGTGAACTCCATCGAAATTCCAGTGGCCTTTATGAAGTCCTATCCGGTTTATGCGGGTATTCAGGATGCCATGGTTCAATGGTGGTATGGGCATAATGCGGTTGCGTTCTTCCTGACGACTCCATTTTTGGGATTGATGTACTACTACATCCCTAAAGCGGCGAATCGCCCGGTTTATTCTTACCGTTTGTCGATCATCCACTTTTGGTCCCTGGTATTTATTTACATCTGGGCGGGCCCGCATCACTTGCTTTACACTTCTCTTCCTGAATGGGCGCAAACACTGGGCATGATTTTCTCGGTTATGTTGCTGGCTCCATCTTGGGGTGGGATGATCAATGGTCTATTGACCCTCAAGGGTTCTTGGCATTTGCTTCGTACGCAGCCTCTTTTGAAATTCTTCGTAGCTGCTTTAACATTCTACGGGATGGCGACATTTGAAGGGCCGTTGCTTTCAATTAAATCAGTCAGTGCCCTTGGTCACTATACGGATTGGATCGTCGGTCACGTGCATGGTGGTACTTTGGGTTGGAATGGCTTCCTGACTTTCGGGATGCTTTACTACATGATTCCGAAATTGTGGAAAACGAAACTTTACTCTAACAAACTTCTGGAAAATCACTTCTGGCTGGGACTTGCCGGAGTCATCGTTTACTACGTATCCATGGTTGTTGCGGGTATCACTCAAGGTTCCATGTGGAGAGCTGTTACTAAAGAGGGAACTCTGGTATACCCTGACTTTATGGAAACCGTAGTTCGTATCGTGCCATTGTATTGGGCGCGTGCCTTGGGCGGAACTCTGTTCCTGATTGGTTTCCTGTTGATGTGCTACAACATCTACATGACTATTAAACTTGCACCTAAGCAATCAAAAGAGCCGGACGCAGTTGAAGTCACTCGCACAGGTTATGATGAAGTTCCAACAACGGGGCATCGCAAACTTGAAGGCATGGGTTTCGTATTTTCGGTTCTGGCATTTCTTGCCATTGCGGTGGGTTCGTTCATTGAGATTTATCCAACTCTTTCGTTGCACAGATACATCAACCCAACTCAAGTAACGGATCCTTATACTCCTTTAGAACTTGCTGGTCGAGGCGTCTATGTACGCGAAGGTTGCTATGTCTGTCACTCGCAGCAAATTCGACCTATCGTTTCTGAAGTATTACGTTACGGACCGGCTTCGACTATCGAAGAATCCATGTGGGATCGTCCTTTCCAATGGGGGTCGAAACGTACGGGACCTGACTTGGCCCGTGTTGGTAAAAAGTATCCAAATCTATGGCACTTCAGCCATATGATCGATCCACGTGCCATCACACCAAACAGTATTATGCCGAACTATCCGTGGTTGGCTGACAAAGACACTAACTTCATACGCCTGCGCAAGGAAGTGTCTGTGATGAGACTTTTAGGTGTGCCTTATGATGACAACACTGCCGCTAATGCTGATGGTATAGCTCAAAAACAGGCAAAAGAAATTGCCGCAGACATTGAAGCGAACGGTGGCCCTCGTGGTATGGAGAAAAAAGAGATCATCGCACTGATTGCCTACCTTCAATCATTGGGTCAGAAAGGAAAAGCGCAATGAAACAACTAGGTTTAAAAGCTTTCACTGATACCTACCTGACGTCTTTTGGGCTTTTGATATTCTTTGTCTTTTTTGTTTGTGTTCTAATTTGGGTATTTCGCAAAGGCAGCAAGAACCACTATGGCGCTATGGAGAAGATGCCGTTGATGGATGAGGAGTTTTCAAATGCAAGACCAAAATGATCAAAAACCAACTGAGCACTTTCACGAATATGATGGCATCATTGAGCTTGATAATAATCTTCCGACGTGGTGGCTGTGGCTGTTCTTTATAACTATTATCTTTGGTGCCTTGTATTACCTGCACTATGAAATCGCAGGTGGCTTGACATTAAAAGATGAATTGGCCATTCACATGGCAGAACTTGAAAAACAAAAGTCCGAACACATGGCTGCAGCTCCGGCAGAGACCGAGGAGTCACTGATGGAAGCATTTGACAAGGTTGATGCCAACTTGGGTGTGGGCGTTTTCACAAGCAAATGTGCTGCTTGTCATGGACAAGCCCTTCAAGGCTTGATTGGTCCCAACTTAACAGACCATTATTGGATTCATGGAAAAGGCACCCGCATGGACATCGTAAAAGTGATCCGCGACGGCGCACCTGAAAAAGGCATGCCTCCTTGGGGATCAAGTTTAAAACGCGAGGAGCTTTACGCCACAGCGAAGTATATAATGTCCAAATTAGACTCTAAGCCTGCTGGTGCCAAACCACCACAAGGAGAAGAAGCGAAATGACCTTAGATCCAAACCTTCTTACCTCAGTTGATGAACATGGTGATCGTATTGCGATCATCCCGGCAGAGGTGAAAGGTTTCTACAAACGGCATCGCACATGGGTGCATGCCGTTTTGTTGGTGGTTTTCCTGTTACTTCCATGGACCACGATTCGCGGGGTCCAAACGATTCTGATCAATATTCCGGACCGCGAGTTTTCATTCTTTGGAATTTTATTCCACGCCCATGACACTCCCCTGTTGTTTTTTATTCTAGGCACAATAGTTCTTGGACTGGCTTTTGTAACTTCAGTTTGGGGCCGTGTATGGTGTGGCTGGGCTTGCCCACAAACTGTGTTTATTGAAGCTGTATTTCGCCGCATTGAAAAATGGACTGAAGGCGGCTACATCGAACGTCGCAAACTTCGCGCGGAGCCGTGGACTTTTACCAAAATCAGAAAAACCGGAAGCAAATGGATTCTTTTTGTTCTGGTTTCTTCGTTGATCGCTCACAGTTTTATTGCCTACTTTGCAGGTGCAAAGAATCTGCTATTGATGATGGAACAACCTCCTTCTGAAAACTGGAGCTATTTCCTTTTGGTTTCCATCGTGACCGCTTTGGTGCTTTTTGACTTTGCCTGGTTCCGCGAACAGTTTTGCGTAATCATGTGCCCATATGGACGCTTTCAATCACTTCTTATTGATAATAAATCCCTGGCAGTTATTTACGACACCAAACGCGGCGAACCTCGTCGTGGTCAGGTGCCTGCAGGCAAGGAACAAGGCGACTGCATTGCCTGCAATCGCTGTGTCAACGCCTGCCCGACCGGTATTGATATTCGTAACGGTCTGCAAATGGAATGCATCGCTTGCACCGCTTGTGTTGATGCCTGTGACGAAATCATGGAGAAAGTGAATAAACCCAAAGGACTTATTCGCTACGACACTTTGGATTTCAGTAAAATCAAACTGACCAGACCGCGACCGATGGTCTATATGGCGGTGTTGCTAATGCTGATCTCGGGACTGACCTACGCCATCACCAACCGTGATGCTTTTCACTGGACTCTGCTGCGTGGACAGGGACTACCGTATTCCTATATTCAGGTCGATGATCGCAAAGACATTATTCAGAATCAATACAAGATCCATATTCAAAATCAGGAACGAGTTCCTACTGAGTATAGACTTTCTTTGGATGAGGACGTTATCAAGGCTGGCGCTGTATTGACGATTGGGGAAAATCCATTGTTACTGCAAGCTCACGAAGCCCGCGAGTGGTATTTCTTTGTGCGACTTCCTGAAGGAATGTTTAAAGGAACTTCTGGACAGATTAAAACCAAGGTTCGAATCGAAAGCCGCCACGACAATACAATCAATCACAGTGAAAAAGAACTGATCCTGGTGGGGCCACGACAATGAACTCGGGAGTCATTCTTGCCATTGGAATACTAAGCACAAGCTTTCTGGGAAGCTGGCACTGCGCTGCCATGTGCAGTCCAATTGCCTGCCTGATGGGAGAAAGAAAGTCCTTGTTGAGCTATCATCTGGGTCGTTTGGTTTCTTATGTCACACTAGGCGTTTTAGCTGGCGGCATGGGGCAGTTCTTACTGGCGTCGCAGTATGCGTGGCTGCGTTCGGCTTCAGCGGTTATTTTCGCGTTGGTTTTGTTCAGTATGGGGCTTCGTCTGATTGCTCCCCGCTGGGGGAATAAGATTACTCCCAAAGTGGATCCCCATGGTTTGATCAAAGTATTTCGTCAGCTTCGCAAGTTTCACTTAAATCAGTCTGGATTTGTCGTGGGCATTCTTACGGGTTTGTTACCTTGTGGCTGGCTATACACCTATGTCACAGCGGCGGTTGCTTTACAAAGTCCGGTGATGGGTGGAGCGTTGATGTTTTTATTTTGGGTCGGAGGTCTTCCCGCTTTGGCTATTTTGCCGGCTATGATTCAAAATGGACTTCGGCAGATTCCTTTACGCCAACAAAGAATTGCGGGTTTTATATTGGTCGCGGCTTCGGGTTACTCGCTTTGGAGCTTCTTTTTCTTTTCGCACCATGGATGATCACTGAGGCACATATATTTGCAGAGCGTTCGGCAAAATTTCCACGTTTACCGGAGTTTTGGTTTTCACATCACCATCAACATCCACATTCATTGGCCGCTTTGTCATAATTTCTATTTTCTTTCCAGAAAATTCCGTAACGGGATGAGTGTTTTTAAATCTTCCCGTCAATAAGGACGGCACTAGCGTGATCGCGTGCCACCATTTCTCGACTTCTGTACTAAGGGCATGCAAAGTTTGATCATCCAAACTTGCCGCTTCATGAATGACAAGTCCATTTCCATAGTTTCTGCCGTTACAAACTGTAAGTTGCCAGGAATAGGCGACATGCACCTCGCCGTCGCAGCGTACATGGACCCGAAACGGCTTCATTCGTTTGGCCAACTGCAATGCAGTCATAACAAATGCAAAAACACCAAATACTCTTTTCAACTTTGAAGGTACGGCGCGGTTCACCTGAGTACTTAGCCCCATTCCGATGACGTTAACAAAAGGAATACCGTTGGCAACACCGACATCAATTCTTCTAACCTGTCCCTTATTCAACAGGGACAACGCCTCTTTAAAGTCCGATGGAATATTCATTGTGCGAGCAAGATTATTAGCCGTTCCACAGGGAATCACCAGCAATATAAGTTGATACTTTATCAAGCATGGCAGTACATCATTAATGGTGCCGTCCCCGCCGCCGATTAAAACAATTGGTTTTTGTTTTTGAAACCTTTCGATGGTGTCGCTCATCTTTTCCTTGTCACCACCCAAACTGAAATTCAACACATTATACCCTTGGTCTTTCAGCCAATTTTCAATTTCAGCTTCAAGTTGACTGCCTTGACGGGCGTTCGGATTGACTAAAACTAATATATTTTTCATAACAATAAGATGAAGCGAGTGTTACACATATCTGACCTCCACTTTGGCAGAATCCACCCTCCGGCGATCAAGTCGCTGGAGCTCTTTCTTCAGAATGACAGCCTCAAATTGGATCTCATTATCATGACAGGAGACTGGACTCAGCGTGCACGTCGCAACCAATTTAAAGATGCCGCAGAATTCATCAAGAAAATGCCCGTACCTGTTCTTACCATTCCAGGTAATCACGACATCCCTTTGTATAATTTATGGGCCCGACTTGTACAGCCGTTGAAGAACTATAACAAATTTATAAGAAACCTAACCTTGGACAGCTATCAAGATTCTGAGTTGACTGTGGTGGGAATCAGAACAGCTTCTGTCTTGCGCTCAGTGGAAGGAAGAATATTGAAATCTGATATTCACAGAGCCAAATCAATTTTTGACATGGCAAATCCAAATTCTTTACGAATTGTTGCTTGCCACCATCCTCTTTTCGTTCCCAAAATGCTAGCGAAAATTCGTCCAAATGCACTGGTTCACGAGCTCCTCACTCTTCACCCACACATCGTACTAAGCGGACATTCCCATTTGAATTGGATAGAGCTCGTTGCCCCCGCAAGCCAACAGGAAATTCTGCATATATCAGCGGGAAGCGCTACTTCCTCACGTCTTCGTGGAGAGGAAAACAATTTTCACATTATTGAAGTCAATGGACGTGAAATTAAAATTGAAACTTACTTTTTGGGAGAATCTGGCTTTATTACCAAGCAGAGCGCATATGAACGTCATCCCAATTTGTCTAACAACCACGACAGTATGCGGGCCACGCAACCAGATGACCATCTTCATCAAAAAGATCCGAAATAGGCTTAATAGATTCCTTTAGTTCTTCAGAAGGAACTTCTTTAGGTTCGCCATCACAATTCATGTCATTTGCATTTTCCGAACGGTAGTTGAACTTGGTCCCTTTAAACTTCGTTATTACAATTTTTTTGTGATTCTTAACCAAATATACAACCTCTTCTTCGAGAGGAGACAACAACACGTTTTGGCCATCTTTGTAGTTCTTCGCCCAATCTTTCCTTAAGTTCACCCAAACAGGCGAACTAAAAGGTCTTTTGGGAAATTGAATCCAATCCCCTTTGACGTCACTAACAGTAAATTGAAAATAGCAAGAATAACCCCAATCAGTGCCATTTGAATCGCTTGGAAAATCAACAGCCGGTTTGCCGGCGGAACTAGACTTATGATTTGTGGCGGATTTAGATAAGCAAATGCATTCACAGCGAAAATGAAAATAATAGGAAACATATACTTCGTCATGCATTTTAGGATAAATTTTTCCACCTCCCCCTGTCAAACACACGATTGTTTTCTCCAAATCCACTTGCTTTAGATGAAAACGCGTGGCGATACACTTTCCACACAGGCTATTCGGGCGGATAAAAATTGAGATCAGATTAAGAAATAGTTAAGCCCATTCTTTGTTGAATGGGCTTTTGTTTCAACTTTTAGTTTTTTGAAACGTTGTCCAATCCTTTAGAAGATACGTTCTTCATTTCAAGTGATTGTGGAACTTTATTTGCGTCTTGCAGAGGCAGAACCAAATTCATGTCATTTTTCGTTGGACCACTTAGAACGCTTGCAAGCTTATTAAAGACAGAACGATCACCCTTAATTGAAGCCTTACCACTCTTGAACAAGTCATCCAGCTTGGACTTTCCTGCCACAACCTGAAGTAAATCGGTTTTGGAAATTTCCAAACTTCCGTTCGCTTTTTTGTTCTCATGACCTGAGACGTAGGTTAGCACTCCATTATGCATATCCAATGAAAATTTCTCTTCGCCCTTTAAATTCAAGTTCGTCGTAAAATTGCCGATTTTCTCGGCTTTTACAGGGTCTACTATCATACTGACATAGGCCATTAATTGAGCTGGAGGCAAAGCAGCCAAGACCTCTGGAGAGGCCGTATTCAACTGATTTGGAACACTCCCTCCTGTTCGCAGCTCTACGGCACCTGAAAGATAAAGGTTGCGGTACAGAGCGTTCTCCTCTTGATAGCCCAACTGCTCCAAAGCGTCGGCCAATAAAAGATTTACGTTCTTATTACCGCCATTATAAGCAACGACGTTATTTAAAAGGTCTGCAACAAAGCGATAGTCACCTTGCTCGAAAATCTTTACCGCTATCTCCAGAACCTTATTTTCTCCACCCATGGCTTCAACATATCGCTTGCCGCGTTCAGCATCAGGATATTTCGCGAGCTCAACTGGATTTCCGCTGAACCACCCCAGGTTTCTAACATAAGTAGATTTAAGGTTATTCTTAGTGTGTCCATAGTACGGTCGATTATCCCATTTATTAAATACTGACTTCGGAAGCTCAGCATTCTCTGCGATATCGTCAGGGCGATATCCAAAGTTTGCATACCGAAGTGTGACGTTATATAAAGCTTGAAACATATCCCTTTGATTTTTCATGTACTCAACAACTTCTCTGTTACCCCACACGGGCCAGGTATGAGGACCAAAGTTCACTTGAACTTGATCACCCCACCGAACAATCGCTTCACCGATATACTTAGACCATACACTGGCATCGCGAGTTTTAGCGCCACGAAGAGTATAAATGTTATGTTGCAAGTGATTAACTTCTTCCGCCATAGATAGTGCTTTCCATTGAGGAATGTACATCACCATCTCTGCTGGAGCTTCCGCCCCCGGAGTTAAATAAAACACAAACTCTACACCATCAATTTTTACCTTTTCACCGTCTTTTGTAATCGTTCTATTTGGTATCGGTAAAGATGCAGCAGCTGTAGCCAGGCCAGCCCCTAGTGCTGCAGTTACAGTTCCTTTGGCGTCAGGCTGTAATACGTTTCCATATTGATAACCCGCGCGGCGATTCATGATATTTCCTGCAATTACGTTTTCACTGACGGCCTCTTCGACAAAGTTCATAGGAGCAATGAGGGGTATTTTCTTGTTGGTGAAATCCTCTTTCTTCGCTAAGCCAGCTTTAAAAATACCCTCATACCCACCATAGTGATCGGCATGACTATGGGAAATGATCACACCTTTAAGAGGCTTTTTTCCACGATGCTGCTCATAGAGAGCAATGGACTGAGCCAAGGAGTCTGCTCCGTATTCGATGTCATATAGAACAATTCCTGATTTCGTTTCGATAATTGTCAAATTAACAAGATCTTGCCCGCGAACTTGGTAAATATGATCTGTGACTTTAAACAAGCCACCAAAGTTTACTAACTGTGAATGACGCCATAAACTAGGATTCACAGTCGCAGGAGCTTGCTTGTTCTGCATGAAATTTAAAGCTGTCGCATCAAAAACATTCTTAATATTTCCCTCATTGAGAAGGGGTGCTATGAAGCCTCGGCGCACATTCTCGTGAGATGTTTTATCTTTAAAATCAAGCTCTTGATAAATTGTTTCGTTTTTCTTTTTGGTGATCTCTGTCGCATCCTTCATTTTGTCACTAAATTGGTATTTAGCATGAGCGAACGTCGTGACACAGCCACTAATAAAGAATACCAGCATCCACCTCTGAAGCATTGTTTACTCCTGTCGCTTAATAATAGACCTGACTAAACTTTGCCTCGACTGATAATGGTTTACTAATAAGAATGAAAAGACCTAGTAAATTACAAAATATTGAGCTCGGCACCGAGATGTTTCTCGAGTCTAAGCTGGAGCTAAAAAGCCTGATTTTTTTCGCTTCATTTTTTTGGATTTAACGGGAAGAAAAATGGGGTGGCTAACGTATTTTTCGTAAGCCACCGTTTTTACTTTGTATTTTCATCTGCGTGTCATCTTTTGTCATCTCAAACTCTTGCCAGAACTATTTTCGCTTAAAGTCGACTGAAATTACGTTCTCCGTACTCACCTCTTCCGGAAGAGAATAACCAAGTGCCTCCGTCGCCCCCTTGATCTCAACCCCTGCAAGACGCAAATACTCGTCCGTAGTCTCCATCTTTTTATGCCCCACAATTGCCATCACCTTCACCAGTGACACCCCTTGCGCCAGCATATTCGTTATGAAAGTTGCCCTCAAGTCATGGAACTTTACCGAAGTAATTCCAATCATTCCGCAAAAGTCCCGTAATACAGCCGCCTGATTGCCCCTCATCCACATATTGATACGTGGAAGAACGAAATCATGCGGTCCACTCGGACCCGCTACCCGAATCCCGTGCAACAACTCTCCCAGATCCTGACTAATCGGAACCACTCTCCAGTCCCCAGTTTTTAGCTCATGGGTCCCATCCTTACTTGTCCACTGCCGACTTACTGAAATTAACTTCGTATCAAAATCAACGTCGCTCCATTTTAGAGCGTACATTTCTCCTGACCGCATCCCAGTAAACACCGCAAAAGCCCAAACAGGATAGAACTCATGCCTTGATTCTTTCGCCTCTTTCAGCAAAATATCCACTTCCTTAGACGTCAGAACCTTTTTAATTATTTGCCGAGACTTTACTGTAATTCCCATTGCCGGATTTACTTCCGCCAAGCCCTCAGCAATTGCATCATTAAAAACTTTTCTGATCATTTTCAGAATGTTCTTCTGAGACGTACTTCCTAGACGCTCCTTTGAAGAATCAAGCATAGCAAAAACATCGGACTTTTTAATATCCCGCAAATCTTTCTTTAGCCAGGATTTCGGAATGTACTTTTTAAGATAGCCATCGTAATTCGCAACCGTGGATGCCCTAAAAACCATTGAGTACCTCTCAATGAGCCTTTCGTGCCATATTTCCCAAGTCACTGAATTACTGTTTTTATAACTTCTAAGCTCAGCTTTAAACTGATACTCAATTTCCCGAGCTTCTTTCTCAGTCGTTATGCCACGCTTTCGTTTGGCCAACTGTTTTCCTTCTCGTCCACGCTCCATCACGTAAACTTCGAAGTACTTTTGCCCATCTTTTTTATATACCTTGATCATCTTTTGACCTCGACTCTCGTTAAAAGAGCTCGAAGATCGTCAACACTAAATCTAAGCCTTCGACCCATTTTGTGCGCCCTAACCTGCCCCCGACATACCATGATGCGAAGGGCATTTTCGGTAATGCCCAAATAGATCGCTGCTTGAGATGATGATAACCACTCACAGACTATTTTGTTTTGAAAGAGCTCTGGAGGGATTGCTCCGCCCATTGGGATAAAGTTTATTGGGTTACTTGTTTTTTTCAACATATGACGCCCTCCCTTATATTAATTCTTAAGCGCAGTTTCGCCTCTGAGAAGCTTACCGATGAATTGATCTAGAGATAGTTTGCCGTTTTGTTTTTGGTATTCTTCGTGGGCAAGACTTAGGCGGTCTTTTTCTGACAAAGACTTTTCCTTCAATTCATCTAGGTGCTTGGATTCCACCAGTGTTAAACCCAAATGCAGGATCTCCGAATCCCGGACTCGCCTTCCATGGGTTTTCTTGTTGGCCTTTTCATTGAGAGATGACAGCAATTTTGCTGTTTCTTGATCTAATTTCTTTAATAGGGATTTGCGCCTCGCCAGACCGACTGGGCGTTTCGCGTCCTTCTGAGCAAGTTCCGAATGGCGTTTAGCTTCATTCGGCTCTTTCGGTTCATTACTTGGTTTAATTTCTTCTTGTTCGAGAGCTTCGATTTGACTCACTTCAATCCTCCTTATGGATTTTCATTGAGTCACTACGCAGCAAAAAGAAACCCCACGTTACGTGGGGTTTAATGACGTTTCATGTACATTCAACGGACACCGGCAGGAGCCTGAGTCAGTGAGTAGCGATGGAAGTCGCGGAGGTTGGAAAAAAGCCGTTGATGATCAGGCTTTTTTTACTATTTAATCGGTTCATAAATGGATGCATCAGGAATTCCATCAGAATTCACATCAAGATGAATTGGAACACCCTCAGGGACCTCTAAATCAGAAATTGAAACCCGATAGTATTTATTAGATTCCAGCAAAGCGAAGCTTTGCCATGCACTTACAAGACGAATTCGCTGTCCCACGCCTATGGGAACAATCTTTGAAACAAAACGAGTTTTTGCGGTTGCGGGGCCGATAGACACACTTACAATTTTCTCTTTATTCGGAAAGTCATTCCAAAACATCGCTTCAATCGGGACCTTTACAAGATACTCGCGACCAATAAATTTTGAAAAAGGTTCTCGTTGAGTAACCTCAGCATCTGAAACTGGTAACCTGTATCCTCCGACACCCAAAGCAATTAAAACTACAATCGCTCCAAGCACGCCTAGAATTGTCCATTTAACAAACAATTTCACTTTTCTCATAAGAAAATAGTCTCTGATTAATAAGAGTTTATCAATAGTCAATTGCCTTCAAGCCATCCGTAGCGTCACCTGTGGATCATAACAGATGCGCACTATTTACCATCGCAGTAATCTTTAAAAAATGAGATTTGCTTGGGCTCACTGTTTACTAAGTTCAATTCCACTTCCTTTGACGATATCTTATTCCATACAGCTCTTGCCTCTTCTATTGGCTGGAATGGCTCTTTGAGAACAATACCCTCAATGGGTGCAACAACTAGGATTGACAGGACACACAAACTTTTTTCTTTGCTATTAAAAATCAGTCCCCTCGCTACGTCCCTTCTTCCAACAGCACCGTAGGCATAAATTGTACCATTCATGCAGTAATTGGCGTCCTCTTCAAAAGTAAGCCATTCAACTTCGGACTTGAATGACTTAAAAGAAGTACTGGCACAATCCACGGGCTCTGTCCTAACTTCATAGTACCTGTATTTTTCACAAGTAAAACCCGCTATCAAAGTTAGTAAACTAGAAAACAGAAGGGTCCACTTAAATTTATTCATCTTTTTCATGCACGCATCCCAATACTATTTAGAATAATTGCAGTTTGAATTCGGACAGATGCTCCAGTCGTCTCTTACAAACTTCGTACCTGTTTTTTCCTGAAATTGTTGATCGAATTCCCCTATTACATTTTTAACTTCAGTAAATACTTCCTTACTTCCCTGGTCGATGTATCCGCCACCAACCCGTGCCACAACCCTGCCTTTGCAGATCTTCTCGTCCTTTGTGAGAACCATAGGAACTACGACGTTCCTACCAGCTCTAGATATTGCATTCACCGTGAACTCAGTAGCGTCTCTGGTCACTTCGACATCAGTTACAGAAACCACATCAGTGTGAATCCCCTTCAAATTAACCAGTCCCTCGCAACTGTCACCCTGAAATTCCCGATAGTAATGAGCCGGACGTAAACATTTTGCTCCGGAGAGCGTGAATACTAAACCCAATAGAAAAACGATTTTTTTCATCACAATTATTATTCCCTATTTGGAAGGTTTGCAGGATTTTTCTGGGAGGAAGATTTCATAGGGGCCGGAACCCAGGACGATTTCTTTGGTGATGCCGTCGACATCAACCTTTAGTGTCTTTCCCTGGGCTCTTCCTTCCGTCGACATTACGATCTTGGCAATTCCTTGTGCGTCCGACTGGATGCTTCCGCTCAAAGTCTTTTGACCTTTTGATCCTGCCAAGCTCCACTTGATGTCTTTGTATTTTAGATTCAGTGGCAGCGGTGAGTTCTCTATGATGCACTGAAGTCTGAAAATCAGGAGAGACTCGAATGTCGGGCTCTTTGTAAAAGCTGAAACAATCGTTTGGGCGACTGGGTCGGATTCCATCGTCCCTTTCTGTTTTTCTGAGAATCCCAGGTCTTTGCTTGCTAGCTTTTCGCCAAACTCACGTTCCTGCTTTTGAGCCCGGTCGTTACTTTTGGTATTGTAATTAAATTGACTTCGGTCTTCGATGTCCCGAATCTCCTGCCGGGTTTCTGCGAGAGTTTGTATTGGCATTAATAAGACAGCGAAAAGAAAATTAAGCATTGTTCCATCCATAGTGTTTAATTATCAACCAAACTATTTTACCAAATTTACTACTGTGAACTTCTTTTCGCCAGAATCTCAATTTCGAGATCTTCAGAGATCTGGGCAAAACTTAAAGCATGTTTGGCATCGTTTTCCGAAAAGTCCAACTCCGCAGTTCGATGGATATGAAAATACGGGTCTATATCGGAGGCGTATGCCATTTCCAGACAAATCTTTGCGAGGTAACGCCACCCCTCCTGATTTGCCAGAATCATCGCACGACCTGACTGTTCAAACTGAACATTAACAACTTCGCAGCCCTGAGGTTCACGAGTGACACATAAATCGTTTTCATTAGATAAATCGGTGCTGTCTAAAATGTTGTATTCAAATTTCATACTAGTAACCGCCGTACTTAAAAACTAGTGACGTAACTATTGATATTAAAAGAATGCCCCAGCCAGTACGGTAGGATCTTCTTTCTTGTGGGGTCATATTTGCTGAGCCCCATTCGATTGGCTGTTTGGACCTTTGTTTTGAGGTGACTTTAGGTTTTATGATGAGCCATGCACCCACAATACTAGTCGAAATCAGAATCAACCCGTAAGGTTGAAAAAAGGCAATCCAGGCGACGAAAGCTCCAATGAAAAGTGGCCCACCAAATATCCAAAACTGTATTTTCGCGTCTCTTTCAAAGTTGATCATACTTCAAACTCCGTTTTTATGTATTAGTGGCAGTATAAGTATTCCATTAATTACTATTAGGAATATTGGCAATGCCCAAAGGGTTTCGGCAAAAGGAAATCTTTTTGCTATGTACTTGCTCGAACAGTAGTAAACCAGGGCCAGCGGCAATGCCGCAACCAAACCGACAAGCAATACAATCATATGCTCATCGAATGAAGGTACGTATCCATGAAGTTGGGGCATAAAACTTGGGAGCATCCAGAACAGCATGGTGCAGACCGTGAAAATGGTTATACGTAATACTTTAGAAGTAGAATTGTTATGCATCATTTTGGTTCCTCTGAACATTTGTTTTGGATGCATTTGGCTTTGATTTTTTTGTTGGGCGCGGGACCCACTGCGCAGAATATGTAACGATTATCTCCAAACCTTTTATATTCTTGAATATACTTCTTGTTTCCGAACAAGGCTACTTCACAGCCTGCGGTGAATACTACTTCGCAGTCGTCGTCCTTATTGCACTCAAGCCATTTTGGATCGGGATCAGGAAGGTATTCCTTCCGTTTCCTCTCAACGTCTTCTTGAGTTAGGTGATGGCCTTGCGATAATTGGTATGCTGTGATGCCACCAACTGAGGCCATGAGTATTATTGCAAGTATCCAGTAGCGCATTACTTTGGCTCCGCTGTACATTGGGTTTGGATGCATTTGGCGCGGTGGTTATCTGTTGTTGTGACATCGCCAGGGATGCAGTTAATGAGTGCCTTTGGATTCTTATACTCCTTCAAGTATTTCGAATTGACTGCTTGAATAGTTTTACAAAGTCCGACATACAAAGCGCAATCCCGATCTCTTGTGCATGCATGGTGGTCAATGGGGGCATCCTCTTTATCACATTTATTTTGATAGCATATTGTCTGATAGTCCTTTAGTTTCTCAGCAGATAACTTCTTTTCGCATTTAGGCTGACCTGCAAATGCATTTTTACCGGAAAGACCTTCGAACTTAGTCGGAATAGCGATTACTTCTTCACAGTCGATGATTAACTTGCAATCACTAGCATCAATACAATCCACGACCCTAGGCTTAGGAGGATTGTTGGGATCAAACTTATCCTCCCAAACTACCTGCTCGCTATCATCCGCGAAACCAATTACTGGCACTAATAATAGTAGAACGATCCAGAAACGCATTTAGAACTCCGGACACTCAGCTAGCGCTTCACTTTTAGTAGCCTTCAAGTCGCTTTTAATCCATTTTCCCCCACTATCCTTGGTAAACTTAAATTGCAGGTGCTGGACTGCATAGCCACCACGCTCGCAATAGATATACCAAGAATCGTCTTTGTAGTGACAAGCGAGGTTCAAACGGGTTGTCGGTCGAGAATCGCCTACATCGCTAAAATTATAAGGATCATGTCGAT
The DNA here is from genome assembly GCF_047305925.1 of Bdellovibrio sp. HCB290. Taxonomy (GTDB): domain Bacteria; phylum Bdellovibrionota; class Bdellovibrionia; order Bdellovibrionales; family Bdellovibrionaceae; genus Bdellovibrio. Next base: position 1,763,903 of record NZ_CP178620.1, on the reverse strand, counting down.
CTGCGATTTCGCCAAACCCACAAGCTTTTAGAATATCAGATGGCACTTCCTTTTTCCGTTTAGAGTTGATGCTCTTAGCCACGCATTTTTTGTCATCACAACCAGGCTTGTAATACTCTTTCCACTGAACATTAGTTATTGTTCCACATCTGACTTTAGTCGTTTTCATCTTGGCCAAATATTCCTGATACTTTGATTTATTTATAGATTCAATCTTGTAACAGTAGCTATCGACCAGCATGCAGTCAGAATTTACTTCACATGCCTTCAAAGTATCGAACTCTCCAGAGTACGCCGTACTTTGAACAACCATCAGTAAAAAACAAAACGCAATTATTTGGAAAAAACTATTTGTTCCGATCTTCATGTAGGACCTACCTCGAAAAGTCTTAATATTTGTATTTTATTTCCATCGACCTTCATTAGCACTTCTAGCAGAAATACCCAGATGACCGCGGTTATTGGTATTAACAGCCACCAGGAAATGGCTTTCTTGTAGTACTTTTTAATGAGCATTGCGATGAAGGCATAAATCGCTGGAGGAATAAGCGCCGGCGATCCTCCGATCAGCATAAACATTAGAAGCTGGTCGCCAACCGCTCGCTTCCCTACAATAACCGGCCAAACGATAAAGAGAAATGATACAACCCAAACGAAGAGGATTTGCCAGATGGTTTTTCTTTCAAAGATCACTCTCTTGTATGCTATCAATGCTGGACCATCACTTAATTCTCTTTTTTCAGCGAAAACCTTCTCGCCCGGAGAAAACTCCCAGTGTTCACCTTCGGGGATGACATTTGAAGGACTGGGAAGGATTAAATATACATTGGATTCATTCTGCTTCACCGCAGATACGGGACGCCATACATCGACACCCTCATCTAAGAGCCTTACGTGAATTATCATTATTCCCAGTACTCCCCCCGCGGAATAGGCTCCTCAAGAAGTGATCCGCATAACTTTTCGATAACGGACAATCTCTTCTCTGCTGAAACGGTCTTTGAATTAAGAAGGCCCCAATTTAAACCTTCGCACAGCAAATAGTGATTATCCGCTGAGTTCTCTTTGAACACCATCTCAAAGTCTTTGGTGTTTGCGATGTATGTTTCCCCTAATGCAAAGGCGCGTAGTTCAAAATCAACAGTTGTACCATGAAGGTAAGCTTTAAATAGATCCCGAACAGCTGCGAGGTTTGGATGATTTCGTTGCACATCACCGATCGCGACTAAATATGGATTGAGTTTAAATTCAACAAAGTACCGCAATTCAGAGTTCCGATCACCGACTGCAGGAATTTTCAAACTTTCTTCAACATTACGGTGCCAAGCACGATAAAATCCCACGGGATTTTTTTGATTAAACTGATGAGCACATGTTTCTTTTGAGCAGACTGCTTCATAAACATCAGAATTCTTGTAGTCTCTAGGCCAGCAAGCACTAGACTGTTCAACAAAAGTCTTTTCAGTGGCTGGATACGAATAACCTTTATTGATAGCTATAATATCCGAGCACGCCCCTTCCACGATTTTGCAATCGGAATCTTGCGTACAAGCCTTCCATTCCTTGGGTTTTTCGTCCCCACCTTTGAAATTCGTGGTCCGATTTGAATGAGAATTAAAACTCGCAAGCAGTTCTCTATTTTTCCGAATCAGCTCCTGCTCATTAATGAAGGAATTTAGCATCAGCCCAACAAGAACAACCCCCACAGAGATCCCTGAAAGAACCATCCACTTCGGCAGTCTTTTGCGCAGAACAAAGAAAACAAGAACGAGGGCGATCCCCAAACAAATCAAAACCAGCCCAATCAAATTATTTTGTTCATGCATAAGGTTTCTCTCCAAAAGACGCCATACCTAAATCATACCTATAAACAATACCTTGTCACGTCCGTTTAGGACTTATAAAGTTATGAAATGATAAAACTACTCCTTCTGCTTTCTTTAGTCGCTTCGGCTGGAAACGCTGCAAATTCGTTCCTCGGGATCTTGGAGAATCGAAACCGTGATGAAGGTCTTTCTTTCGTAGTTAGGGCGGTCTTTAAAAAGGTAGATAAAGAGTGGAAGATCGGAATGCCCCCCAGTAGCAAGACAGAATGGTCTGTTACTTCTGATGGAGAGACCATTGGATCTGTCGAAACTTCTGAATACAAAACTGATGGTAAGCTTTCCTCAGAAGGCTTGCTGAAAGTTGATACGCCAGTAGAAGAAACTCCGCAAGCAGGAGTATTATCTGAGGAATTTGGCACTTGGACTGATTTAAAGGTAAAGCGTCCTTTTGTATTAACTAAAGGGAAATTCAAAGGCGATCCCGAACAATGGAAGAAAGCCAAACCATCAACGGAACTGACCGAATCAGTTGTTTCCGAATTTAAGAAGAAGTTCAAAGATGCTTATAAATGCAAGAACCCCGATTCGAAGTTTGAGAAATGGGATTACGCACATTCTGACGTAAAGATCGAACGATCTTATAAATCGAACAAGGATATCTGGTTAATTCGGGCTCACTTAAAAGAAAGTAATTGTGACGGCCCCCCACCTGACTATTTCACCTCAGTTTGGTACCTGATAGACTCTAAGGGAAGCATCTCGCTTCTAAATACTGGAAGTATTTTGGTTGATGCAGGTGATTATGACGGCGATGGATCTTCAGAACTCATCTTTCAGATCCAACGCTACAATCGCGGCGGCTATATAATCTATTGGGACAACCTAAAAAAGAATACTGAGTTTACTTTTTCTTACCATTAAACTCCAAAAGATCCTTCACCCTCATTACCACCAACACCATTACGGTTACGTCCAACATGGCGCACAGCCAACCTGCCGCGAATCTGCCTATTAATACCAGTACTCTCTTCGCGAGAAAACTTATTTAATACCGACTCATCCGCCTCAATAAAGTGCCTACCCACATATTTTTCTCTGTGAACAATGTTGATCTCTAAAATATTCTCAACTCGCGCGGGAGCAATTAGCATCATTTCAGGGTCGCTATCCATTAGCACCCCCTGTTCAGCGTCGAAATCTAAATGTTTTTTACCCACCTGACATCGGAGCAACATATCACCAAACACAGTACCTAGATCAATATAGTCCCCAGGCGATATCTGTTTCATTTTCCCATTCGCATTCAGAACATTTTTCTCTAAGACTGCTCGGAAATTGTTTTTGTCATACTCAACTAAAACACTATTTGTATTAAGACTCGCTAGCTTTTCCATCTGTGTTTTAAGATTCTGATCACTGTTCCCTTTAATCTTAGCCTGAAATAACAATCCTTTAGACAGAATCAACTTATTATCAGTTTCGCTAAATAATCTCACCACAATTATGCCATCCGCACCGTACTTATTTTCAGGAGCTCCTTTTCCGCGCCCTTTAAGCTTATTGTATTCAGTTCTCCATACAAAACGATCAACACCCATTGGCATCTGGCCTTCAACATCGTGAAGCTGGGAAAATAGAGAGCCGGTAACGGTATCCTCATCCCCCTTCATTCCATCAAATTGCTGAGAAGCCTTTTGGGTTGCGCGCTCTATCTGCTCCACAATCTTATCTGCCAAAGTCGGATAGATATCGAATAAGAATTTATCCACTTACACCTCCATTTAAGAGTGAACAATGCAAAAGACATTGTCAACTAGGTATAGTTTATATTAATCCACACCAACTGTACCGATGCCATTAGGGCATGTAAGACGGGTTCAGCGATGAGCTATGCATCGCTTCAGACTATGTTTCCGATGTGATTTGTTTTTATCCAGGAGAAATCAAAACGGTCCAGATGCGAGGCGGAGGTGAGTTGGTTCCCGGAGGCGTATGTACCTATACGTCGAGGACAGCCAACTTGCCGACAACGAAGTCAGATGCGCCGTTTTCATTACTCCACCACAAGCACTTGGACGGTGGTGTTCGACTTTATCAACGTCCACTCAGGTGCGTTCCTCGCTCGTTCTGCAAATCTCTCCGCTGACTTCGACGCCGCCGCCCCCACCGCTTTCCTACTCGATGTATTCACTCCCGGTTCTTCGACATAATTTCCATAAGCATTTTGCGACCTATTAATCCCCGCATCGACAAATCCTGCGGCGGCGGCAGAAAGAAGTTCCGCTAGAAAGTATCTCTCTTCATTTGTATGATGCGTGCCTTCGGCTAACACATAACCTTTCATTGGAAACACTTCTTTTTCTTGGGGGCTGACAAGTCTATCGAAGTTGATTGCGACATTTTTGGAGTTCTTTTCAAGGGATGCTTCGCCGAGGAGAATTACGCCCCTCAGGTCTCCCCATCTGACGACCGCTCTTACTGGCGTTTTGCTGTCCGGAAAGGCTATGATCGGTTCCTTCAGTTCAGCCATTACTACGTCGCCTGGTTTGATTTTCTTGTACTTAGTGATCGGCAACGTCTTTGGGTTTATTTCCCCAGCTCCCTCGGGCCGAAAGGTAGAGTTAAGCACTAGGATATCTTGGTCTAAGTTTCCGGCTCCGCCGAAAACCCTAGAGCCGGTAGAGCTCGGGGTAGACAGCTTCTTAGTTGTCTTAGGAGATAAAGCCGAATCTCTTGATTCAACCTTTTCAATCACCTTGGGTTCTTCGCGCTTGTATAGCGATTCGCGCGCGAAACATACAGCGACGAACAACATCAGAAAATTCATCAATCTCCCCCAATTATTATAGTCTCGACCAATTTACCAGTTTCTCGGTTCTGTTTTGTTACCCGAGATAGCTCGTGCTCCGGGCGGCCATAGCTACCGCTTACCTTTACGTAGTCTTGATGGGTGTTTCTTGAGGGAATGAGATCGAAGATAAATACTTTCTTTTCGACCCTCACCAAAAGGTTTGTGGGCTCTGAGCGCTGAGATACCAGTCTCAGAGTTACTTCTTTGGGGTTTGAGGGTGAGATTTCGACCTTGAAGGAGCTGCCGTTACCAATCTTTACACTGGTAATGGCATCTTGAAATTCTACGGTTGAGACGAGCCCTGCATGCAGATAGATTTTTTTCACTTCGCTTAAATCCTTATTTATAGAAACAATTCGTTTAACATTTTCTTTAGACATTGCCCCCTGGCTGAGCAGCAGAATTGCTACAGCCGCGAAGCTAGGAAGCAAGGTGCGGAGGCGTACAGTAAGTACGCCGCACAAGCCGCGCGACGAAGCGACAAAGGATCTAGCGATTCGGCAAGTCTTATTGAGCCTCATCGTGAATCTCCGTAACTTCGAACCCCCATGGGTTGCGTTCATGACGATCAATCTTTCGATATGACAACCTCACTTTCAAATTCACGATATGCTCATTAAGACGACTTCGTATTCGAAGTCGCAGCAGTGCTTCGATAGCTCCACTTTCGGTCTTATCTATCGACAGCACGTCAGCAGTTTGAGTAAGAGGGACCTTTGTTAGGTTCTCTCCGATTTGGATGATCTTGGGCTTTTGCTCATTCCATAGCTTTTCAGAATAGAGGTCCGTCGCAAACGACATCCTTGTGTGGTAGTTCACCTCGTTGTACGAGTACTGCATCTCGAAAAAGTACCTTAAGAACTGTTTTAGTTCTTCCCTGACAAGTCGGTCGGAGGAATTTGTGATTATTCTGGTGCCAGCATCGTCGATCCCTACGAGCACGATTTTTTCTCGCCGAGTGACTGCGACCGTCGTGGCAGTCGCTCCCCATAGGAAAAGGCCAGCCAGGGCTGCCCAGGTTTTGATTTCTTCTCTTAGGAGTTTGCTTTTATATAGCAGACTTATCATTTCATTCGTCCTAGTTTAATCACCTGTGAGATTGCTCCTGTTGATGACATTGATTTAAATAGAAACATGCAAAAGACGGGACTCAGCAGCTGTAGCGAATAAATGACAAAGCCAAAGATCAGCGTCCGAAATGGGGACGTTAAGAGGTGCTGTGTGAAACTATCTCCGAGAACTCCTAGAACATTCCAAAGAACTGGCCAAAGCGCCATGGCGATCAGGATTTGGAAATACTCCTTAACACCGTTTGAGATTTTCAGAACTGTTGATGAAAAGATAACAACTGGCGCTATAGCAATTAGAAGACCAATACAGATAGAATAAAAGCCCTGCGAGAGCGCTAGAATTGTGACATCACCGATCTTTGCTAGGATCTCAACCACGGGCCAATCTCCCAGTAGGTCTTTAAGCATCGGATAGGTTTCTCGTTTATCGACTCTGGATATCACAGATTGCGCTCCGATTTTTAACGCGATTTCAAAGATGGCATTCATTAAAAGCTTGATGAGGTATGGATAGAGAGCAGTGAGTCCGAAATATGCAAGTAGATCCGTTAGGAGTTCACCGTATTCAGCACTTGAGGCAACTCTCACCTGCAACATTACTGCACGCATGGCAAAAACAGCCCCAACGAAGCTTGAGACCACGAGACTTACCTTTGAGAAGAGATTAAGGCTTTCAGTCAGAAGTAGTTCATCCATGGGGATGAAAAGATTCATTTAGATTCTCCCCTGGCGAGCTTTTTCCTCTTTTACTATTTGATCTAGAAGAATGGACCTGCGATATCTTGCTTCGTTTTCTTTAAGAACTTGGGATTCTTGATTTCGTCTGATTTCTTGAAGTTCATTGAGGATCATAGTGTTTATCCTCATCTGTTGAATGGAAGCAGCCGCCTGTCCGGTTTTAGGACGAACACCCATGATGGAGGCGATGCGCTTTGAACTCTCGATCATGTTTTTGATCGCGCGAAGCTTCGAGGACGCGGTTTTAGCTCTTTTTAGGTCCCGCTCAAAGTAGCGGACCAAATCTTCCTTGGAATCATAAAGCCCATAGGTTTTCTTTTTAAGTTCTTCCAGCCGCTGGACAGACTCCCCAACCTCATCATCCGCCTCAGTCTCCACTTCCAACTCTTCTAGAAGCTCAGAGAACGCAAACCCCGCGTCCAGCGTCTCATCCACCCCCGACACCCCACCCACGACAGCCTTAGTGGCAATAGCTAAAGTAGTTGGGTCGAACGCCACCGCGCTTCGACACAACAGCGAAGCGGTTACACTGAGGCTTAGACCGAGAAGCCAAAGGCGCCTCGTGAACTGGATTTTTACTGAATTGATCTTTATTGATAACTCCACACAATTTGCGCTGCAATTTGCGTGATGGATCTGGAGTGAATTATTCGGTTATGAGATCCGAGATCTGAACAGACTACTATCCGCCAGCGTCCCCAAAGTCTCGCATATGAAATTCAACCGTATGCTGGTAATTCCTTTTAATTATTTCGACAAACGCCAGAAGATCATTCTTTCTCATAAAAGGAATCGTCATAGCGCCTTTAGCAAAGTATATATAAAGACTGTACGTTCCTCCACGGACCGGAATCGCTTTTAATGCGAGCTTACCAGTTTGCTCCCATGAATACCCCAACCATTGACAAGAGAACCTATCACTAGTTACTTGAAATTTAATGAAAGACAAAAGAAACATATACAGGAAAAGAAGGATACAGACAGCTATTATAAATCCAAATGTCAGCTTACTCGTGATTGTGTTAAACTTCGGAGAATCGTAGTTCAATCCCATGACTGAAATACAGAGAACAAAAAGACCATATATTGACCAAAGCACAACGGCCTTAATATCAACTCCGAACATTTCAGCTTTACCATCACGCTCAATGATTTTCATACTTAAATGGTACAATCATACCTTGTTTATAGGAACAAACTTGTTGGCGATCTGGACGTACCAGATGTAGCTCGGGTTTACGCCGCGGAGGCGTTCAGACGATTCTCTTTCCGATAGGATTTCTTCTTTTCTTGGAATCCCAGGAGTGATCAAAAGGGTTCAGATGCAAGGCGGAAGGATTGAGATTCCCGCAGGCGTACGCACTGGTACGTTGAGGACAGTCTCGAGCCTGACAACGCAGCAGATGGATTCTTTTCATCACTCCTTATTGTGCCTGCGGGCTTTAACGTCTTTTCTATTTCTATAATCCGCCAGCACAATAAGCCCAACGATCACGCCAACAAATACCGTGAAAAGTGCCAGGGCATACGGAGCCAATTCTCCGCAAATCGGCATGGCAGTTTTGAACCCAACTACACAGCCCTCTTCGCGGTATTTCCAAACTTGAAATCCCCACATCGCGAGAAAAAACACCACAATCCCGTAAATCATATTCAACCTTTATCACTCATTGGGTGGATTAATTTCGATGGGCTGCTTATAGCGTCTTTGCACTACATCCACCAATTCTTGCGCTTTCTTCTTTCTAGCAAAATGATAAAACACACTTCTGCCACTATTAGCCTTTGCACTAATGTGAACTTGCCAACCAGGGAAACGTAGTGGGCAAGTAAAATGAATCTGGATGGGTTCATTTTCAATCCGATACTTATGCAGACCAAATCTCATATCAATAGTAGATTCAGTAATGGTCATTTTTTGCTTGATGCCACTAACAAATACTCCAATAAAAGCAAAAAATAAAAGAATGCATATTCCAAACCATACCCAATCCGAAGTACTCATACCTTTTTCAAACTTAGTATTAAAAGTAAGGAAGACCATCGACCCAAGAAAGATACAACAAATCAGCCAGATAACTTTCGATCCAAAGTTCGAACCAAGAACAATTGTCTTATCTTCCGTCTCAATGATTTTCATAGCATGAGATTACAATACATTCCTGTTTACATGAACTGATTACACATGGAACTGGACGTGGGGAAACTGTTACCGATGTCGCTCTGGGACATGTAGCCCGGGTTGTATCGGGCTCCTACCCTCACCCTGGCGGGTTTACACTTTGAAATAGCATCATGCTATTTCAATCACGCCGCGTAGGCGCTCAGACATTTTTTTCCGATGGTTAGGTTTTTTTATATCGGGGATTTCTGTATCTGGGAGTGATCAAAAAGGTTGAGGTGCGCGACGGAGGGAGGCTGGTTACCGGAGGCGTACGAATAGTACGTCGAGGAAAGCCAGGCTGCCGACAACAAAGCAGATCAGCCTTTTTCATCACTCCTAAGAAGCAACCTTCTTGTTGCTTCGCTTGGAGCGCACCACCAGCTCCAACCCGCATGCTGATAGGATTTGTTGGATAGATGCTAGTCCCGGATTCGCCTCCTTCAAAAACAACTTATAAATCGACTCCCGTCTGATCTTCGTCGCATTTGAGATTTGAGCCACCCCTCTCGCCCTTGCTACTCTTCCAAGTGCAACTTTCAGGTATTCAGGGTCATTCATTTCGACCGCGGCATTGATATATTCAGCAGCACTTTCAGGATTAGTGAGTTCAAGCTCCAGATGTTCACTGAAATCTGAACCGATGGGTGAAACTTTCTTTTTTGAAGATTTCTTAGCTGTTTTAGTTTTCTTCATCGCCTGCCTCATTGGTTCTTTTCTTATAATCCGCGTAATACTTTTTAGCCTGCTTGACGTCTTCTCTCTGCGTGCTCTTATCACCAGCAGTTAGTAACAGAATCAAAGCGAGGCCCTGTACGATCACGTAATACACTCTGTATCCGGGACCGTAATCGATTCGAAGCTCACTGATTCCACCTACACCGTGACCAGATCCTGAGTTACCTTCTTTGAGTCGGTCGATCTGAGCGAAGACTCTCATGCGGGCTTTAATATCCAAGCTCGCAATAAACTCTCTAGCTGGCTCTTTCCCAGCAGAATTTCTGTAATACGCTTTCTTCAGTCTATTGTATCCCATATTTTAGCTTTTGTATCCTATATTACACAAATTTATTCAGCCTCAAATCGAACGTATTGTATCCTATATTACACAATCCTTCTTTTCCTCATCCCCGAATTCCCGGAGTGATCAAAAATGATCAAATGCAAGGCGGAGGATTTGAGATTCCCACAGGCGTACAAATAGTACGTCGAGGACAGTCTCAAATCCGACAACGAAGTAGTTGGACGTTTTTCATCACTTCAGCGTGAGTACGTGAATGGCTTGATCTAGCGTAAGATTCGGCAAAAACCTCCTCAACTCCTCCAACTCTTCCTTGTCGAGCTTAGAAGACGTTCGTTCCCAGTACTCTCGCCTTGATAGCTCAAGCATTAGCTTGCGAACTCCCTCTTCGGTTTGAAGTGCCACCTCACTACGAACGCCTTGAACGCTCTGAAGAGAATCAACTCGCTCGACTTGCTCGTCTGTCAGGCCCAAAACCTCTTTAAAGTGCTCAGTGGAGCCATCTACAGCGAATAAAAATCTTTGCGGCGAGTTCTCAATAATTCCCCGATCATCGTTTACAATGAGGTCCGTCAGTAACTGCGAAACCGTAATTACGGCATGACCGTATTTTCTAAAGTTTGCAGTGGTGAACTTTATCAGATCGAAACAGTGCTTAATGAAGAACGGAACCTCTTCTAGGAACAAGACTATGCATCTTCCGTCACTCGCCAGAACTTGGGTGTTTACTTCAGCCATGAGGGCTGCGAATCCCGCAATTGCGAATTCCGGATCGCCTGCTGCAAAAATATTCTGAAAGTTAAAATACCTTAGCCTTGCTGATTCAGTTTCTGGTCCTGCCGTCCCGCCAACACTTCCCGCTGCCGCGGCGAAACAACTTTGGTAGATTCCGCCCTTCACCCAACGCTTAAGCAGTTGCTTGCGTGGAAAGTCTTTTGCTTGATTATAAAAGTCATCTAACGACGGATCAGTCGGTTTTGAGTCGATATAACAACGAACAGAGGATTCAACTTGCGCCCTCATATCTTTAGTCAAAACTCCCTCTTCCGCCTCCATGATCAGGACAGACAAAAACTTTGAGACAATTGCGAGCTTATCAGCGTCGGAAGCATTATGTTGCGCAAGAACTGACAGTGGGTTTAAACCACTCGGCTTATCGAGAGATAGCTGAAAGCTCTCCCCTTTATACAACTCACACTCTTTGGCGTGGGAGCCCCCGACGTCGATTTTGATGACGTGGACATTTTCATCGCCCAAAAGTGCGCCGGTGAGGAGTCCCGCCAGGACTGACTTACCTTTTCCTGACGGACCTATGATGATGCTGTTAAAAGCGTTATGACTTCTATCGAACAAATCAAAATGGAAAAGACTTTGATCTTCACGGAGCAAACTTAAAGATCGTCGGGCCTCGGTTAAGCCCGAAAACCGACAACCCCAGATTGGTAGAAGTCCGACGACTGCATTTTCGGATTCTAGCAAGGTCACATGTTGGCGGTTTCCAGATAAAGATGCCGCGAAGCTTGGGAGACACCCGAAAGTTTCGATTTGGGCGTCCGAAAACAGACTTAAAGTAGCTTGTGAGGTTTTTAAGCCTTGTCCCAGCGAAATACCTGCGGAACGTGCTCGGTTTAGCTGTACGGCTTCACCTCGCGTAAGTGTTAGAATCATTTCAATTTCATATAGTTGCGCGCCAGACCTAAACGACTCTTCCATAGCATTTTTAGTTTCGGAGCGTTGAACTTCACTTGAAGTATCTTTCGCTCCTTCAAGCTGTTTGAGCTTCCTCTCAAGAAGTACTTTAGCTCTCGCTTCGCCGATTCTCTGTACAGATGTGACGAAACGATAGGGCCTTGGGAGTTTATCCAAGACTTCTTTTAAATCGAGACATCCGAATTCGCGATCTGGTTGTTTTGTGATCCTCACAACCCCTATGCTTTCGTGGTCGGTTTCAACGGACCGTGGACCAAGTGAAGCGACAGAAAGATTATGTTGCACTCTTGGGCCAGCTATCACTGGAACTCCGAAACTTCTAAAAGTTTCTACCGCTCCCACAAGAGCTTCGATTCCCCTCGACTCCCGCTTTCTCCGAAAAAATGACCCGAACTCTGGAATCGCATCCAAGTGGATTGTCACCTGATTCCTCACGAACCCCAGTTCATTTATCGCGGGAGACCGCCGGAAATCGCTCTCGAGATCGTTTGCGCCTCGAGATTGGAGTTCGACCCTCATGATGATGCTTGGATCAAGCTGTCGCAGAATCTGAACCAGTTTGCGGTGTTCTACGGTTAGATCGTCGATCTCAGGGTCGACTCCAGGCAATATGAACGAGAGTCCACAGATTCCATCGGTTGTTACTGTGATATCTAAGTCTTTGTGGATCAGAGTATGGCTATGAACGGGTAGCATATTGCCCTCTTGTGGAAGCTGAGTTTGACGGTGGAAATACATTGCCTACGTTGTTGCAAGAACCTCTCCCTCCCTGCGACGTACTATTCGTACGCCTCGGTTTGGAAAGAACCTTGCGCCTAGTATTCAATGCATTTCGACCATCACCGAATACGTAGATTGAAACTGACAATAAGAGATACCGGAGATAGTCACGGATAGTTTTCGGACGACTTCGGAGTCTGATATTAATAAGAACTAGGAATGCAATACCTGCGGGAATAAAGGACAGCAGTTCCAACCCAAAGGGTTCTAAGATGATGTTGGCGATGATAAGGGTGTAACCGACGCCGGCGAGGTCCCAAATGCTTAGCCCCAGATACCCAGAATTTTCATTTAGGAGGCGGGAGGATTTAAATCTCATCCTCCACCTCCCCGTTCTGTCGATGAAAAAGGCTCGCTTGCTTCGTTATTCGGCCTTCGCCTGCACTTCGACGTATTTGCTCATACACCTCCGTTGCGACAAAGACCTCTCGCCTTGCAATTAAATTATTTTGATCAACAGCGGGATATAAAAGAAAAGACATTTCAACCTCTCATGAGATTGAAATGCAAGATACGCGCGAGGCTCAGATCACTTAAAAAGAGCAACCCCATCCGGATGGACGGGGTTAGAATGATTAACGATTCATTTATTTGCGTGTTTCACTTCGTGCGCGCCATTTCTGCTTCAGAATTGGTAGCAAAATAAACCACTGCCAATATCCAACAACACCAGTAATGATAGTGACCATCAAATCGAACCATTTTGATTCAAAAAGCGTCAGAGATAAATCATGAAGAACTGGCCCAGTGAATATGCTCATTACCGACGGAATTATACCAATAGGAAACGATATAAGTATTTGCATGACCATCGGAAGAAATCTCTCATTGTATAGACTATCTGAATAAAGTACTGAAAACATCCATACACAATTGCAGATAGCCACGACAGTCCAAATTATTTTGACTATAAAAGCTTTATTGAATCGAGAGAAATTTCCATTTAAATTCATAAACACTTCAACTCACTATCTACCGTTTTGATCACAAGCCTTCATACATTTATTAATAACAGCATTCGCCCAGTCGTAACAATTCATTCCCGATACTTTATAGTATGGTCGAACATTGGAACTGACTTCCGCAGCGATACACCCATCAACGCAACCACTACTTGGCTGCTCATAGCAAGATCTGGAATCACCAACTTTGCTTGTCACGTTGGTACCTGGACTACCAAACATACTTCCACTCGGCCCCTGCCCACCGCATTTCCAATCACCTTTCTCGTTTTTAGAACAAACGTAAGCATGTGGCACACCAAAAACAGCCCAAATACTTTTAAGTGGGGTATAGCAAACTCGATATAGCCCCGAAGGATCGATACCATTAGCGGGATCTTGAGACAAATAACCAAATAGATTTTCATCTTCTCCTTCAAATATAATTGGGTCTTTCGAAGTCCAGCGGCCATATTCAGGATCGTAATCACGAGCGCCAAATCTCACCAGACCTGTTTGACTGTCTGACCTTCCCCCAAAAAAATGGAAATATAATAATAAGTAACACTACTAAAGTGAATCGGTTCATCATTTGTTTACCTCGGAAGTTGCTTTTGAAAGCATTTATAACCTTTTCCATTCGACGCCGGTCAGACATTCCTTTTCACCATCTGTTGGCTCAATGACGAACTTAAGTTCGGGCCGCTCTACACATAAAGGCTTCAAACGACCAAAGCTTGCACTTACTCCGCAGCATTCATTTTTGACGGTTTGAAATTTAGCCTTTATTACAGATCCCGATTCAACCTTACATCCGGCTCCCGTATTATAAACCCTGATCGATTCGTCTGAAGCAACAGACTTATATTCGACGATACAACCATCAATTTTAATTTTACGTCGACTAATTTGATACGGGGAACTATCAGCTTTAACACATCTGGCGTGAGCATCAACAACCGAAACAACCTTAAAAACTCCAGATCGAGTTTCCTCTTTCTGAAGAACACAAGAATTAGCATGAGAAAGCGATCCGCACGCCATCAATAGTAGAGAGACAACAAGGAACAACTTCATCCGGAATGAACTCCTAGAGTTATTAAACACAATTGTATGTTTATGTAGTTAATCTGACGACAATTTCTGTGAAAACCTAGACTAGATCGGACATTTCAACAACTAACAGCGGAAACAGATAGCTAGTTACGACCTTCAAGTGTCGGCGGAATTAACTCTACGATTTGATCCTGATGTATTAATCGGTTATCTCCATCGCTAACCCACTCATCAATCTTGTAGATCTTCCACTCGCCAGGCTTTATCAGTTCTTTGTATTTAGAAGGGATTCGTGAATGAAACATAGCATCTCCCTGATAGGTGACTTTAGGTGATGACACCTCGTCGAGCTTAGATTTTAACATTTCCACTTCGTTTCTTAGCCTTAGCTCTTCCTTATCAGGGTTCTCAATAGCAAGTGTCACCACAGCCGCAATGGAAGCAGCAAGGGCGCCATTAAGCAAAGCCATTGCTGTCTTGTTACTATCCTGTGTCGCCCCGTAGGTAATGCCTGCTGTGCCAGCAACTGCCATATTCCGATAAACTTTCTGCGTAGTCGTATGGGCGCAGCCAATGCTTGATAGCACGACAAGCAACAGAACCTTTTTCATAGAAACTACTCACACTTTCCAGAAATACAAACAAGTCCTTTAATGCCGGGAACTCCATCCACCCCATCTTTCGCATCGGCGATGCAAGGTGGTTGGATAGAGGTCTCTTCTGATTCAAACTTTGGCGCCGCTCCCCTCACTCCTCTTTCGCCTTTTAAGCCGGGAGTGTTGGTCGTTGCGATCTGAAGTGATCCATTATCGTAGTCCACGTAGAGACTTCCTGAGTTCCCGCCATTGCCGCCATTAGTTCCGGCACAGCCGGGATGACGTCCGGGCATGGTGATAGCTCCATGTTTTCCACGCCCACCATTCTGCCCCCGAAGGTCAATAGATAACCTTCCTTCCGCGTATTTGGCATTAATACTGATACTGCCACCACTTAGTCCCGATTTTTCCAATGATGCCGAATCCCCATCTTTGAAGTTCTCGATTGTGCCACTCTCAGAGATTAGCTCGTCGACGACGATAATTAGGGATTTGTCGTGAGTGCGGATTTTGGCGTTGGACGTAATGATGAGTCTCGGAA
The DNA here is from genome assembly GCF_047305925.1 of Bdellovibrio sp. HCB290. GTDB lineage: Bacteria > Bdellovibrionota > Bdellovibrionia > Bdellovibrionales > Bdellovibrionaceae > Bdellovibrio. The sequence continues at coordinate 1,748,612 of NZ_CP178620.1, read as the reverse complement.
CCCGAACGACCGTGTTTTCTTTCAGCTCAAATTCATTATCCCAAATAAGATCATATTGTCTTGTTTTCGCTTCAATCTTAGGCTCATCCTTCTGCTGAAAGATTTCCTCCGAACAAGCAGTGAGTAACAGACACAATAAAACTACAAATTTCATGATTAGCTCCAAATTGTTCCCGGTGGGATTTTATCCCACGTAGCCCGGGCGCGCGTTTCCGTACGCGCAGACAGGGATTTATTTTTACGATAGATATTTTTCATCTTGATATTAATGAAGTTGGTCAAAATGGTTCAGATGCAAGGCGGAGGGTCCGAGTTTCCCGCAGGCGTAGGTGAAACTACGTCGAGGACAGACTCGGAGCCGACAACGCCGTCAGATGGACCGTTTTCACCAATTTCTCGACTAGAGGGAACTTCCCGTTATAGTCGAGAAAATCTTCAACACCGCTGCCATACCTAAGATGATGGCTGCACCTATCCCACCATTCAACAACAGGGTCCTACCCCAGTGACCTAAGCCGATGGAGTACAGTATTCCTGCGATGGTGATCCCGATACCTACTGTGGCGACGCCAATCCTTAGGAAATACGTTTGAGCCGTCGCGCCCATCTCTACGGCATCACGGGCTAACGCCATGTCGGCTACAAATAGGGTTGCAAATATAATTATAGAAACAAATAGAAAGTATCGCACTTCCCACCTCCGCCTGGGTGGTCATGCAATAGTTGGATGGTCATCAGAGTGGTTTAATATAACTATTAAGAACGACTTGCGGACAAAACGCGCATATCGCACAGGAAGCGGAAAGTCCGACCCAACCACCCATCAAAAATACGATGGCTATTTAATAAAGACAAACGTCGCTCCTAGTAATGAAGATGCCTTCTGAAGATCTGAAGGCACAAATTCGCTTCCAACTGGCAAACGAAATTCTCTATTTTCGAATGAGATGTTTGCATAATTTTTATATCGAGGTATTGACGACAGCACTCCTGAATTGGTGACAGTACCAACAACTCCTGATTTGAAAGACTCCGCCTGCCAATACGAAATCTGAAACATCAAAATGATATATGTACCTATCGAAAGAAACGGAAGAACAAATAACACTAGTTCTTTCATCGGTAGTACTTTCTTCAGAACCAACAAAAGAACTAAAAAAAATCCTGCAACCATCCAAATTGAATTGGCTGGAAAAAATACTACGCTTGAACTAAAAAATGCCGCCAGAAAAAAAACATTCCTTGCGACCGATAGCCCAATCACCTTCGTCTTATCGGCGCTCCGATTGAAGAGTATACATTCAAGCAGTATCGAAAGAAGGTTTAAGGTACACATTCCAATGAGGATCACACTGGAATGCGCACTCAAAAATATATAGCAAACAAATCCCCAAAAAAGATTTAGTAACACGATACCAGGCAACACAGACAAAACCACCTCCTACTTCTTAGTATCATCCTTGTGGTGCTCAATGGATGCTTCTTTAATGCGTCCACCTTGAAGCTCTTCAATGATGATTTCTGCCGTCTTGCCAACAATCATCGCATCCCAGTAATTCGAAACTCCGTAAACGTTCCGAGACTCTCTTTGCTGCTTCGACTCTTTGGGCACTAAAAACAGAGAAATCCATTGATCAGCTTGAACTAGATAATTTACGCTTTTTGCATTGTCTCTCGTATATGTCAGATCAACAATCATCTGTGAGTACGATGGAATGATGCCCGCAGTTAAAATCGTCACACTCGTGAATAGAAGATCAAAGGAAGGAATCTTCATTCCTCCCCTGATGGTATAGTCAAATTCAAAGCGAGTTATGGGGTTACCACACTCTGTTTCAATTCCAAACTTCCTAAGACTATTGCGATAACTTGCTTCCACTCCCTCTTCCAAAGGAAATTTCTCAATCTCCCTAGAAATTGGCCCTTCTCTGAAGCGATTGAATTTCACCTCGACACAAACCGTGTTCACAACTGGCGGAGGCTTAATAACTTCATTACGAGGTAAAGTTACACAGCCTGCGACCAGAAACAGGAGAACACTCACTACTAATTTTTGCACTCCGCCCCCTGTGTGACCTACTCCCCGTCACTTAATCCACCCTACATGGTATTATTGCGGGGTAAATAGTTGATTGTCTATGGCAAGAATGAAGTTAGCTCATAATCACATGCACGAATCCTAATTTGTGATCCAATAAGTAAGTTTCTGATAAGCAAATTAGAAATAAATCCGACAAAAAAAATAACCAGTGGCAATCGGCCTACAGAAATGCTGAAATATAAACATCATTCACTTTGAACAGGGCTCCAAATGAGATATGCCGATTGGATTATAAAAAACAGAGAACTGATCCTTCGATACAATATTTGGATTGGAATAGCCAGCCAGTCGGTTTGGATCTTCCATATGCTGGAAGGTGTTTTGCACTTTCAGATACATGATTCTACATCAATGGTTGCTATTTCGATTACGGGTATCACACTCATCATCGAGGCCATCCTTTGTGACAGGCTGCTTCGGGTAAATAAACGAATGCTTGCGATCATTTCTCCCGTGCCACTTGTGACGGCCCTCGTTTGCTCTGCTATTTTGGGATTACAGATCTGGATGAAAAAATCGGTCTCGCTTACGAGTGTCGCTCTCCTGTTTCAAACTGTCTTTACCTTACTCGGATTGATACTAGTGATTGTAATTCAAACCGTAGGCTTTGCTTTCGTATTGAGGTTTGCGTTGAGATCTAAATATGCAAAACGGTTGTATCAAAACTTAAATCAAGCCAATTGACCGGCATCTTTATCGATAAGCAAACCTACTCACAAACAATCTTTTGACGCCAGCAACTCTTGCCTTCTTTTTCGGTAGCTACTTCATCTACAAAAACCAATTTCGTACATTGGTTGCCAAATAATTTTCTTACAAAACCATCCCTAGCAGATTTATCAAATGAGCTAACATCGGATCGAGTCACAGCACACATCTCTACAGAATGCGTATAGTCTTTCTCATTGGATAATTCGATCTTAACCATTCTCTTTCTTTCCAGATCACGGATGGAATTTCCTGCACATGAAGTGAAAATTAAGGAAACTGTTATCAAAAACAGGAGCTGTATCGGTTGAATCACGTTTCCCACCTATAAACTGATTGATTCAGATTGTATCCCTTTAATAATTTTACGATTGAGCCTAACGAATTCTTCGCGTGCCTCGATCCCACCTAACAAATTACTGCCGAATCCAGCATCAGGGTCCCACATCTCATTACTCTGCTGTTTAACTACGTAGTACACTGAATATGGGAATAGCAAAAGGAACTCGATTCTTTTAAGCGACGATCTCTCTTGAGCGATAACTCTTTGCCTTCCCGATTCATCTTTCACATTCCAAGTTAGCACCAAATCATTTCCACTTACGTTTGGTATTAGGTACAAGATCAACCCACACTGTCGGCAATAAGAATACCGATTTTCCCTTTCCGAAAGAGTGATAGTCACTGACTTAATTCCGGCACGCTTTAACTTGCTAGCCACGACTTGTGCGTCAGTAGAGATTTCTGTGTATGTTTTGGCTGTTGAGGACCTCAGCCCTCCCTGAACTTCCCTGAGTACTTGGACGGAAATAGAGTCAGTTGAAATATCTTTTGTAAAATCAACTGACTCTCCCGTCACACTTGTATAGGCGCACCCACCGAGAACAGCAGTCATGAATAGAATTAAACAAAATCTGTTAAGTTTCAATTTGTCTTCTCCAGCAGCTTACCAATCAGCTATTTATAGACTTCCAGGATCTTCTTGTAGCTTTCATCAAAGGAAACTCGGGAATATTCTGGCGTCTTCCATTTGTTGCGATTGTACTGAATCTTACTTAAGACACTTGGATCAACAGCAGCTAAGGTATTTACAAAGTCTTTCCAGTCATTCTCATTCGCTCCGCACCAGAAAAGTCCGCTAGACAACCTTTCTCCGGGGAGCTTAATAATGATTCCAGCCCGATGAGGATTATCGAGGTTTACTTTTTCTATTTGCTGAATTTTGTATTCTTTTTTCCTAGGAAAGAAATCAATAATTCTATCTTCTTTGACTTCGAAATACTGGTTTCTTGCAAAAATAATAAGTAATACGCCAAGTACGTACATGAAGATGCACATTTTAGCGAAGAAGTCTAAATTGCTTGAGTGAGCCTCAGGAGTTTTAGATGCAAGAAACGACAAACCAACAAATACAGAAATCGAAAGTACTGGCAAAGCCAACACTAGACAAAACTTGCCCCACCCGACCGATTTAGATATATAGGCGGCATAAGATTTATAGAATACTTTCGGACCGTATAGTGATCTCATACCCATCCAGCAAAATTAATCAGCCTTAATGGTCCTATATAAACAATAACCTGTCACATTCATATCGAGGCAGGTCCAGAAATAAAAAAGAGATGGTTTTTACCATCTCTTCTTTCTCTTTTCTCCGACTACCCTTTCACAAAATGGTAGTTCAATAAATCGAAAACTCCAGATAGCATTTATTCCCTGCTAACAGTTTAATCGTGTTTTCGGAAAGACTAATCTCAGGGCGTTCGTCTTTCATATACACTTCGCAGGTAATTCCGAACTTCACGGCCTTCAGTTCCTTATCTTTACGAAAACCCACCATTTTTGTTATCAAACTCTTGACCGACTTTTCAAAATTCAAATCCTTGCAGGGAAAAGTGAAATCAACAAAAGTCTCTTTCCACTTTCTTTCTGTAGTTCTCGCTCCTGCAAGGGAAGGTTGAATTACCTTTCCTTTGATAGCCACGGTAGAAGGCTTTATTCCCCGCAACTTGATGCGCTCAATTTCAGCCTTAGGAAAATTATAAACTGTCAGTCGAATATTCATTTCTGTTTTATCCATTGATGCTACTTTCTTCCCAGTATGTCATTAATGTTAATGCCAGTTGGCTCACCAGGACCCTTACCATCTTTTGGCTTCACACAAATGTCTCCATTTGGATTCTTCCACAAATCAATACTTCCTGTCTTCTTTTTTCCGGTGACTTCAGATTTTAATTTCTCAGGGTCGATACCAGCCTTCTTCATTTGTTCAATTTCCCAACTAGAAAGCTTCTGGTCTATAAAAACATTCGTCAACGAAGCAATAATCACTTTTATTAAATCAGTGGAGGTAAAACTACCACTAACCGGCCCCAATCCAACACCTTCAAATGCAGTTCTTCGCTGAACAAGTGATTGAGATAGACCGGATTCATCGGTCCAATTAACCGGATCAAGAGCGACGTATCCGTAAAGGTTTACATCACCTCCATCAAATAGAATTGGATCCTTAGACGTCCAGCGACCGATCTCTGGATCGTAGTCTCGGGCACCAAATCTTACCAGTTGAGTATCTGGATCATACAATCCACCCGCAAAACCAAATGGCAGAAGTCCTGGGTTCGTGTCTTCGATCACACGGCCGAACTCGTCGTGGTCCATCCGTTGCGCGACACTCCCGTCAGACTGCTTAACAACCAAGCGTGGTGAACCTAGTTGGTCCGAGATAATTCTATAGTTCCCCCCTCCCATGATCATGTAGTCTGGAATATTGCCCTTAGAACCATAGACGAAACGCTTGGTAATCGCACCACCAGCATCAACTTCAGCAGCGATTCGGTATTGGTCCATATAGATCCAATTCTTTTGAACCACACCATTAATCTTTTTACCTACACGTCTGTTGATCGGATCCACTGAGTACGTGACAACAGTACTGCCTGGTAGATCCACTTGAGTCAGATTTCCAAAAACATCGTACGTGTACTGTGTGGTCGTTGATGTCGTAGAGTTGGTTTTAGAGCCAAGCACCCCGTCAGCGTTATACGTGAAAGAAAGCGTGTTGTAAGTTAAAAGACGATCCTGGTCATCATAAGTAGCGCTCGTTGGCTGAGCTCCGACGTTACCGTTATTTCTATTTGAGTTTGAATTGTAGCCATAGTTGCTCACTACCACTGAATTCTTACTTACCTGTTCTAATCGACCAGACACATCGAACACATAGTCATAGTCTTTTGTGACCGAGTTCATCACCTGAGTTTTACCATTGATACGCCCCATGCCATCCCGATCAAGACCAAGCTGATAGATCACAGTTGATCCATAAGAAGCCTGATAACCAGTCACTTCACCCATGGTGTTGTAGGTATAGCTATCTGTGAAAGCTGTCGAACCAGCACCCATCGCGGTTCCAGTTAACTGACCATTTGGAGTATTGTAACTAAGAGAAATGTCACCTGCAGTGGCTAAGTACTCGTCGTTATTGTAGGTATAGGAAATACTAGAAGTCGATCCACCAGAAGGACCATAACTAGTAATTGAATCCGAGGCAGGAAGCTCCTCCGAAGAGTAGTTTGTATTATAATAGCCAGTATACGGCCCTACCCCGTATGAACTTCCACCCATTCTATTTCCATACCAAAAGAGTGAAACTGTGCCCGTTGGCCCTGAAATATAGAATGGACGTTGTATATTACCATCCATATTAAATGAATAATTCCCTGAGCTGGTAGTTAAGCCAGATGCAAGTCCACTGGAGTCATAATTGTAGTTGATGTAGTTACCACTTGGAAAAACAATTCCCGTTAGTTGTTTATCAAGGTCGTAGCTAAACGTGGTACTTACAGCAGACAATCCCGACAAGCTTGGTGACGTATAGCCGCCAACAAGACCATGCGAATTGACTGAAAAGTTATGAATTGGTCGCCCTGGAGGAGTAATTCCTGTCATATTGCCAGCGCTGTCGTAGGAGAAAACAACACTTCTGCTATCAGGATAGATTTTCGAATAGACTCTGTTTGCGCCATCATAAACGAAGGAAGTCGCTTGCGAGAGAGGATTCGTAATACTTTGAACCAAATCATTGGAATTGTACGCCAATGTGGTAGTACGAGCGCCTTGAACAATTGAAGTTAACTTTTCGTTCGTATAATTAAAGCTTACCGGGTCGAGATTTCCTTGTTTGTAGGAAACTGTTCGTTCGTAATCATCAATTACTATTTCAGACACAACACCTACACCTGATGTCGTCGTGTATTTTTTATTGACTGGATCAAACACTGTCGTCGCAGACGTACTTGTTCCGCTCAATTGGAAAATGATACTCCATGATGTCAATGAAAAGGGATTCGTGGCATCTGACAGCGTGTGACTTCTTGTGAAGTTCACAGTTCTATTACCGCCATTCATTGCCGACTCGTAGGTAGGCAGCCTCACCATCCCAGTAAATCTAGCGTCATCCATTACATTCCAGCTTTTCTGAATGCCACCTGTATTAGTAGAAATATAAGAAGAGTTATTATATGCGTAGTAGTTATAATAATCAGTCGTGTTTTGCCCATTTGATCGGTAATGAGTTCTAGCAGTATTTCCATTGCTACTAATGTTTGAATCAATTCTATCAACGCGGCTCATTGAAGTAGTCACATAGGTATCATTACTCGATGACGAATTCAGATCCCTAACGATTTGAAAGAAATAACCTCCAGAATGGCTGTCTTGAGTAAGCAGTCCATCTGCATCGTATGTAAATGTACTTAACTCCAAGTTAGGTTTTTGGATTGTATGCATTAAACCTTGAGTTCCGTAGTAGGTCATCGAATATGACTCACTAATAGGATTCGTAAAACCAGAAATAAACCCATTAGAGTCCAAGCTAACTGTTGTAACTTGAGCATTTGGCGCTGTGATTGAAGTTAGCTCACCAGAAAGGTTTCTATTAAAGGTTGTTGTTTTTGAAAAAGGATCAGAAATTGACGACAGACGCCCCGACGAATCATAGGTAAATGTGAGAACCGTAGTGCCGAGCATTGCTGTCTTAGTATAAATATGACGGCCTGTTAGATCGAAAACATAGACTTCCGCTCCTGAAGAATCTGCGATGTACAAGTGACTTGCGCCAAATGGTTTCGCCTCAACATCAACAGCGCTTCCTGTGGCGTAATAAAGCTTTTTGCCATCAACATCATAATAACGAAGCACCGACGGTAACCAACCGCCCATACCGAATTGACTAATGTCAAAATACGAAAGCTTTACTGTGTGAACTCGACTCGTCGAGCCCGACGGAATTGTTTCAGTCAGAATCACGTCAAAACTTGCAGACCCTACACGAGCTGTATTCGTGGGGTTGTAGCCGTTCCATAAATACTCATACCACTGGTTAGCAACTAAGCTCGAAAATGAGTCTGTATCGACAGTAACACCATTCCTCTTAGTTTCAACATTGAACGTTTGGGCATAGGTACTTGGCGTACTTGGTGTAATTCTATATTTAATTTTTATATTCTTCTCATAACCAGCTTGAAAGGCTGAGTGATAGTAGAGTGAAAAGGGCGCCCCAACGATTTCAACCTCCTCACCCAAAGTTTGAGCCTCCACTCCAACAATTGACCCTGGCTTCACAACAGGTCCTGCAGCACGACAGGCTCCCAGAGGATTGGAAGGAACATTAATATCCGGAGCTGCCGGCGAACTCGGGCAATGATAGTCTCCCATAAGAATTTCATATCCAACCCCATATGGTGGATTTGGACCAGTCACTCTGGTTACGCAGTAGTATCCCCCATCTATTAGCTCCATCACCGGATTGTTGCACACTCCCAGTTCAGTACATGTATCTTGCAAAGCACATCTTGCTGCAGCATCGGCTATGGCCTCAGCTCTTTGCTGCTCACATGTCGATGCGAAAGCATGGCTGAATGCAAACATTTGCACGAACATGGAAATCATCAACAAACGCATACGTCCTCCGGATTTAAATCAATCGGAGGCTTTATCGTATATAAATACGTTCAGCTTTAGTGCTAATTTGAGAATCACACCTTAAAGCCTGCTGAGCTTTCCCTCATATGATGAATGCAGTACGTATCTTTACCAAAACTTATCTACTATAGATTCAAACAAGACGTCTAAACAGTTTCCTGTCAAATATCCTTCACTGTACCCCGCGCACATCGCGCAGGATGTGGAAAGCCGGAGGCTTGAGAATTGGAGTAACCCGCGCATATCGCGCACAGAACGGAGGCCCGCATGGGCCGGGAGTTGAAGTAACACCAGAAACGCACGACAGATCGCAACCTGCGATCCATAAAGTAAGTTTCTGGGCATTCCAATTAGACAAAAAAAAGAGATGGCTTTCACCATCTCTCCAATACTATTTATAGACTTCCAGAATCTTCTTGTAGCTTTCCTCAAGGGACACTTGTGAATATTCAGGAGTCTTCCATTTGTTGTGATTATAGAATATTTTATTCAGAACAGTTGGATCAACACTCGCTAAGGTATTTATAAAATCTTTCCAATCACTCTCGCCAGATCCACACCACATTAGACCCCTTAGAAGTTGCTCATCAGGAAGTTTAATTAGAATCCCTGCTCGATAAGGACTTTCCAGACATATCTTTTCAATATGCATAACTTTGTATTCTTTCCTTCTAGGAAACAAATCAATAATTCTATCTTCTTTGACTTCGAAATGCTGGTTCTTTGCAACAATCGCAAGCAGAAAAATTAGCGCGTATAAAATGCCAATGAAATTAACGAAGAAAGTTATGTTACTGGAGTGGGCTTGATCGGATTTCGAAAAAAAGAAAGAAACTCCGAAGCATAAAAAGACAAACAGTAATGGCACTACCAAGGAAATACAAAACTTTCCCCACCCGACGAATTTAGAGATATAGGCGGCATAGCTTTTATAAAATACTTTTGGACCGTATAGAGATCTCATAAGCGTCATTATTGCGGGGTAAATAGGTATTTGTCTACAACAAGACAACTATCTAGATCAGCCTTTGACGAAATCATATTTTATTTTTTCCGTTACAGCGCTTACACGAGGGCAAATGGAGCGCTTACTATCCTTCAAATATAATTCTGAAATCACACAAAGAAATAGTAGACCTCAGCCAAAACTCCTGATTCATTGTTTTAAGTGAATTTAGTGCCCCACTGATGCTTCTTTAATGGCCCCACCCTGGAGCTCTTTAAGAATGATTTCTGCCGTTTTGCCGACAATCATCGCATCCCAGTAATTCGAAACTCCGTAAACGTTCCGAGACTCTCTTTGCTGCTTTGACTCTTTGGGGATTAAAAAAAGAGAAATCCATTGATCGGCTTGAACTAGATAATTTACGCTTTTTGCATTGTCCCTCGTATATGATAGATCAACAATCATCTCTGAGTACGAGGGAATGATGCCCGCAGTTAAAACCGTCACGCTGGTTAATAGAAGATCAAAGGAAGGAATCTTCATTCCTCCCCTGATGGTATAGTCAAATTCAAAGCGAGTTACGGGATTACCACACTCTGTTTCAATTCCAAACTTCTTAAGACTCTGGCGGTAACTCGCTTCCACTCCCTTTTCCAAAGGAAATTTCTCAATCTCCCTAGAAATTGGCCCTTCTCTGAAGCGATTGAGCTTCACTTCGACACAAACTGTATTCACAACTGGCGGAGGCTTAATAACTTCATTACGAGGTAAAGTTACACAGCCTGCGACCATAAACAGGAGCACACTCACTAATAATTTTTGCACTCTGCCCCCTGTGGCTTATTCACGCTTCCTATACTTATTATGGAGGATTCTGTATAACTTGAGCGCCGAATAGGCCAGGATGTCGTACTATTTAGAAAATGTTTTAATTACCATTTGAGCTTCGCTGTAGGTAATTCGTTTTAGGTTAAATAGGATCTTCTTTTCTAGTTCTTCGAACGAATCATGCATTGTGAGACGCCAATCTGCAGCAGCAAGCTTATTCACTTGCCAAGCCTTCAAAATAAGAAGTTTTTCATCAATTCCTAATTTTTGAATTTCAAGAAAATGCGGTGCTGGATGCTTTTTATCTCTAAACGAAGATCTTTCGGGAAATTTACTATGAATGTAAAGCCTATCTGCGACCTTTTCATATCCTAATGTTCTGATTTTATCTTCAACCTCTTCAACGGAAAAGGTTCCACTGTAGAATCGATACTTTTCTTTTGAGTACTTATATTCATCAGTCAATCTCACTAAAGGAAAAAATGCTGAAACTAAACCAATCAAAGATACTACCGAAAATATACTGCCAATTATCTGAAACTCCCGCGAAGTCACATGCATACCACGATACATCCAAAGCATTGATGTACCGATTGCAGCAAAAATTAAAATGCTTAAACTCGCATAACAGGCTGAAATAAATGGCCGAGGCCTCTTGATCACTGATTCTCCCTAAACTTAAACTAAGACTAAACCACAATCATCAAAGCGATGAAAACCACAATCGAAAATCCAATAGTTAAAAATGCTTTCCCAATATTAGCAATTCTCAATCATTCGCCCTTTGGTTTTTCATACTTTCGATCAAACCTGAACCCACATCCGGTGCATTTAGGGGGAACAAAGATGAGACTTCTGCCGAACCTAGCATCTTTTTTTGCCTTAAAAACTCCCCTATGGCAGTTTGGGCAACTTGGAATCATTTTAAAAACAAAGTTGAGCAAGCCAAAGATCATTGAAATAGCCAAATACCCCGTCTCATGTTCAATCGCAGCCAGAGCAACGCCCGAGAGCATCCCCAAAATCAAAAGCGTCGCAATGACGTTATAAACCAAATATCTAAGCTTCATGCGACCCTATACAACTCCGAAAAAGAAAAAGCCAAGAATACATGGCACAATAAGTTGGAGAATGAAGGCCTCCCAGCCATACTGCTTTTTGATTTTCGCACGAATGATCAAAGTAAATAACGACAAAACGAGAATACCACTCAACAAGAGCGTTGCCTGCATTGAACGAAACTCCAGCGAGCGGTACTGCTCTTCAGCCTCAAACATCATCAAGCGAAGAGAAACACATTTCGACAAGAACGCCAAAACCGCAAAAGTGCAATACAGCTTCCAAAATCGACTCATAGTACCCTCTTAACTTGAAATCTTACCAATTCTGATTAGATTTCGGAGCGCCAGCGTCTTTATTATTAATCTTTTTAAGCTCAACCAGGATCGCCTCCTGCAGCTCAATATGCCGATTGATCTTCCAATACCAACACACCACATGCCTAAAGATCAAAAACCCCACAAGCCAAATGGCACTAATGATTAAGAACAGCATCAAATAGTTATCATTGCTTTGGCTCATTCTTCACTCCTTGAAATCGAAATACGTGATTACTTACAAACTTTTTTATAGTGATACCAGACAATGGAATCTCGAATTATCGGACCCATGTCTTTATCTGGTTTGGATGTCTTAATCTCTTCCAAAGTATCTCCTTCGCCGAGATATTTTGTCGTTTCGTCAACACAGTTAAATAGCCTTTTCGCGTAACTTACCCCCGAGGGGCCAGTTCTCTTTATCAGCAAAGTTGGCTTAGTCTTACTGCCACCGATCTCAAGATACTCATATGTAGCCTTTGAATCTGTAGGGATGACTACTGCTTTACCCTGCTTTGATGAAGTACCTTCTTTAGCTGACTCAACGGGAGTTTCCTTAGGAGCTTCAGAAGCCCGCAATTCTCCAAAAGCCCCTACTGTTCTTCCGCACTTCTCTTCAGCCGCTTCTTCGGCCAACTGGCCTGTAGACGTCAGCCTCGGATATGCGCCTATTTCTTTAAAATACTTAATTCCTTTTTCAATACACATTTCTTTATTAGCGCTGTGTTCACGAGCGTTACTGTACATACAAGAACCAATTCCAAACAAAACACCAAATGTTATGATATAAGCGAGCGGCCCATGAGGTTTTGGCTCTGGCGGAGCTTGAAACACCCCAATGCGCCCACAATGAGGACAAGTTGTAGCATCATCTGAAACCTTATTCTTGCAATCCGGGCAATTCACCAACACTTGAAACTCCCTCAATGAAATGTCTAATCAAAAACCATCTTTAGTCTCTGCAATAGAGACTCAATAACCTTGTGTTCAATTTGAACCGACATTCTTTTTGCGACGAAGTCATGGGTTTTCAAAACAGACTTAATGTACTCGATCTGCTCTTCAATACTGAACCTTCTCCAATTTGAACTACTCTTGGTTCTATTGTGGCTTTTTATAAGAATTTGGAGATTATTTGGATGATGTCGTCCTGGCTTCTCAGAATTAAGTATTGCAGAGGCATGATCGACCTCAAAATCCAAATTAAACAGGGAATTAAAAGAAGACGCAATATTCTCCATCTCTTCAATTCTGTATAGCTCTGCCACACTGAGATCCTCTAGTTGACGCTTTACCAGTTGATACCTAGTCAGCGGTTCTGTATCTTCCTCAATTTCCTTCTCAACAATTGATTCCAATTGCTCAGAAGAAAGATATCTTACCCTTTTCGGACGTTCACTTTCATCCACCTCAACTACGGCTCCAAAACCGCCAGTAGAAACCCAAGAGCTAATACGCGCGGCAATTTCACGCAGACCAGTGGACGGTGTTTTGTGATTTAGGGCTTCCCGATGTGCTTTTTCTAGAAGCTCAGGGTACATCTCTCCAACCTTCACTGCCCACTCAGAAACAGTGACCCAACCATTAATCGACTTTAGCGTCTCAAGATACATGTCTGATATTGCACTCATAGTTCATTCTTATCGCCCCCAAACTAGACCAACTTTATCTGTTATGTTTCAGTCAAAATAAATTCACAACAGATTCTCATTTATATACATCTACTTTCGTTTAGACATTGCCGATCAATAGAGCAGTGAGGTGTCATATGAACTTTAAGATCTTCCAACCCCCAGACCGTAATTTTTGGGTGTGCCGAGCAGAGCGAGGTCGCCATTTCGGACACTTCATGAAGCACAATTTGATCGCTATGAGCCATTTCGACAAAGTTGCCGACATTCCAACAAAGGATCGAGAGGCAACCCAAGAACGCCTACAAAGATATATAAACACGACGAAAATTAAGAAGAAAACCGCTTCTACCTATATTAACCAAACCCTCCATTTTATTTTTGACGCAAAAATTGGAGATTTAGTTATTACAATTGATCACGATACGATTGGAATAGGTAAAATTACCTCGAATGCATACTTTGAGAAGAAAAGACTTTATATTAAGTCATCAGTTCGTGGCAAGGATCTCGACTTAGAAATGGAATCATATCTTCGAAGGGATGTTAATTGGGTGGGTTTTGTACACCGCTACCTTTTGCCACATAAACTTCAGAAGGCCATTAGTAGCCAATTAACTTTCTTCTCATTAAACGAACGGGAAAACGAAATTTATTCATTGATTTCTCCATTCGTATATAAATCAGATCATCTTTTCACAAACTTAAATATAACCAAGAAAACTGACATTTCAGCCTATCACTACCAACTCTTAACCAATACCGTTTTGAAATGTGAATTTCTGGCAAAACAACTGCCAGAACTAAAGAATATAAAATCTGAGGCTGAATTGCAGAAAGCCTTTGAAAATTTCTGTAGAAACGATAAGTCAAAAACTTCCCTAAAAGCAGAGTTTTCTTCTCCGGGCTGGACAGGTTTTGATGTCTTTCTAGTATTGGCAGGAGCCGGAGTTTTTATGCAGTTCTTTTGTAACGCACTTGCTGGTGGTAAAACTAAACTTACTATCACAAAAGAACAAGGCGTTGATTTCAGCTCGGAATCAAACGGTCTACTTGAATCAGATGCCGTAAAATACATTACCAAGAACTCAACCGATGTAGCTTTAAAGCATATTGATGCCTGGCTATTGAAGGACAATCCACAAGCTTTGCAAGATCAATTGCAACTACGCGATCCTGGTACAAATGTAGACTCGAAGCTGTTGGAAGACACTAAAAAACCTTCAAAAAATGACAAGTAGTCGAAGATTTGTAAGAAGCAGCGAAGCAGTTAACAACCGCGATAGAAAGAGATTTGAGCGAAAGGAAAAAAATGAAAAAACTATTCTCAAATTTCACTCTAATATTTACAATCCTTATCGCTAGTTCTCCATGCCACGCAGGAGGCACCTGGGCCAATGCGTGGATTGTGAAAACTTCCTACAACGACAAAGACCAATTTATTTTTGAAGTTAAATGGGAAGTTGAGAATGGGTTCACGTCAGGATCCGAACTCAAAACCTTTGTCTTTGACTACCTACATTGGCCGAAAGAGTCCCGTGACTGGTTCTACAAGTACCTACCCTGGACAGATGACGTGAGAGACTACCCGATCATCAAAATGCAGGAATGCAAGGTCATGATCGAAGACGCCTATAAAACTAAGAAACTAATGATTCTTGGACAGATGGGAACGGTTCACTTCCGATCCACCAAAGATAACCCAAACATCGGCATCGTCCCTTATGCAAGTATCTCCCGGGATCAACAAGATAGCTCCATAGTAGCCTGCATGCTCTACGCAGCCCCAACTTAGTATGAATATCAAAATCCTAATCAGCCTTATCGCCGTTTTCCTATCACTTCCCGCCTTGGCGAAGATCTCCATCACTTCTCCAAAAGTTGGCGAATGGCTACCGCCGTTGGATGAAGACAGACAACTTCAAGTATCGGGAACTTCAGACCTGCCAGCCGGAACTGACTTGATACTGACAACCGGCTCTGGAAAATCCTGGACAAGCAAAACTCGAAAAGACGGCTCTTTTTCATTCGAATTCAGCCAGTTAACTATACCTGCACTGAAAAAGACAATTCTCACGGTTATGAATCTCGAGAAAACCGAGACCAGCACCCAAGAAGTTTACTGCTGCTCTATGGAGTCTGTTGGTTTTCACACTGTTCTTTCGCCTGTGAAATCCTACGAGTTTAAAGTAAAACAGCCTGGATTTGAAATAGATGGTCTTGAAATTACAATTCCAAAGAATGCAGTCACCACGGAAGGCGCCGAGCTTTTTGCCTCCAAGGCTTTTGCCGACGGTATTAATTTGGCGAAGTACGTACCTTTAAGTCCCGCAATCGCGGTGATCATCACCAAAATTAAAACCCGCACTGGAATTCAGTATTCATTTACTATTGATCCGCGGACACCCCGAAATGAAACGACGAGCAAGGTCTCCGCAGATGACTGGAGTCAGGTCACCAATCGTGCTTGGCAGGATATTGATTTGAAGAAAGCGAAGCTGGTAGTACTTGCAACCGGCCTCTCAGGTCATGAATGGACAGAACTAAGTACAGGCACCCTCCGCGGAAATACCTTCACCTTCAAACAGCTAGAAGGCGAGAAGACTTTCACAACCTTCGTCATCGCCGCCCGAGTGACACCTTGAAAACCAAAATCCTTATCCTATTTCTGATCGCTTTAGCTGCACTTGCTGCTTTCTCGCTTCGTGAATTCTTTGCGGTCGACGCCTGCCTCGACGGCGGCGGATGCTACGACTACACCGCCAAGGTCTGCCGTATGCACGAGCCCGACGCCCAAGAACTCTGCGACAAAAGCATGGGCCGCTAACAATAAAAACTGTTCCGTTTTTTGAACAAATTTCGAACAATTTAAGAATCTGTAAGATTCTCCCTTATAAATAAAAGTAAAATTAGTTACCCTCTAAAATGAGTTACGTTTTTTTCGGTGAATTCCAAATGCAATAAATGTCACATGCCCAAACTTCGGGCAAAACAGACGAGTCAAGAAAATCCAAATTCCCGCCAATATGATAAGCAACGTCACGAAAAAACCATTCCATTTTGGCGTCGGCCAGTTGACTTGATTACCAGTTTGTTAATAAACCAAAGCCACGTACCTGCAATTCAGTACGTTTTTACAAGCAGGCCTCGGAGGGGGAACTCCTATGGGCCAAAAGGAGTTTTTTATGCCCGCAGGTTTTACACATCTGGCTTTCGCAAGAAAGTCTTTGGACCATCTTGAATCCGAATCTGGCAAGAACGCCAAAGACATCCTTGATGCCGATATTGGACTTTACCTTTTTGGATGTGTCAGTCCGGACATCCCATACATGGGAAGATTCGATGGCAACCCATTTACCAACAACAAAGAAGTCGCAGATGATCTTCACTATCGTAAAACCAACGAAGTTCCACTGCTGGGTTTAAAGGCTGCAAAGGAAGCTGTGAAGGCAGGAAATGAGGAATTAGCCGAAGCCCTGTTCTCCTTCTATATTGGATACACCTCCCATCTGATTGCAGACGGGATTGTTCATCCATTTATAAGAGACATGGTCGGTGACTACGAAGTTGCAGAAACTGAACACAGAATTCTCGAAATGAAGCTTGATGTTTTGATTTCAAAGAGACTGGTTGGAGTAGAGGTCAATGGTGTCAATCTTCAAAAAGACCTCGATTACGTTAATGACTCCGTACAGTTGAGCCAGGTATTTCAAAGTTTTTCCACGGTTATCGAACAGGTACATGGACATAAGCTCAAACCCGGCAAAATCGAAGATTTACTTAAAGCCATGAAGACCGCTTTAGATATCGCTGAAGGTGAATTTCCGAGTTGGTACCAACTCTTAGGCAAACATTTCGGCGCTGCCTACTTGGATGAGAAGAAAGTAGTTGGTGAAGAGGCCACCCTAGTGAACTTGACATTTCCGATTGACGCCGCCGAAAAGGGAAATCTTCAAAACTTTATGAAAGCCAACAAAGTAAATTTCTTCGAACACGTGATGCCGAGATTCTTCTCGACATTCCCTGGCTTGATTGAAAAAGCCTACGACTACGTGTTCAACAACGGACCAGAAGTGACCGATTTAATTCCAGCGATCAACCTGGACACGGGACGCTCTTTGGCCAACCAAGATTTAAACAATAAACCGGTATTGTGGGAGCAAGCATGAAAAATATCATTCTCTTCTTAACCTTCGCACTTCTGACAGTCTCTTGCGCCCAAAAAGAAGTGGTAGTTGAACAGCCTCAGGAGCAAACCCTTGCTCAGGAGAAACCACCACTATCACAGGACGACCAGAACATCCGTGGCGTGCTTCTTAGTGTGAATGCAAAGATTCGTGGAGAGTATTCAAAAGCCAATAAGCGCAACTTCACCAAGTTCAACGAAGAAACTTATGTTGCTTATTTGAACAAGCACAACAACGAACGCTACAAAGCAATGAAGAAGCACCTTCCTGAATTCGAAAACCGGGACATCAAGGGTTTTGCTGAAACATATGTATTCTGCGGATACTCCACCCAGCATCAGCTCGCTTTCTGCGACGATGCTAACTGTGTGGGTGTAGAATTCTTCGATAAAGCCAACTCCCCTGCAATTTTAGACTTCTGGAAACAGCAGCTTCCAAAAATGAACTGCGAAGACAAAGTGGAAAGAAACTAATGGCTGCACCCACAATCAACTATGAAACAAAAAAACTCGTCGCATTCTTGGATGTGATGGGCTTCAAAGAATTACTAAAAACTGGTCATTTAAGTAAACTCCAAAAGTATTATGATATCGCTAACGAATATTTAGATGGCAAAGCAGGTCTTTACCGCGACACAGCTTCAAACGATAACTTTCAAAGGATTTTCGTTAGCGACTCGATTATCATGTCAATTGATCTCATTGGGGACAAATCCTCACACGATATCGATAGGGTACGTAGATTCTTCAGCGCTGTTAGTTTGCTACAGTATCTACTAGCAACGAAGGCACAAGTGTGGACAAGAGGCGCTATTTCTGTTGGAAATCTATTCATGGATCAAGCAACACAGACTCTTGTAGGGCCAGCATATATACAGGCATATGAGCTAGAATCTAAAGCGGACTATCCGCGAGTAATTATTGATCCGAGAGTATTCGCGTTCTTCGAAATGAGCGCAAAAGGTTTTAAGCAAAGAATACACGATCCCAATAATAACGGTACCCATATCATTGTTCCCGAATTGGGAGGTTCTGTAGCTCTACCTAAGATGCAAAATGAAGCAGTTTTTTTGGACTGGTTCCGGCAAAGCTTTGATCGCACAGAAAATTTAGATTTCTTCTTCGAAGATCTTTCCGAGCGGATATTTCTCAAACAAGACATTTTCGAAAAAGGTAACAAATTAATACGGTATTTAGTCGAATGCTACATCGAACGCACTAGCATTGCTCTAGATCGACAATTCCGATCCCGTGCAGAAACAATTAAATTAAAGATTGATGCAGCTTCAGGTTTGAATCTGCCAGCGATGAACTATAGAGGCCAGTAATGCATAAAGAGAGCAAGAAGTATTCAAATGCAAGGCGGAGCGGTTCCGTCGAAGTGAGACGTATGGTTGAATACGTCGCAACGAAGGCGGGTTCGCTCCAACGCAGTAGTTGGATGCTTATCGCTCTCTTGCTATTGGTGGGATGCCAGACAACGGAGATTGTTACTCAATCCCCTCTCTCCCCACCACCAATAGCAGCCCCAGACGAAAACCTTGTCGTTTTGGACCACAAGTACTTTACCGTCTATTACGACAAGGCTTTTCGCTTAGCGAGATACGTCCGTTACTCGCTAAGTTCGGCCCAACTCGCCGAATCTGACAGGGCGACAAGATCGGATAAGTTTAAGGCCGATCCATTGTTGGTGTCTCTGAAGGGTGTTCAGGTTTTACCGAAGGAATACCTCAAATCCGGCTACGACCAAGGCCATCTGGCTAACTCCAAGGACTTCGGCTTTTCGCAAGAAGCTCAGGATACGACTTTCTACATGAGCAATCTTAGCCCTCAGGCTCCGAACTTAAACCGCGATGCGTGGCTTAAGCTTGAGAATCAGGTGAGGTTATGGGCGTGTGGAGAGAAGGAAGTGGAAGTGATCACGGGGCCAGTCCTTAAAGAAGGACTTCCGACCTTTAAGAGTGGTTTGGCAATTCCGGCGGAGTTCTTTAAGGTGGTGTTGGACAAGACGCCGCCTGAGAAGATGCTGGCGTTTGTGTACTTCCAAACAGACAAGGGTGATGTGATGACCTCCCGCGCGGTTACCAAAGAAGCTTTGGAAGAAAAGCTAAAAACCCAGGTACCGGAGTTAAAGATGATGATTGAAGCGTATCCAGTGAAGCCAGTGGCTGACTGGGCGAGTGTCGATTGCTTCACCAAAAAGAAAGCAAAGAAAGTTGTGAGTAGGTAGAATATGAGTCCCGCAGATAGTCTTGGAAGAATATTTTTTCCGCATACGGTAAAAGAATTTGTTGCGAAAGAGAAAGCAGATATCGTTCACTACACATCTGCCGAAACCGCACTTAAGATTATTCAGTCCAAAACATTTTGGTTTCGGGACTGTCGCGTGATGAACGATACCTCAGAAATACTACACGGAAAAAAATGCCTGCTAGATTTTCTCGCCAGCAAACAGGGACAGCAATTCATTGATGCCATGAATTCCGTTCACAGCGGCTGTTCATTTCAGCTAATTCCTTATATTAAGTTCCTATTGGAATCGAATTCTGAGGAAGTATTCATCGCCTCATTCTATATTCAAAAACAAGAAACCAACCCAAATGGTCGCCTTTCAATGTGGAAAGCTTATGGTGGTGGAAAAGCCAGTGTTGCGCTACACTTTTCTCCAGACTATTTTTTCCGCGAAGGAACTGAGTCTATTGCAATGGTTGTTCAATACCAAACGGCAGAACAATTCACTAATGCACTTCTTCAGAAAGCTGAAGAAGTTAGAAATAGTAGTAAACTTTTTTCTGCGATGAGCATCCAAGACTTCGTACAGCATATTGGATTATATCTTCTCTTTACGGTACTATCGACAAAGCACAATATTTTTGAAGAAGAACAGGAATTGCGTGTAGTTCTTCCAAGATGGATCGGAAATACACTATTTGTGCCAACCCCTATTTGCATTGACGGCATTCCTCAAACTGTAAGAGTGCTAGATTTGAACAAGTACATGACAACACCTCCCCACTATGCAGATACTCATAAACTATTCAAAGAGGTTGTAGTTGGGCCATCTGGCCAACAAAAGATAATCAAACGAGCACTCGAACTTGCGATTTATGAAAATGCGACAATAGTGCACAGCAAAGTTCGTTGCGTAGATGTTCCTTTAAGGACTTAGGAAAACTGTCACCGATGTCCGTTGGACATGTAGCCCGGGTTCAGGGCTTCTCTTTATGGAGCCCCTCAGACTGATACTTTTCCGATAGTATTAGAATTCTTGAGGGAGATAGAAAGGTTCAGATACGCGAAGGCTTTAGGTCTTTTGAAGCGAGGCATACTGATCAGTATGTCGCAGTGAAGGAAGACCTAAAACGACAAAGTAGATGGACCTTTATAGCTCCCTCACTTCGCCGAAGGATTCCCATGTGGTGAGGTTGAGTTTCCTTCTTATGATCGTATTCACCCAACTCCACCCCCAAGCCATCCCCGCACTCACCCCTAAAAACACCCCCACAAGCCCAATTAAATTCCCTAAGCTGGGTACTTCCTTCGAAGGCAATAATCTAAAGAAAACCAATAGCAGCATGCATTGAACAAAGAACACAGTGAATAGCTTTTTGAATCCAAAAAAGACGATGGGTCTGGGATCTTGAAAGATGAGACTTGCGGCTTTTCTTCCGAAGTTTGATTTGAACCCCAATAGAAGCGGATGCTTGAGCTGGTACTCCCCGAAGAGTTGCCACTTTTGATCGTTGGTAAGTTTATTCATTGGATCTCCTCACCAAAGGCTTCCCATGAAACTAACCCTAACCGCTCTCTCTTCTTCCCCATTCCGATGGTCACCAAATACCCAAACCCAAGCGAACAAACCACCATATGAATCGAAAGAAACAAAAAAACCAAAACATCCGGCTTTGGAACCTCGTACATATAGGAAGTTATAAAAGCGAAAATCGTCATAGGCACACCCCAGAATATTGCCGCGGTCAGAGCAGCCTGATGTCTCGTATGAAAAATCAATGGCTTATCTTCTCGAATGCCAGGAATCCGCATCTTGCGTTCCGGAAAACTAAATCTCCAGACGAGCTTCTTTTCTCTAATAAACTTTTCCCAGAGAATCCACTTTTCATCATTGGTAAGCTTAGCCATGAGCTGCTCCAGAATACTGCGTAATCGCTATGCGAATTGGATGCCCCTCAGGCGTGTATTTTAGAATTTCCTTTTTCGTGGACTCAAAAGTATCTCTATAGAGGGGAATTGCCCATAAACTTTTAAACGGCCACACCTCTTTAAGTTCAACAACCAACATAAAGCGATCATCGACGAGATCAATTCGACATTTTACGTCTTCAGTCCAATACAGTATTGAATCTGAACCGTTTTGAGTCTGAACAATACCAAGCTCAGTAAACTTGTAGGTCGCATCAGGAAAAAGATCTCTTGGCGCAAATGTCATTATCAGTTTTCTCCAAAGTTATCCCAAGTTGCCTTCAACCACTCTATTTACGAGCCCAGTGAGGAGATAGAAGGGTTCAGACACGCGAAGGCTTTAGGGCTTTCGAAGCGAGGCATACTGGTCAGTATGTCGCAGAGAAGAAAGGCCTAAAACGACAAAGTGGATGAGCCCTTATGGACCCTCACCAACCCCGGGTTCGGCGATGGTTGGATATGGCCCTGCGTCTTTTTATCGTTAAAAATCTCATCCTTGAATAGCAGAACGAGAATAACTAAAACGACCAGCACCACCAGGTACTCAATCAAAGCGATTTTACGTGCTTTCTTTATATGTTCGTTCATAAGAAAAGGATAGCCGGCCTTTAAAGAATTCTCTACCATTAAATATGGTTATGTTTTGTAATAAGAAGAGATGAAGATACTCACTTGGCTTAAAACGAATAAAGAAAGAATCCACAAATACAATCTTTGGGTTGGATTTGTAACCCACGTCTTATTAGCAACTTTAATTTTTTCAGACCTAATTGCGACTGATTCCTACATTTCCTATTTTGGAATGTTCCTCATTGGAGTTTGCATATTTACTGAAGTCCTCCTTTGCGAGCGCTTCCTTCAAGCCAACAAAAGAATATTACTGATTCTATCGCCACCTGTGATCTCAACCTTCATTGTATTGTCGGCAACTTTGATCTTAGGCTCTCTTATGAGCAAAAGCATAAAACTGACTCACTTGTCCGCTTTACTTCAAACATCTTTAACACTTTTAGGGTTGATCTATTCAATCGCCCTCCCGCTCATTGCTATGGCTTTCGCAGTTCGGCTGATAGTTCGCTCCAAATTCATCCAATCAAAACTCCAACCCCGGGGATAAGCGTTTACGATATCCCTCCGGGATATGGAATTCGGGTTCGCTGAGTATTCAGCTCAGACGGACCCCATTTTTCCGATGATTTCAGGAATTCCAGTGAGGAGATAGAAGGGTTCAGTTGCAAGGCGGAAGGGTTCTTGCGAAGCGAGGCCTACTACCCGTAGGTCGCAGCGAAGCAAGGTTCCTGACAACACAGCAGATGAGCCCTTATAGCTCCTCACACTTTTCTCTACCAATAAATTGATTTGTGTTTTCTAATTAGTAATCTGGAGAAATCTAATGGAAACTAAAACCAAGACGCAACTATTCGACTGGGGATTCATAGCTCTTACCGTGTTTGCTTATTGGTCGATTCCTACCGGTATTGGACAGCGAAAACTTTCAAAACTATATGAATTGATTTTACTACATCCGGAGTTAAAGGAAGAACTTGCGCCTTTTAAATCTTATGCATACCAGCTCCAACACAACAATATCGCGCCTTATGCGGCCATTGCAGCACTCTCATTGTGGTATGCTTATACCAAACCTACTTCAAAAGCGATCCGAGTAGTTTTGATTTTGATTGCGATCTACATGGTTCCTTTAAACTACCTCGTGCAGACGTTGAGCTAAATGGCAAAAAAACTAGCTCTCTACTCAGGCCTATTTTTAGTTTCCATAGTACTTGGGATTCATTTCCTTCTTGAAGCCTCGTGCACCAATGCTGAACTTCAAAGAATAACATCGCCCGACAACACCATCGAAGCCGTACTCTCAACCCGAGAGTGCGGTGCCACGACCGGCACAGCTTACTTTGTTTCGCTGGTTAAGCCCCACTCAAAGCCAGATAAAAGCGATCACGTTGCTGTCATGGATGATGTAGAAAAAATTAAAGTGCTATGGCTAGATTCTAATACACTTTCAATTACCTACGACCAAGCTCGCTTCTTTGATCTCAAGAAGTCTCTGAAGGTTGGAGACAAAGAAGTGATTATTCAGGAAACAAAGAACCCGAATTAGCCCATTCAAACTTGTTGACGATGCCTTTCAGGCATGGAAGACGGGTTCCGGACTTCATCCTTCGGAAGCCCGTCAAACAAGACATCCTTTTTTCCGATAGTATTAGAATTTCTGAGGGAAATAGAAAGGTTCAGATACGCGAAGGCTTTAGGCCTTTCGAAGCGAGGCATACTGGTCAGTATGTCGCAGCGAAGGAAGGCCTAAAACGACAAAGTAGATGGACCTTTATAGCTCCCTCAAGTAACTCTACTTCTTAAGTAGGGTTACTTCGAGATAGCTTCCGGTGGCCCCATACCCCGTCACCTTGACCACCTCATTACCTT
The DNA here is from genome assembly GCF_047305925.1 of Bdellovibrio sp. HCB290. Lineage (GTDB taxonomy): Bacteria > Bdellovibrionota > Bdellovibrionia > Bdellovibrionales > Bdellovibrionaceae > Bdellovibrio. The sequence continues at coordinate 1,724,215 of NZ_CP178620.1, read as the reverse complement.
TTAAGGTAACCGTCGCATAAGTGCTCTTACGTGGCACACAGCCCTTATTCTTGTCTTCGTTACCGTCACCATCATTTGGCGGCTTGTAACCGGCAGGAGCAGGCCCTGCACACATGGCATTGGGTTTGATCACAATGTTAGCACCGACTTGGACTTGAGCTCGAACAGCTTTTGTCTGGTCAGCCGATCGGTTCTTCACTTCAAGAGTGTAAGTGCCAGCCGGGAGATTTAGCTTCTCATTAATCGGACGTAGTCTTCCAGTTTCTTTATCTCTACCCCTATACCAATCATATGAAGCTATTTGTTCTATTTTGCCATCGCGAAGTACGTAAATTCCCGTCTGCTTCCCAGACTCCCCACTATCAATGATGAGTTTACTTTTACCTTCGAGCGCATCAGAAATGGATGGGGACCATGACCCAACGATTCGGCCTCCATCAGTTTTGGAAACAGGAGTGACGTCTTTTAAATGGTCGCCATTCCAAACAAGTATACTTCTGGAAAACTCATAACCCTTAAGATCCACCAGCGTGACCATGACTTCTGGTTTCCCATCCCCATCAAGATCATCAAAAATCATTTCACCGCAAGCAGCAATGGTTTCTTCTCCTTGGAGAACAGTTTTGCCCATGGGTTTTCCATCTTTAAAAACAGAAAGGACACATTGGGTATCGTCAAAAGATGGAGCTGCCATATAAAGAGCTACCAGATACTTTGATTTACCGGGACCATCGAAAAGAATGTCACTTTCAAAAGAGTATCCAATACCGTCACCCAATTTAAGCGGCTCTTCAGACACAACTCCTTTCAGCTTAAAGAACTCTTTTGGGATGTACTTTTTAACTGTTGGAATGTCCTTTTCGTGTTGCACTTTCTCAGCAGCATGAGCCAGCGTAAGAATTGATCCACAAAATGCAACTGCGAGAAATATCTGTTTTGTTAAGTTCATGGTTATTATCGTCCGAGCAAAACTTCACGAAATCAAGTTTAGAGTAGGAAAACTGTTGACGATATGGCTTTGCCATATGAAAGACGGGTTCCGGTCTTCTTCCTTTGGAAGCCCGTCAGACAAGACACCCTTTCCCTATGTATTTCGATTCCCCTTGAGGAGGAAGAAGGGTTCAGATGACATCGGCGTAGCATGGATGCTACCCCGAAGCGACAGCCCGAAGGGTGAAAGTTAGGAGACTTTCACCACGCAGTAGATGGATCTTTATAGCTCCCTCACCCTTTGTTCGTAGCCGTAGTCGCAGGTGCATCGGCAATACTGATTACTCCCCTCCACCAAAATCCGCAAATACCCCTGCTTCGGCCACGCCGCTTGTTGTCGCTCCCGAAGCTCGTTACAAACTCGGTGATAGGTATAGCCACGGTCATTCATGGCACATACTTGATCTGAGCAGGTGTTTCTTCGATCATATTCAGAGTCTCTATAGTAATCAGTTCCGAAAGCCGCATGAGATGCCGAACCGGTAAGTAAAATTGCAATTGTTAGAATCATTTTCATAAGAATTCTCCTTTTTCTTTAATTAAATTTCCCCGGAGGGAGCTAGAAGAGCTCAGATACGAGGCAGAGGAAGCGGGATTCCCGCAGGCGTACGCACAGGTACGTCGAGGACAGTCCCGATTCCGATAACGAAGTAGATGAGCCGTTATAGCTCCCTCCCCCCCACATGGGCCGACGTAGGACGCCTCCATGATCGTTCTCTCTTTTCTACCGTTGGTATTTGTTTCCAGCACCATCACCTGCCCCCACGGTGTTCGCGACACCGTCGTTTTCGAATGCACTCTGATGCCTTGACCCATACAGCTCGCCTCCGTCTGGATGTGATCTCTCGATTCAGACAAAGTTCGGCTCACACAGTTAAGACCAGGAACATCCTCAATTTCCCGAGACGGTATGGTTTCACCAAAACACGTTTCATACTCTTGAAGCCCGCCACCAGGCTCAGTGGTGGTCTTTAACCGGTACTGGCCAGGCTCAAGCTTGCGATACTTGTTGATCGCAAGCGCATTCACACCGACCGGCATTCCAAGTTTCTGGTGAGCAAACACTCCCACCCCAACACACACCGCCATTAAAATAAAAACTACCGACACCTTTTTCATAAAATTACATCCTCAAAAACGAGTTAGGATTGTGAGTTTGTACAAACGATCTTCGCCCCATCAGTGTAGTTCTCATCTGAATTTCCATTTCCAAACTACTTAACTCTTGGCTGATTAGATCGCCGTTCCAGCTGTTGTTATTAAAGGTCAAGCTGTGCAAGATACACCTCACGATTCTCTTTTTTGAACAAAGTAAGCAGCCCCACAATGCACAGAGGAAGGGCAAAGCTTGCAGCAGTCAAAATCAAGATCGAAACCGCTCCTACCCACGACCAGCCGCTCTTCTCCTTTAGTCCTTTAGTGACAAAGTGGACTGCGACCAGAATAACTGCGAGATAGACTCCTGACATTCCAAAGACGGACATGATCGGACTAACCAAGGATTGCTCTGGGCTAAATTGCATAGCTTTAAGCGCTACAAAGCCAGTCGAGAGGATTTGCACGAGGGCTGCCCCGTAAAGACATCTATTAATAGTTTTGATTTGTTTTTCGTTACTCATAAGTTCTCCTTTGATGGAGAACCCCTAGAGCAAGGACATTGCCAGATTCAGAATCAATTAATTCGATTTGAAGGAGAAAATTCCGGAATTCTCCGAATTTGGAGAATTAATTCTGAGAATTGGAAATTGGGTCTGTTAAATGCGTGATTTAGAAATCAACAGGTATATGAGTAAAGCAACCATCAATGGAATGCCGACAATGCCAAGACCAGTATATATGAGATACACCTTCCGATTGAGTTCGGAGATCTTGTTAGAGCGTCTGTGATACACTTGCTTGAAATTATTGATGGCCGGAATAAATCCGACCACCATCAAAATAATGAGCGCAATAGCGCCATAAAACTCAAAATTGGACATATTTCACTCTACTCTGGTCTGGATTAGTTACTTCCTTGGAGCGTCCTCAAACGCTTTCTTCTTTTCATTGTAGATTCGCTGAACGGACTTTCCTTTCTCCATACGCTTATACTTTTCAACATAGAAGCTCAAGTCAGTCATGCAAGCAAATTCTTGATCAGTCTCTTCCTTGCTATACATTCCGTCTTTGCCATCCGCACAGCTTATGCGATACCCAATGTCACAACATCTCCGACCAATCTTCACCTCTCGTATTTCGTTCTTTTTCCAACTACAAACTTCAGGATTTCCATAAACCGACTCGATCTTCTGAGACTCCTTGGGATCCGTGTTGAATACTTTGAGCACGCAGCCTTTAACTTTTAAACTCCCAGTATCGCACTGAACACTAGGCTCAGTCTTTTCAATAAGACGAAATTTACCCTCTAGTGGTAATATACTCTGACAATCAGCGAAGGCTATTTGTGCAAAGCAGATCGTCATTAATATTAAAAGGCTTCTGATAGTCATAATTGATTCCTTTTACCCTACTCGGTATCTACCTGGACTTTATTTGCGCGTTCAGCTTCCCGCCTTTTAGCGAGATCGCGTTCACCGATATAGGAGACTGTTACAAATACTATTGAGGCAACTAGATACACTGATCCAATCCACAGTCCTATATTGCCCGTTCGTTTCCATTTCTTACGGATCAAATAGGCAATCAGGATCAAAACTGGTGCCATGAATATTCCGTAAAGAAGTAGGAAGTATAAAAGAAAAATGAGAGCCCCGCCCAGATTCTGCATTACTCGATGCTATCGAAGTTTTAGATATACACCAAGCTGTTTATTGGGTTTAATTTTAGTATGGAAAACACAATCTCGTCCCAAGCTCTTCCTTCGATTCTACTTATTGTAAGTACTCTCTTCTTTTTTACCTTGGAACGTGTAAAACCAGGCCGTGAGCTTCCTCACTCGAAGGGCTGGTACGGAAGAGCTATTTTAATCAACCTCGTCCAACTCCTAATGGTGGGAATTGCTGGACTCACTTGGAATAAGTTCTTTAGAGACTACACTCTCATTCCGATCGGAAACTGGAAGTCCCCTGCTCTAGAGGGTTTCGTATTTTGGATCATCGGAACTTTTGTCTTCTATTGGTGGCATCGTCTGCGCCACGCCAATGGCTGGTGGTTGATTTTCCATCAACTGCATCACAGCCCCGCCAGAATCGAAGTCTTAACTTCTTTCTACAAGCATCCTGTGGAAATCGCAGCCGATTCAATTCTTATTGGATTTATCATTTACTGTGTTTTCGGCGGAAGTGCTGAGGCCGGTGCTTGGTATGCGCTCTATGCGGCTACTGGCGAATACTTCTATCATGCCAATATTAGAACTCCCAAATGGGTTGGATATATCCTGCAAAGACCAGAACACCACTCCATCCACCATCAATTAGGGGTTCATAAGTATAATTATTCTGACCTAACAGTTTGGGACAGAATGTTTGGAACTTTCAAAGATGCTGATGATTTTGCTGATAAATGTGGATTTCCAAATGACCATGAAACGAAGTTCAAAGAAATATTGGCCTTTAAGGACGTCTACTAGGAGTTTCCATATGAAGCTTATCTATTGCATTCCAATAGTTCTCTTCTTTTCACTGAATGTGGACGCTCGCTGCATGGAAACCACTGAATCAAAACTCAATGGAGAGTTTGAGGTGATCGGTAAAGACAAAACTAAAGCATCCTGTGTGAAATCTAAAGTAATAGACTACTCCAAACTCAAGTTTATTACCATCGAAGCACCAGGCTGTTTGGTTACCGTGAAGCCATTGAAAACGAACGATCCGAAAATCACTCAGCCCATCACCCTCTACTTTCATTCAAAAGATTGTAAGGTAGCAGCTGGAGACAAACTTAATCTCTCTTTAATAAGCAAAAATGCCGAGTGTTGTATGCAATGGGAGCAGTCTGGTGCCGCGCCTAATACTTGTAAATCTGTCATTGACGCCGATAAAGTAGAACGCTCTCAGGACCGGATCATTAGCTGTTCAAACAGGAAGATAGAGTGGTTAGTAGTTGTAGCACCTGAGAAATAGGAATTGCGCCTAACTGAATTGCATTTATTCATTTGGATTTTTGCTTTTGGAAATCAGATCCACGGTTGATCAAAACTGACCAGATTCGAGGCGGAGTTGAGCTTTCCACCCGGAGGCGTACGTCGGCTGAGCCGAGGAGTGCTGTAGCTGAACCAGCTACTTCAATTGCGAGCCTCTGGCTCTCCATTCTGTGGCCACAGGTCGCGGTGAGGACTGGAAGTTCAATGACAACGAAGAAGATGGTTAGTTTTCATCACCCGTCACCGTAAAGCACCCACCAGAGGCCGCCTACGAAGACCATTAGTCCAATAATGGCCATTGCAAATTTAATGTATTTCATATGTGTTCCTATTCGGCTTCTTCTTTTGACCGTTTCGACATTAGGTCAAAATGCTCAGCAGAATATGGAATTCCACCCCCGCGTATATAATCCATCAAGTAGATAGTAGCCGGATCGGCTTCACGCCCTTTCAGACGATCCAAGATAAACTGCAATGCGATATCACTTCGTTTCTTAAGTGCAAGCTCCATCAGAAGGTCTTTGTCATGAAATAGGAAATCAAACTCAGTCTCAGCGGGGTCCTGACATTTTTTATTCAGAATCTGGTGAAGCGTATCCATATCACCCTCTTTTAAAGCCAGCATACCCACCAGCGAAAATCCCTTAGCAAAAATCCCCGGGTAATTGTTCTTTTTCTCAGCTTCCGGTTGAATCTTTAAAAACTGCTTGGCGCATTTCTTAGAAAGCTCATAGTCGCCGAAGTAATAGGCGGACATGCCATACACACCGACATCATAACAATTGAACCATTCATTTTCTTTCTTTTTAAATAATGAAATAACAACCAGCAGAATTACACAATACCACTTAGGAAAAAGAACAGGATATCGCCAGCGCACCTGATCAACTTTCTCAGATAGGAAGCTCGACCATTGCATTTCAATATATCGCTTCCAATAGTACAGACTAACACGTAAGCCAGGAAACGGATGAGTCGCCTCATACCCCGTTGGCAGGTTTGACTCTTCCCTAAGCGCAATTAGCTGAAGTGTGTCTTTGTTAAAGGGAGACCGCTTTAGCAATTCTTTCAAGTACGGAAGAGAAACATCGGGAGTAACAAATCTAAAATAGCGTGCAACTGCTCGTAAGTAAGCTGAATGCCGATTTGAGTTCACTACCTGTTCTTCCCATGCCTTCAGTAGCACATCTTTTGCCCCACTTGGTGCGATCACCATACAAGTCTTCCAGGTATAGGAATGTAGCGGAACATTTCGTACAAACCAAAGCGCGTGATCAACTGACACTTGGTCGTAAATGCTAAATTGGAAAAGACGACACTCCATGACTTCGATTCGAAGTTCGATGTTCCCAGCGTCAGACTCCAGAACTTTTTCCGCCGCCAACACTTCGTTCATTGAAGGATACTTTTTCGGCAGTAGTTCAGCGTGTCCGGGGTTATAGTACATGATTTCGATCTTCTCGCTTAAAACCATATAGGTCGTAATCGCGACGAAGCATAGACCCAGAAACATCAGAAAAAAGACCGTAAATGTGAAAAGCATAGATTATGCTCTCTTAAGCAACCATTAAACTCAATGAAATTTACATTAGGGAAAAGTTGTTGGCGATAGCCCGGTTACTCTGAGAGTGCGGAGGAGAATTGTTCCCGATATACCTTTGGTATATGTAGCCCGGGTTCGCCCAGTTTTGGGCTCAAACTGGGTACATTTACCGATGGATGGAATTTTTCAGGGGAATTCGGGGTGATCAAAGGCATTCAGATTCTAGGCGGAGCGGTTCTTGTGAAGTGAGGCCTACTTTATGTAGGTCGCAGCGAAGCAAGGTTCGTGACAACAACGAAGCTGGGTGACTTTCATCGCCCCACATTAGTAGTATACACGGTGGTGTTTATTGGATTTAATATGAAAATGGGTTCTTTACTTAAAAGCTCTCTCAAAATAGGCCTAATTCTTTTCGCCATCACTCTTGGTACACTGTTGACGAGTGTCGTTGGCATTTACTTTGTAGTGGGTAAAGATATTGACGTCATCATGCAAGGCACTCCAGAGAAACTACCCCCTGCTCTGGTAACGGCAATGATGGTGGAATACCCAGGGTATTTAGATTGTACGCCACGCGCACTATTAAAGTACGACAACAATAACTGTCTGTCTGCTTATCAACTCGTAAAAACCAACCTGATAGCTCCTAGACGGGCGTTGAAGTATGCTTTCGATAGTTTCCTCGGCACACTTTATTTGATCAATCATTACCCTCCAGAGCACATAGCGGCTACCCTGCTCGAGCGAGCTTACTGGGGCGAAAATAAAGCTTCAAAAATCATTGGCGTTGCGGCCGCATCTCAGCGTTACTTAAACAAGAATATCTCTGAACTGAATTCAAAAGACATTGCGACGTTGTTCGTACTACAGCGAGCCCCCGGGATTTACTCAAATCAAATCCATTCCGAAAGGTTCGCAGAGGAAGTTGAAAAGCTTCACAATAAGCTAGAAGCACAAGGAAACTTATGAAGGAAGTGTTAGAAGTTTTAAGAAGATATTTGCAACATTGGGATCCAATTGGAGCCATTCCCGGCGCAATCATTAACGGTCAGGCTCCAACTGAGTACGATTGCTACGCAGGCCCCCTTTATACTTTGCTTGCAGAAGGTGGCTCGGAGGACGACGTACACAAGTACCTTGTTCAGTGCCTTGACCACATGGGCATGAGACATATTGAGATCAGAGATCGCTCCATGGCCAAGTATATTCATAACTACTTTAATAAGAGCTCTGGGTTTAGGAAATGAAGTATTCAATACTTTTCCTTATTACGGTTTTGAGCATGCCAAGTTTCGCGGCAGAATCCATGCTTTCTGGTGAAGTCTCGTATTTTAAAGATGCTAAAATACCAGCCCAGACTATATGTGCGATTCCAACCGATAGTTCCGATTACAATCAGTTCTGCACACCGTCCGAAGCTAATAACAAATTTAGTATAAAGCTTCCACCCGGCAAGTACTATGTCCATGCAACTTTATTGAAACCAATCGACACTTGGTCCAAACCTTACAAAGCCTACTTCAACGAATTCGTCGTTTGCGGCAAAGATCAATCCAAATGCCATTCCCACAAGCCGATTGTGGTTGAGGTCGCAGAAGGCGAACATAGAATCAACATAGATCCTCAAGACTGGCTATCGCCAGTGGAAGACTCTAAAAACTTTAGCACTATAGCTGTTCTTACAAAAGTTCCAGAATGTAAGTTCATTGGCAAGTTTTTCATTCGACTCACGGATGATGGAGAGAAGTTTGGGTCTTTCATGGAGTTTTATTCCGCAAACAAACAGGATGTCTCTTACAAATCCTGCAACAAAGGTGAGTACGGAAAACCCCTTTTTCAAATCAAAGAGACTCACAGCTTCCTCCTTGAAGTTAAGGGTGACAATGCCTTCGTGAGGCAACCTTTAACTAGCGAAATCAGTACGCTTAAGATTTTCAATATCAAAGATCAAAAGCTTGCGCTTAAAATTGAGTACAGCGAGATTAGATTCTTAAATGATTCAACTGCTGAGATAAAGATTCAAGAGAAGTATGTTGGCGGCTGTTCGGACCAAGAAAAACAGGATTACAAGGCGAGATCCCGACGACTTGCCACCCTTCGAACTCACAACCTTGACTTGAAAACCCTCAAACTTACGAGCACCGACAAGATCGCCTGCGCCTCTCCCGATAGAGAGTGGGACTACTAGATCGGATTAGAGATTTACCTTAAAGAAGCTGGATGACTTTCATCACTCCAACGGAGAAGCGGGAGTCTCTCAGCCACACAACAGCCTCAAAACCCCCGCTTTTTGGGAAACGATGGATGTAATTCAGAAACTAGTGGCGGCTTACGTTACGTGGGCCGTCTTTTTTATTTTGCTCGCTCTCTCTGTTTTCGTTTTCATCGAAATCCATATCGTCCGATTCATTTTCAACGGGATCTTCTGAGCGATTGGCTTTGCGAGTTTCTGGTGGATTATTGCTATTGGAGCGTCTTTGCTCTTCTTCGCGGTTTGGAGAGCCCGGTCTGTCAGAAGTGTTTCGTCTCTCTTGTTCTTTATTTGGATTGTTTTGACCACCCTGTTGCGATCCCCGATTTTGGTTTGGTTGAGATTGTGGATTTTGGTTAGCCATTTTAAACCTCATTCAAATTTTTGCCTTGATTGGCTATTGAAATTTAACTGGGTAGGTTCGAAATTTCTAGTGAGTATGTAATGACTCTCGACACTAAGCACTTTCATCCCGGGACTTAGGCTAAGCATTCATTTCACTATCAAAATTAAAATAGAAAAACCCGCACGTATGGCGGGCTTAACTATTAAAATACTCAGAATTACTTACGACTTGCTGATCTTTTTTCTGACTGAGCAGAAGACATGCGATTGGATTTAGTCGCCTCTTTCCCCTTATTCCCAGTACCTCTGTTGCTAGTACTTTTTGTAGTTTCTTGCTCTTTAGCTGCTCTTTTTGAATCTTGATTTTTCATGTAATTCCTCCTTGTAGAAGTATTCATACACAAATGAACCCGATTGTATCGCTGTACTTAGACAATGAATCGAGGAGAACTGTTTACGATGTCCTATGGACATGGAAGCCGGGTTCACGGATACCAAAGATCCGTTCAAACAAGACTCTTTTACGATATATATTTGGAATTCTTTTTTTGAGGGATTCAGGGAGAGATCAAAGGCATTCAGATTCTAGGCGGAGCGGTTCTTGCGAAGTGAGGCCTACTTTACGTAGGTCGCAGCGAAGCAAGGTTCGTGACAACAACGAAGCTGGATGACTTTCATCTCTACCTATCTAGCAGACTTGAACTTGCGGCGAAGGTCTGCTGTCGTCGCTTCAATTTCTGCTTGCAGTATCACTTCAAACATCTCATTGGCATCAATCTTATACAACTGCCCTAATCTCTTAATGGCATTGACAGGAGGAGCCGACAGGCTTCTCTCCCAATTGGAGATAAATTGCGGTGTGGAATACCCTAAGGCATTTGAAACATCAGCTTGAGTAAGCCCTGCAGCTTCACGCGTCGTTTTTAAATAGTCCCCAAGAGTTGCTTTTCTCATTGATGCCTCCACCTAGAGTTGATGATAGAGATTTTGCCTTTCCGGTCAAGAATGTTTTCCTTGATTTATGTTACGCAACTGCGGACACCCTCTGCGGTCGACATCAACCTTTTCAGAATATTTGTTTTAAGAACTATCAAATGGATTTGCACTCCTACTCCCAATCACTACCGTTTTATAAACAAAAAGTTATCCAAAACATCTAACCCTAGATTCATATGTGAGTTTACTCCGGTTTCCAAGGCGCCCCTCTGCTCCGAATTCATGAAAAGGAACTTTGGAGCGCTTCATGAAAGAACATAATTGAATGTTACCCGAGTTTTTCGTACATACTTCGTGATGAAATCAAAGTTCGCTACATCCCGGGACATTCTGAAGTACGACTTCGAAAAACGCCGCAAAAAGAACAGCCGTTATTCTCAACGTGCCTATGCACAACTTTTAGGCGTCTCAAGTGGTCGCCTTACTGAAATTCTTAATGGGAAATCGCCGTTAACCACTAAAAAGGCGCATATCCTTGTCCGCAAGCTCGATCTTGACCAAATTGAAATGCAGTATTTTTTGCGTTTGGTGGAAAGCGAAAATACGATTCGCAAAGATGATCGCCGCAAAAAGCAAATCTTAACTTCTCATTGTATTGCGGAAAACGAAATGGCTCTGATCAGCGACTGGGAATACTTCTCACTCATGTCACTTATAGAAACAAAAAGTTTCAAATCCGATAAAAAATGGATCTCAAAAAAATTGGGCATTTCAATGAAAAGACTGGAGGAAGTACTTCAGCTTCTTATCGAATTAAAATTTGTGATTTATGAGAATGGCATATTCCGCAATGTTCATAGATCCATGTCGACCACCACGGACATCCCATCTGAAATTTTACGCAAGGCGAATGCCGACTGCATTCTCCAAGCTCTAGAGAAAATGAACACCATTGATGTTCTTTCCAGAGATGTGACGTCAATGACCTTACCAGTAGATCTTAAAAAGATTCCTGAAGCTAAAGCGCTTATTCGCGAGTTTAAAAAGAAAATGGTTAAACTCATGAAAAACACCGACACCACTGATATATACAATTTTAATGTGCAACTTGTTCCTGTATCGCAACTTGGAGTTTAGTTTTGAAATTCGTCTTACTTGTTATTGTTACTTTTCTCTCTCCATCACTTAAAGCTGACCCAGGTGTATTTGATCGTGGAAATGGCGGAGACGTCGTTTTCTGTAGGAGTGAACAGGGAAAGTCCCAATACTTGCTGCTAGACATCTACGAACAAAGGAACATGGGATTTCACAGATGGCAGCCCTCGCTACCAGAAGATTACACCTTCCATGAAGTTCTAGAAGCCGTCTTCTCTCGCATTGACCAAAAACTTCCTTATCTCGCCAGCAAACTGCGCGAAGAATACTTCGGACGATTTGCACAAGATTTAACTTTCGTGGCACCAGAGGATGTGCCGGATGTTGATGATCAAGGACCTGTAATTCTTGAACCTCACTGCAATCTAAAGCAGATTGCAGTTCAATGGTCTGAGAAGTCCAAATATGGAAAAGCCTATCGAATCGATATCACTCTTTTCAGCCTGCTTGATCCTTACAACCAGGGGGCTCTCATTCTTCATGAGCTTATCTATCGAATAAAGCTTTCAGCAGATATGTTGATGGAAAGCTCTCAAGATGTCAGAACGAATGTGTCTTATATTCTATCAAAGGAATTTGATCAGTTCCCGGGATACAATCCTTCTTCATATTAGTAGGCGAAAAACAGCTCAATTTTCGCCTTCAAAGCGAATAAAACCCCTCGCTTTACTGTAAAAGCGCTCCAAATTGCTTTAGGCACCTAATTTGGAGCCCGAGAAGTTAGCTATGATGAAAATTGAACGTCTCGTCTCATCATTGTTGGTTACTTTTGTTTTACCCTTGCTTACCGCATGTAGTATGGATCTATCCATTACCGGTATAATTAAAGACTCAGTCGCTATGAGTTCCGCAATTCGTGGCAAAGCCAATATTAATTCCTGGCCTGTAACGGTCTCTTTCAAAACAGCTCCCAATGCGCAACCACTGATCTCTGACTTTGAAGTGGAAAATGGTATCATTCTATCCGTCGTGCAAACATCTCCTACCTCTTTTCAAGTGATTCTCGAACCAGTTTCAGACGGTGAATTGAAAATCACCCTACCCGGTCATTTTGTAGGAACTGAAGCCAGCTTATCCATAATCGTTGATACGCAAAAACCAACTCTGACACTCGCTAAGACTTTTGCCAGCTATACCCATCAACGAATAGTCAGTCTGTCATTGGCAGCATCAGAAACTATTGTTGACTTCCAAAACAGTGACTTCCAGGTCATAAACGGAAACATCCTTTCCATTGCCGGCAGCGGCGACAGCTATACTGTTCAAGTTGAAGCTCAGTCTGAAGGTCAGGTGAGCGTTCTTATTCCAGTTAATAAGGTCACTGACGAGGCAGGGAATCACAATCTTGCTTCCAATACTTTAACTTACTTCTATGACGTGGCTCCTCCCACAATGGGAATGTCATTGCCCAATGGTAGCCCAACAGCCACTTCCCCGATATTAGTAGATCTTGTCTCAACTGAACCTCTACTGGACTTTACTTCAGCGGATCTTGTCTCCACTAACGGCACAGTCGGAACGCTCACTCAAATTGATAGCACTCACTGGCAGGTTGAAGTTGTACCGACACTATCTGGTGATGTGACTTTGAGCTTAGGTCCAAATAAATTCACAGATCTCGCTGGAAGACTTAATCAAGGATCAACTTCAATTACGGCAAACTATGATAGCGGTCCGCCTTCAGTTATACTTTCAAGCTTACCGAGTATTTCTAGTGCTACGCCTATCGTAGTGGCTGTCACTTTCAGCGAGTTTGTAACCGGATTTGATGCGAGCGACCTAAACTTAACAAATGCGACTGCCATCATCACAGGTGCAGGTGCCAATTACACCATCAATCTGACTCCACTTGCGGAAGGAGCAGTCCAAGTTTCAGTAAAAGCTGGCGCGGCTCTTGATTCAGGAAGCAATCCTTCAAGCGTGTCCAATACCGTTAGCACTATTTATAATCTAGCAGCCCCTACTCTTGCTATGAGTACGAGCAGTGGTACAAGTGTTCCAAGTGGAACTTTTGTTGTTAATTTGGACTTTAGCGAACCAATCAATTCATTTTCTCTAGGAAGCCTGGTAGTTACTGGGGGTACAGCAAGCAATCTGATTAGAGTCGACTCTAGCCACTATACGGTAGAAGTGAGCCCCACGGCGACAGCAATTACTTTAAGTGTTGCAGCCAATACTTATAGTGATCTTCTCAATTATCCAAATAGCACTATCAGCATTTTAAACTTAACTGTCGCACCTGATGTCCTACTCACGACATCTGCACCGACCTACACAAAAGTTTCGCCATTTACAGTTCATGCCGATTTTTCTATCGACGTGACCGGCTTTACAAGTAGTGACTTAACTCTTACCAATGCTACTGCGACTGTCACTGGTTCCGGCAAAAGCTATGACATCTTAATTACGCCAACTCTATCGGGTCTCGTAAGTGTTTCCGTGCCTTCTTCCGTTGCATTTACTTCCGATGGAGCCGGAAACAACCCATCAAATACGATTCAAAGAACTTACGACATTGTTGCCCCGGTTCCTCCGACCGTTACAAATGCCACTAGCGCACCAGATACTGCAAACTCTCCGCTTATTTCCTGGAGTGGATCTTCTGATGGTCATTCAGGCATACTTCAATATGAAATTGCACTTGGCACTGCAGTTGGTGCTTCCGACTTCCTTAATTGGTCAGTCGTTGCGGGAACTAGCACAACGCTCACTGGGCTCACTTTAGTTGCAGATACAAATTACTATGCGTCGATACGAGTTACTGACAACGCTGGCAATGTTAGCACGGTGGTTTCTGGCCCTGCTTTCAAGTATACAGCGCCACTCGTTTGTCCTACTGGTTATGTTCGAGTCGCAGCCCTTGCTGGATTTACAAGCTCAGATATTTGCGTCATGAAGTACGAAGCGAAAAATGATGGTGCTGGAAAAGCCATTCCGCAAGGAACAGGAAGCCCTTGGGTTAGCGTCACACGTCCCCAAGCTATAGCCGCATGTAAACTCAATGGCGCACGTTATGACCTATTCAGCAACGACGAGTGGCAAGCCACGGCTCGACAAATTACGACAGTCGCAGCCAATTGGAGTTCTGGTACTGCTTATGTTGGTCGTATCAACCGCGGACACAGCGACAGTACTCCTACCTCGCCACAAGCAACTTCAACCGATGATAATACTCCTTGTATTAACACCGGCCAGACATGCAGCGCCACTGTATGGGACTCGCAACGCCGCACCCATATATTGCCGAATGGCGAAGTCATTTGGGACTTAGCCGGCAATGCGCACGAATGGGTACTTGGTGACTCTACAAATCAAACATCTGGATATGCGGTTAGTTTAACCGCAACTTCCAAAACGAGATTCGGTCCAGCTACGAACTGTGACAACATCACAAGTGCCAATGATTATTGTGGATATGGGAAAGGAAGTCTTTTCACAGCAGGCACCGCCTATCCGATCACTCGTGGCGGAACCGCCACTTACGGTGACAACTCAGGTCTCTTCTCAACAAGGTTAGATCCGAGTGAGAATACCGTGTCGAGCAACTTTACTTTCAGGTGCGTTTACAAATAGCTATTTTTCATCACTCCATGCTTGCTTTCAACATGATCACTTTATAGGCTATTTGAGCCTGGAGGCAGCTCATTGGGATGGTTCAAATTGTCTTGTCTATCCCCATGGGCTTTTTTTTATTTATTACGTTCGACAGGAATCCGGAACGGGCTCTTCTTACTGCTTTTTGGAAGTACGCACATGTACTTATTTTTATCTCTCATATCACACACGTACGCTCGAATTCTTAACTCTGGATTCTTTTCTTCAGTTAGGACCGTAAAAGTAAAACCGTAAGGTTCGATTGTATTAGTCAGTCCCCAACCAGGAACATTTAACGGAGTACACTTACTTTCTAGAATATTGGTCTCTTCGCAATACTGTACTTGAACAGGATAACCACAGTTATTCACGATTTTAAATCGATCAGAACTAATTCCACCACCTGCTTGCTTGAAACTTACACACGTAGCTTCTGAAAGAGGAGCATCCGTAGATTGCGACTCAGTCTTTTCCTCTTGTTTTGTTTCTACCTTTGGCTTTTCTTCTTTTTTAGGCTTCTCTTTCTTTTTCCTCTTATAGGAGTCGATTTTTACCAATCGATCACCAAGACAAGAAAGAGCCCCTGGCGCTTTCGCTTTGCCTTCTTGACTCAGCCAATAATTGTTTTCTGCATAAGCTCTTGCTAACATTTTAAGCTCGTTGGAACTTGCTGTGTGAGGATCACGATAGCCATTCGGGTGAACTGTAAATGGAGTGTTTGGCAACTGATTTAAGTAACCTACACCTGCACATTTGATTTTAGCCGGATCACCCAAGTCTTGGGCTTTAGCTACTTCCTTTTGATTTGGTTTCTCAGATTTTTCTTTCTCTTTAGCAGTGCTATTGGACTTTGATTTCTCAGACTTTGCCTGATGTAAAACACCTGAATCGCCACTATCAACATTATCATCTGAAGATATATCCTCAGATAGACTACCAACGTCATACCGTTTCTTTAGCTCATAGAACATTCCGTCCTTCGGCAGATTATGCCCCCAATGCTTTAGGGCTCGCCGATAGAATTCAGCCTCGCTAATCTCATGCTGTCTTAAATTGTATCCTTTGTTATTTACCGTAAAGTATTTTCTTCGCAATTTTGTCTTAACACCTTCTTGAATCAATACTGGAGAACCGCCAGCCATCCAAAAGGTCGCATTATTCGAAGGGTCCGTTAGGTCTAAGAGTTCAAATTTTTCACCGACAAAGAAGCCATCCTGCATAGTTCCTCGGTACTTGTACTTTGAAACTACTTTCCCTTCTTCGAAAATGTCATAAATAGTGTACTTTATCTCTCCCTTTCCTTCCGCATTTCCAGAGCTATTCACCCCGCCGGTCCAGATGACTTCATCGTCGTCCATCACTGCTTCCATGTAGACCTTTACACCGTTAGAAGTAGTAAAAATCTCTGCGGCATTAGCAGAAACCGATAAAGAAAAAATAGCAATTAAATGTAAAAGAAACTTAACCATTCAAATCTCCACCAAAAACCATTCAAGTGGTTCAAAATGCAAGGCGCTTACCAATCAATACTTTGATTAGTTCGATCTAATGGAATTTGGGTGTATAGGAGAGCGATTTCTCGCGTTTTTCGGCACGCAAATCTCATCCTGAGACAGCCGGATTTGGGAGAACTGTTTACGATAGGCCAGCTGCGCTGAGGATGTGGAGATTGCGAAGCAATCGAACTGAACTGGTTCAGTTCTGCGGCCACGGCCGCATCACTCTCCTCCGCTACCGCGGGCCTATGTAGCCCGGGTTCAGGGCTACATCCTGCGGAAGCCCTTCAGACGGATACTTTTCCGATGATATTTGAATTTCCATCCTCAGATGTAGTTCTATAGAATTCGAACTCAATAATCCAGACTCCCTTGGATTGATCAAAATGGCAGAGTTACGCGGCGGAGGACTTCTGGTTACCGGAGGCGTATATGCCAATACGTCGAGGACAGCCGGAAGGCCGACAACAAAGTAAATCGGTCATTTTCATCATTCCTCGCTTGCCATTGGTACAACGGGGAAATAGCTTTGTACTCAATGCAGTACAAAGCTTTATCCATCGTTTACCCAAATGGCTCGAAGATCGCTTCTGGCGAGAAGAAGTTGGAAATCCGATCTTGGACTCCCCCTGAGGATTTCGACTTCTCTCACGACCTCCTAATCGTCGAAAACCACAATTTCCTGCGCAAGCCCGGCGAAACCGACCCCGAAGGCCGCCCCGTCGCCTTAGTTAAGATTAAGAATGTTCGCCCGTTCATGGCGGGTGATCTTTTGGATGCTTGTTGGAATGAATGGAAGCCAGGTTTGTTCGCATGGGAAGTGACTGACGTGAGACCCATTAAGTCAGATAAGGTCGTTCTGGCTGCTAGAGAGATTTACGAGTTAGAGCTGGAATTATAAAGCCTGAACATTTCTGATCAGGCTTTGGATTGAAACCCAGTGGTTTGGAGCTATTGCTGAAATATAAATTCCATGTCCAACTGATACTCCCAGTCGTCGGAAGCGCAAAATCCTCGGAGCCAAAGAGCATTGTCGTTATTTCTTAAATAAAGGCCACGGGGATAACTGTCTTCGTTACCAACTTTCGGTGACGCAACTTTAAGATAAGGACCTTCCGGTTGTTCCAAGTATTCCAACCTCAGATGAGCTGCAACAATCAGTGGACAAAGCTTTAAACCGAGATCTTCAGCTGCAGAAACAATATCTTCATAGATGGTAGGTTTAGTTAAGTTTAGATCATGTAGATTCACCTTAACCAGCATAATTCTTTCGGCCACAGTGGTTGGGGTGAAGGCCGAGTCTTCAAAGAGAATGTTTGCATATTTATTAAATTGAATACCTTTTGAAACTAACTGCTGAATTAGTTCTTCCTTCGTCAGCCCACCAATAGAGATTTCTTTAAAAACTTCAAATCTACCCATGGATAAGATTTTAGCTGGCTTCATCATTGTGGTCATCAATCAAATGGTTCTAAACCATCCAGTGGCTAATAACGCACAGGCTGCAGCGGTAGCTGAGGAGTGCTGCAATGACTGAGTCATGAAAGCTGATTGAATTTGCAGGATGCTAATTCAAAGTGCCAACCCGAAGGGTAAGAGGCAGGAGCCTCGCACCACCAGCTACCGGGGAAAAGATATCTGGCGAGGGTAAGTTGGAACGAAAAAGCCTGTTCGTTTTAGAACAGGCTTTGGATGGGAAATAAGTGCAATTTTGTCATGAACTCGCACTCGAGAGAAGTTGATTCACCTTCAAGTTGCGGCGTTCGATCCCTGAGCATTCTGGCGGTTAAGTAATGTTAGGTGCAAGGAGACGGCTGCATTCTGATTTTAATCTTGCGGATTGAGTTGGCATTTTAAAACTTTGCTAACTGAAGCGAGATTCCCCCCAAAAGATTGCTTTTTTGTTACTAGTATTTTCTTGGGTCCAGCAGGTTTCACTTCAAAAAGGATATCAAAATCGGTCGGTGAAAACGTATTAAGTGCTGTCGGGCCTTGCGTTGTTAAATCTTCGGATAATCCCTTCTTAGAAAGACGTCTCCACTCTAATTCTATACTTTTACCCCAATTATTATTTTCGCTAAAACCCATCCCCAACGCTCCATCGAATCGTTCGACGACTATATTAGTCCCTAACGGATTTTTTCCCTGAACTATATGCACGACCGTCTTATCAAGATCATAGGGCTCACTTGAAACACAAGTGATGTGCGGTCGCAAAAGTAACTGTGCTAACGGCGTAAATGATCGCCCTGAAAGTAAATACCCAACGGCCCGGCGAGTGCGCACCGAGGAGTTTTCCAATGAAAATGTGCGTAGATTATTGTATAGACCCTCATGCAAAGCCAAAGCGATCCGATTTGTGATATCCAGCTTTTCAAAAAGATCTTGGTTTATTTGCGCTTCGGCAGCAATTCCTTGGCCTCCTGGTAAAATCCACTCTTTGTAACGAACAATCTGCTCAACCCCGCATCCTGCAGGAAACGCAGCTTCATAAGAGTCAGGGGTCAAAGTTAGATTTACTCCATGAAGACGCTGAATGGATGAGTTTCCCTCATTAACAATGGTTTGAGCGATCGTATTTAAATATAACTTAAAAGGAATCGCACTGTTGCCCTGCTGTGGAATATTTAAAACGTCAGCAATTTTCTCGGCGTAATCTTCAATACTCTCGGAAATATCTTCTGTATTACTTGATGGTTTTTGTATCTCGAGGCCATAGAGCACTCTCGCTTCCCAAAGATCTAAAACCTCTACTGATTTTATTGACTGGTCTGGGTTTCGACAGACAACGCCTTTTCCACCGCCGACATCGCTGCCGCCTTTAGCAAAAACAGAAATACCACAGACCATAATGACGCTAATAACGAGAAGTTTCATATTTTTCCCCTGTAAGTTGAGTAATAGCTAACTCAATAACTTGCAAAGAAATAGATGTATTTTGGCCATAAAACCTACTAAAACTTGGTTTTAATGGCAAGTTTGGAGGTTTATGTCCATCTTTCAATACACTGACTACAAGAAATTCGTGAACGACCGAATCAAAGATATGCCCAAACAAGGGCGTGGTGAATTTCAGCGCTTGGCTGCAGCTTTAACAATGCACTCAACCACGGTTAGTCATGTCTTTAAGGGCGACAAAGACCTTACCCTAGAGCAAACCGCAGGAATTTGCCAACACTGGGGACTGAACCCCAATGAGAGCGATTATTTCGTTACGATGGTGGAGTTGACTCGCGCCGGAAGCCCTACTTTAAAAAAGATTTTTCAAACACGTCTTGATGAAATTAAAAAGAGCTCTGTCCAACTTAAAAGCCGCATACCAAAAGATATTGAAATGACCGAGGTAGATCGCTCGAAATTCTATTCGCAGTGGTACTTTAGCGCCGTTAGACTTCTTTGTGATATTCCGGAATATCGTACGATCGATCGCATTGCCCAACACTTGAATATCCCAGTTGGCAAAGTTAATGAAGTGATTCAATTTCTTTTGCAATCCGGATTAATCACTGAAGAAAAAGGGAAATTTAAATTAGGTCCAAGTCGCACCTATGTCAGTGCTGAATCCACTTTAGTTCATCGCCATCACGGCAACTGGCGCGTGAAGGCTATGGACCTTTACCCACGAATGAATATCGAAGAAGAATTTGCTCTGACAAGTCCAATGACAATATCTAATGAAGACGCTATAAAAGTGCGCGAGCTCTTGATGAAATCAGTAGAAAAGATTCTTGCTATTAACAAACCTTCCCAGTCGGAAGAATTAAGAATCTTAAATATCGATTGGCTTAAAATTTAATGCTTCTAAGCCATTCAGTGGCCAATAATTCACAAACTGGGTGATCCATAGAGGAGAACTTGTTTGGCGAGGGTAAGTTGGAACTAAAAAGCCTGTTCGTTTTAGAACAGGCTTTGGATGGGAAATAAGTGATTGTGGAATGCCTATTTCGGAGTGCTTCCTATCAGTGAAACTTGAACCTCAGAAGAAACTTTCTTCGAATTTCTTTTAATTAAACCTTCGAAATCATCTATCACACAAATACCACGACCTAACTTGGGACAATGATAAAGGCTTGCTTCAACCTTGATCTCCGACTTATCGGAGTGCAGGCGGACAGGACGTTGAAAATTAATAAGTTCCGTCAAAACAAAAAAATCATTGAGATTTACTTCTTCAGTAAGAACCCAAGACTTACCTTCCTTCTCATAGATTGCAATTTTCGAAGGTGCCGCTTTATTTAACTTTTGCCCACTCGGAAGTTGGATGTGCCCAGCAATATGAAGAAGTTTTCCAAATCCAATTGAATCCAATTTGATGTTTTTTTCTGCAAAACAGTCTGAACATAGTAGTAACAATATCGCCAGAAAAACGAGTTTTTTCATTAGTTAAGTATCTTGAGGACCTAATTCTCCGGTCAAGAAATAAATGCAACTAAGCCAACCGATGGTTAATAACGCAGAGAATACGTGATCCCTGACAACATCAGGGTAACACTAGGATTCTGAGGAAAAGTTGTTGGCGATAGGCTTTGCCTATGACAGACGGGTTCCGGTCTGCATCCTGCGGAAGCCCTCCAAACTTGAATATCCATTTACGATATATTTGGATTTCCTTTCGGACTCGACTCCCGAGGGATCAAAAGTATGCAGATTCGAGGCGGAGATGTTTCGATTCCCACAGGCGTATGTACCTATACGTCGAGGACAGTCGGAACAGCGACAACGAAGAAGATGCTTACTTTTCATCAACTCGCACTATGTGGGCACGAGCGTGAGGATACTTTTTGATACAGACACATCTCCCCACGGTCAGCGACTTCACCACATTCGGATGCACATTAAACTCCTCCACCTCACGCATCGAACTCTCCCCCGTGCTCACATCCCAAAACAACACCCTTTGCGTCCTTTTAGTGGTCTTCCACGTTGTTTTGGTACCAGCTCTCTGAGAGATGGTCTCAGCACTTTCTTGGTTCGATTGCAGGAACGCGTATAGAGTCGCCATATTTGCAGTCAGCCTCGCCGCAAACGTATCCGACACTTTCTTAAGATCCGACAACTCCTGATGACTGAGTACCAAGCTCATTTTGCTACTTCGGGCCCGATCTGGGAATGCCGTGAAGTCCTCGTCGGCTATATCTGCGAACTCGTCAATAAAGCACACGAAAGGCTTTCTTTGTGCTTTTGGGATTTCCGCATCGATCCGGGCTGATGTTGCGATGAGGTCTTTTACGATGAATTTAGCGAGTGCGGTTCCTGTGAACTTATACCTTCTGGTGTCTAGGAATATAAATACGATCTTTTGCTGATTTACCGCTTCATAGAGATTAATTCCCTCTTTTGACTTTTTGAGTCTTTCACCGAAGCTTGCAAGTAGGAACGATTCCAGTTGGCTTACGAGTCCTTGCAGGTTTCCTGAGGTTTCTTTAGCGGTGAGATAGTGATAGCACTGCTCTGCTAGCGTTTTTATCTTTGGATGCTCTTTTGATACTTTCTGTGTGAGGTTAAATACAGCTCCCTCATCGGTACAGGCATTATAGAGATCATGCAGATCAAAGCTTTCCTTTGTCTCTTTTCTGATATGACAGAGGACTGTCAGGATTCTTAGGAGGTATAAAGCTGCCTGCCCTTTATAGAACTCCTCTGACCATTCGAGTGCTCCCATGATGCGGTCTCGGAGTTCGGTGGCGTTGCCTTCATTGAGTAAGTTATAGTTTGAGGAGGTTGCAATGTCCGTGAGTGAGAATATCTGAAGGTCTTGTTCTCTTCCCGCCTCTTTCACGGTTTGGATCATACTTTCGATGGTTTCTTTATCACCCTTGAGGTCCAACCACAGACATCCATGATTGGCTTTAATTCGACTTTTGAGGATTTTGGTGAGTAACACGGTTTTGCCAAAGCCGCTCGCCCCCACTATATGCACATGGTGGTTAAGCTCCTCATCGGTGAGCTTTTCTGATTTGAAGAAAGAGCCCTCAACCCTTCCGAGTCTTACTTGGGAAGAGGGCTTTCTTTGTTGTCCGATTGCTGGAAACAACTTTCTAATGAACATATTCGGTTTGTTTTTCGTCTTTCTTAGCTGGGAAGTATCTTTGATAAGTTAATACCGAAACACCCTTAGCATCCTTCGGCACCTGTGCTTTAATCATCTCAGCCACCTCTTCATAGTAGCAAAAGAAGATCACACCTTCGATTTTCGCCTCTTTCGTGTCTTTCATCTGCAAGACCTTTAAGTACGTATCGATTCTATCGCGGTAGAATTTTGAGTGCTTCTTTCCAACTTCAAGTTCTAAGAAATATGCCATCCCGTTATTTTTCTTACATAATGCATCTGGCAGATCTGCAAACGCCCTTAAGAAGAAAGGCATCTCTTTCATGCACATCTCACTCACCCAGCGCTTTAGGAAATTCAATTCTTCGAAGCGGATTCTTAGATCATTCAGAAGCATGTCGTGGTTAAGTCTCCCAGGCATGGGTGATCTCGTGACTGCCGGCGCTTGAATCTCTTTATATTGTGATACCAATACGTCACGGCCTTTTTGAGTTACCAACAGCAGTGAGCTGTCTGATAACTCCTTGTCCTTGCAGTATAGGTATTTGAGATCAAACATTCGCTGAATCGTCGCTTCCACAGTTCCATTGTCGTAAAACCTACGAATCACTTGCGCAAGACTCAAATAGCG
Source organism: Bdellovibrio sp. HCB290 (assembly GCF_047305925.1). Taxonomy (GTDB): domain Bacteria; phylum Bdellovibrionota; class Bdellovibrionia; order Bdellovibrionales; family Bdellovibrionaceae; genus Bdellovibrio. The sequence continues at coordinate 1,701,144 of NZ_CP178620.1, read as the reverse complement.
CATCTCTAAGATGTACTTTAAAAGTTCCATCTCTTTTGAATTTAACTGAGGAGCCACGGGTGCAGCTTTCATGACGTTCGGTGCTTTGTATTCGGCTTTTATAAAAACCTTCCTTTCAGATGCCTTGATTGGCATTTCTTGTTTTTTCTGAAAGGCAAGCACTGCAAACTTTGGAGTAGCCCTGCACCGTGCCTTAATCAGTCCTTGTAGCTATTTTTCGGACACGGCCCGGCGAAAAGAACTCGTCAAAACTTTTCACCTGAAACAACTCCCCGTAGATTTTCGTCTCCTGCACCAGCATTTCTACAATTCGCTCATACGCACATATATAGATGACCTGATCGAACACCTTCGTTGTTGGACTCTCTGATCTCATCATCATCACATAGCGTTTGATCTTCTCTATATGATCCGAACGAGACTTAGATGTGTACTCGAGCTCGAGTGCTACTCTTTGGCCTTCCGGATTTATAAATATTCCGTCCGGCACTGCATGGTTCGTAAGTCCCCCTGCTAAATCTTTGTTCGATCTCAAACGTCTGTCTGAGATCCAATTTCTCGCTGCTCGCTTATTTTCAAGTGCGATTCTCGCTTCTAAAACTAACTTGTCGTGGTTAAAAGTTCGGTGATCGATACTTTGAACTGGTTGGATGTATTCTTTGTTTGGACGTCGCTCGCAGAGAGAGCGGTAACCTTTTTGGGTCGTGAGATAGTACTTACGGCGTTCGGAAAAGCTGTGGATGCCGTTGAGGTAACCTGACTTGGTTAGTTGCTGAAGACGAGCAACGGCGGCCCTCGTTGATGCGGCTTCATTTCCAAATTGGTTAATTTTAAAAAAAATCTCGAATACATCTTGGACCGATGAAAACTTCATCTCCAAGATGTATTCGAGAATATTAAGATCACGATCTGTTAAAACAACAGAACGTGATTTCTTAACTTTCTCATCATCAAATTCTAAACCTTCGAAAGATAGCTGCTTCATCCGTCCCCGCTCCCGTGCCCCACCAAGATAAATAAGAAAAGTAAATGTGTTCCCAAATTTCCCATACCTAGCGCCCGGCCGTAGAGGAGGTTGTATTTAGGCACCCGATCTCGTAGGGAGTGGGTGCCTAACTACGGCCGGAACGGAGGCCGGGCGCTAGGTATGGGAAATTTGGGTTTTTTGAACTATGGGGCCTGCGGGTATGTGGGGATACAAGGTGCGGGCCTTTGTATGGAGCCAATGTAGCAACTATCGGCCTGTCATCATCCGCAGCTCGGAAATAAAAAAAGGCCCCTCGAAAGGAGCCTTCAAAATATTTCTGTGAGCGGCGTAAAACCGTTGATGGTAAAGGGTTTTAGCTTTGAGAGTATGCGCATACACTCTCAAAAAAACCTGTCATCATTCGTGTCATCATCTGTCATCAGAGTCGGAAATTTCGGTTCATTTCTTGAAATTTCAAACGAACTTCGAACTCGTGTTTATAGTAAATTCAACTACTTAGAACTTTTGAATTTTTAGATTTTCGCAGGAAAATGAAGAGAAAAAATGGGGTGACCGACGGGGCTTGAACCCGCGACACTCGGAATCACAATCCGATGCTCTACCAACTGAGCTACGGCCACCACAAAAGGAAGGTCTTTTATAGGGCCTTACCGAGGAAAGTGCAAGATGGAAAAATGCGGAATTTCAAAAATCTTTAAAACCTAGTAATCACAAGGGGCTACGACAGGTTGAGCCTGGCAGTTAATGCTCGCATTTTGCGCATTTAGGACGGTTTTATCAGCCCATTCGCCGTTTGCGTTGCAGCGGCGGCGCTCACATGTGACCCCTGGGTTGGACAGCAGGCACTGTTTTTTCTCGCCCTTAGGGTTGCCCTTACAAATCCAAGAGCATTCATTAAAGTTGGCGGCAGGAGCCGAACAGACACTCCCCGCGCGCTTCGCGGCCTCGAGGGCCTCGCGCTGTTTTCGCGCTCGCTGAGCTTCTTGTTGTTGGCGTTTTTTATCTGCTCCATCAAACGCAGCGATTTCCTTGGCAGAAAGCTTGGTTACCGGAGTTAAATTTCCACGTGGGATTTTTCGCCCCTGCAAAAGCACGTCGTAGGCGATCTCTCCACCCTCAATTATTCCCTGGAAACCGACTTGCTCCCCGGTCTTGGCAGTTGCCGAAGTTTCACCGTTCATAGCGGAAAACTCAATAGTCCCTGAGATCACCTTCACTTCGCCGTAGGCTTTGGGAGGATTCATCGCAAACACAAAATCCCCTGCCGGCGGGATAAACTCGTACAGATCCGTGCGTAGCACCGTGTTGTAACGAGTCTTTTCGCCCTCTTTCTGAATCCAGCGCAAACTTCCTGAGTTCAAAATCAAAACAGGAGCCTCGCCCCCCTCCCAACTGATCGTTGGCAAAAGTACTGAGCTATTCGGCATAACTACAAACTTGCGCACTCCTCCCAGAGCAATTCGCACACTGGAGTCGTCCCCGGTTTCAAACAAGGCTTTTTCCTGGAGAGGCGTCTGACGGGTTAGGCCAACCTTTTTCCCGTCCTTACCAGTGAGTACGACTTTACCGACGACTTCTTCGATTAAGGGGTACTTCGGCGGTGCTGCCGTGGCGACCGCAGAAGTTAAAGCACAGAGTAAAAGTAAAACTTTAAGTTTAAGTGTTTTCTTTAACACGCTCGAGCTCCCAGAGTTTTGCATACTTTAAGAATAGCGAATAAGCCGCCCCTATGGCGATAATAAAACCTGGCAAACCATCCAAAAATCCGGCTTTTACGAAATAAGTTTCAATGAATTTACCGAAGGGCTTAAAGATCATCTTCATGTATGAAAACTTCGCTCCCCGGGCCTGCAGCTCGCGCGCGCCCAAACCAGAATATCGGTCATTTGTGATGACCTGATCACTGAGGGAATCGAAGACATAATGAAGCAAGGGTGAGGTCATTTTTAGATTACTTTTTACTTCGACCTTTTCGTGTACCTCTGCGGAATTCCAGCTACTTTTTGATTTATTAAAAAGACGAAGCTGAAAATCAGGATACCAACCCCCATGCATGATCCAACGACCTAAGTGGAAGGATTTGCGAGGGAACAAATAGCCCGCTTCGGGATCAAGACTTGCGAATTTGGCTACAATTTCTGAGGCAAGTTCAGGGCTGAGCGCTTCGTCAGCGTCCAGAGACAAAATCCAGTGATGCTTGGCTTGCTCTGCCGCGAAAGCTTTTTGCGGGCCGAAGCCGCGCCACTTTTCCTGGAATACGCGGGCGCCTGCTTTTTCAGCAATCTCCACGGTGCGATCCGTCGAAAAGCTGTCGACCACCACAACATCATCGGCAAAGGGAACGGAACGAATGCAGCGATCAATGTGCGCTTCTTCGTTTAAGGCAATCACAACAAGAGAAATGGGAAGTTTCGTCACTGAATTAGATTGGTATTCGATCAAGGTCTTGTCAAATGATTCGCAACTCGATACCATTTTTTTGAGCTGAAAGGTTTTACTTGATGAATTTTGCTAAATACTTCGTTTTATGTCTGTTTTTGTCTTCGACGGCCCATGCCTACCTTAGCATCCTGGAGTCTGGCGAGGTGCTTTCCTCAAACCTAATTCAAGTTGGGGTTGAGCCTCAAATTCTAACGAACCGTGAAAGCGGCGCTAATTTCGATGTCTTTATTGAAACAGGCCTCAATGATTCCACAAGCGCACGTTTTCTAATTGGCGGCGGAACAATTGATTTCAATTCCTTTGCGAGTGTTAAGTGGATTCCGATCCCAGACGTGGACAATCAGCCGGCGATGGGATTTCGCGCCGGCATCGGCTTCGCCCGCGAGGACGATGACAATATTCTGCAAGTGCAAGCGGCGCCTTTGTTGAGTAAAAACTTTGATACTGAATACGGATTGACAGTTCCTTACATCGCTGTTCCTTTTACTTACCTTAACACCAAGAATGATAATTACGTGGCTACAAATCTGGCAGTGGGAACTGAATGGCAACACCCTGATCTTAAAGGCACCATGAATTTGGGCGCTGAGGTCGGTGTCGATCTGAATAAATCTTATACTTACATCAGTGTTTTTGCGACATTCCCATTCGAAAGCAGCAAAGGATTCGGTAATTAATATGTTTTCATGGTTATTTAAAGACGAAGCCGGCACTGCTGCAGACCTGTATGTTGATTTGGGCACCGCAAATACTTTGATCGCAGGTCGGGGCAAGGGGATCATTCTGAACGAACCTTCTTTGATTGCTTACCAGCAGACTAGCCCAGGCCGCAAACGTGTCATCGCGGTCGGAACTGACGCGAAAGAAAAGCTTGCTAACAATCCAGGAAATATCTTTGCGCAAAAACCAATTCGCGACGGTGTGATCGCTGACTTTGAAACAACCGAAGTCATGCTAAAACATTTCCTAAGTCAACCCGGCGTAAAATCAGCTTACTCCCGCCCACGTATCGTAGTTTCCCTGCCATACGGCGTGACTGAAGTAGAGAAGAAAGCCGTTATTGAGTCTTGTAAAACTGCGGGCGCTAAAGAAGTGTTTTTGATCGACGAGCCGATGGCGGCAGCGATTGGTTCAGGCCTGGATGTGAAATCCGCTGAAGGCAATATGATCATCGATATGGGTGGTGGCACGACAGAAGTGGCAGTCATTGCCCTGGCTGACATTGTATACTGTGAAGCAGCCCGCGTGGGTGGTCACAAAATTGATGACGCCATCATTGATTATTTCAAGCGCTACAAAAAACTCAACATCAACGATGCCACTGCCGAATACTTGAAAGTGGCGATCGGCACTGCTGTTCCTAAAAAAGACATCAAAATGGCTTCGATCACGGGACGTGATGCTGATACTGGTATGACGAAAACTATCGAAGTGAGCTCCGAAGAAGTGGGTCTGGCGATGAATTCCTGTATTCAGGAAGTTATCAATGCCATTCACAAAGCCCTGGAACACACTCCGCCAGAATTGGTTTCTGACATCATCGAGCGTGGTGTGGTATTAGCTGGTGGTGGCGCTTTGATTCGTGATTTTGATTTGCGTATTCAAAACGAAGTACGCCTGGCTGTGCGTGTGGCAGACAATCCACTGACTGCGATCGCGATGGGCGGCGAAGCTGTCCTTTCGGATCCAGAACTTTTGGATAAAATTCAGTTGGAAGTTTAAAACTAAAAAGCCCCGGGTAACCGGGGCTTTTTTTTTAGATTCGAACACCGTTTTTAATATCTTCTCGCACCAGTCGATTGAGTTCCTTAGCGACGGGTCCTTGGGTGCCGCTACCAATTTTCATTCCTTCAAAACTCGTGACCGGTAAAACATCCAAAGTTGTTCCGATCATCATGACTTCCTTGGCGCTGACAATATCACTTTCAGTAATATTGCGCTCCTGGATGGCTTTTAGTTGCCCTGTTTTCACCAAAGACTCCGCCAACTCGAAAGCCCGCATCATCGTTGTGCCTTTTAGAATTTGATGTAGCGGTGGACGAACCAGATTTCCCGCCTGATCCACGATCACCATGTTTTCGGTACTGCCTTCAAGAAAATTGCCGGCAGAATCCAGATTGATTGTGAAATCAACTCCCCGATCGACACTTTCTTTTTTCATTAAAACATTGGGTAAGTAATTGCAGGACTTAATGCGGGCCATTGATGGCTCTTTGGGAGGAACAGCGCTTTTTGCAATGCTCACGCCCTGTTCGTACTTTTCTGGAGGCAAAAGTTTTAAGGAGGTCACAACGAGATACAGCTGCTCCCCCACCGAATCATAGGGGTTGGTGGTAAAACCACCAGGGCCGCGAGAGAGATACAGACGCAAGAGTGCATCTTGCACCTTTGCCGCACGCATCGCTTCTGCGATGATGTTTTTTACGTCCGCGACACTGATTGGAAGCTTCAGCCCGATTTGCTGGGCGGACGCCTCAAGACGGCGCATGTGTTCGTTGAACAAAAATATCCGGCCGTTTACGACTTTGATCGCTTCAAAAACGCCGTCACCGCGATGAACCAGGTGATCATCCACAGGGACTGTCATAAGCCCCGGCTCAGTTACTATGCCACCCCACCAAGTGCTGTACATGGCTAAGTATGTCTGTTGCGCCGGATATTTTCTCTCGGCTAGCTTTGCTTGAATCTGTGCTGGCGTAAGTAAGGTAACTGACATACGAAGGGCCTCCTTATCTATCTTCCAAACGCGACTCCCGAGTTGGCAAGTTTTTTGTTTTTTAGTTTGACGTTCCGTTCAAGCGCTTCGGACAATGAAAGCTGAAGACATCAGGGAGGATGCAATGATATTTCGAGTAGCCTTGTTAGTTGCTGCAATGAGCTTGTCCGCGTGTTCACTTTTTCAAGGAAGACGCGCCCCCAATCAAGAGATGCAAGTCTCCCTTAAAGATGAAAAAGGAAATGTAAAACCGGCACCGGCAACAGCCACTGTGACCTCGGCAGATGGCAAAACCGTCACGCCGATCTCTCCTGATGCTGACACAGGAACGGCTGAAGACAAAGCCCGGGCGCAGGAATTACGCGAAGCTGTCGCTGTCGAGGCTGCAAAACAAGCTAAGAAAGACGCCGCACCAACCACCACTGCACCATCAGCTACACCGGCGGGCGCAAAACTGCGCTCAATGGGACCGATTCCTGCGGAAAAATCCATGGGCTGGCTAAAAAACGGAAACACTCGTTATGTTACGGGCCGCTTACGTGCAGATGGAGCCTCGAGAAAAGATCGCATGCACCTGACTGAGGGCCAAAAGCCCCATGCTATAGTTCTCGCGTGCAGCGACTCCCGCGTGCCGCCAGAGTTGGTTTTTGACCAAAAACTGGGAGAGATTTTTGTCGTTCGCACAGCCGGTGACTCCCTAAACGAAACTGTTGTTGGGAGTATTGAGTATGGCATTCAATACCTGGGCGCAAATCTGATTGTAGTACTAGGTCACAGCTCTTGCGGCGCAGTGAATGCAGCCCTCAAAGGCGAAGATCTTGGTAGCCCTGCATTAAATGCGATCGTTGATGATATCAAACCTCGTATTACGCAGTTTGCAGGACAAACACCTTCCCGCGGCCTGGTACAGGAATCCTTCGCCAATGTGACTGGAGTGGCTCACGATCTTTTGATGCAATCACAAATCTTGCGTGACGCTGTAGCCTCTGGTGATGTAAAAATCTCTAGAGCTCTGTATCACCTGGATTCAGGCAAAGTAGAGTGGAAAGACTAGAGTAAATTGGAGTATTAGACAGATGAATTCCCCGCGTAAAATCCTGATGACCTGCGCCCTTCCCTATGCCAATGGCTACATTCACTTGGGCCATTTGGTGGAGTATTTGCAAGCTGATTTCTGGGCGCGTTTTCAAACCATGCGCGGGAACGAATGTGTATTTATCTGTGCGGATGACACTCACGGCACACCGATTATGGTGAAAGCTCGTGAAATGGGCATCACTCCGGAACAGTTGATTGCAAATTCATTCAAAGAGCACACGGCGGATTTCTCGGACTTCCAAGTTAAGTTTTCTCACTACGGGTCTACCAATGCTCCTGAAAACAAAGCTTTGATCGAACAGTTCTATGGAAAATTCGTTGAAGGCAATCACACACGCACACAAGCCATCCAACAGCTTTATTGCAATCACGACAAAATGTTCCTGCCGGATCGTTTCGTCAAAGGGACTTGCCCTAAGTGCGGCGCTAAAGAACAATACGGTGACTCCTGTGACGTGTGTGCATCGACTTATTCACCAAGTGATATGAAAGATGTGCACTGCTCAATGTGCGGCACGACTCCGGTGATTAAAGATTCGGAAAGTATTTTCTTTAAACTAAATGATTTTAAAAAATATCTGGAAGAGTGGATTCCGAAACACTGCGCTCCGGATATCGCAAAAAAAATGCTGGAGTGGTTTAACGAAGATCTTCACGATCTGGATATCTCCCGTGATGAGCCGTACTTTGGCTTCCCGATTCCGGGAACCAATGGCAAAAAGTTTTTCTATGTTTGGGTGGATGCACCGATGGGCTATATGTCCACAACAGAGATCTTGGCTAAATCCCAGGGGAAAACTTTAAAAGACATCTGGCAGGATCCGACGCGCGAGATTTATCACTTCATCGGTAAAGACATCGCACGCTTCCATACTATCTTTTGGCCGGCGTTCCTGAAGGCTGCGGAATTCCGCTCGCCAGATCAGGTCTTCGTTCATGGTCACTTGATGGTGAACGGTGAAAAAATGTCCAAATCAAAAGGGACGTTTATTGCCGCTCGTACTTATTTGAATCATTTGAACCCGGAATACTTGCGCTATTACTACTCTACTAAGTTGAATAGCTCAGTGGATGATATTGATTTGAACCTTGAAGAGTTCGTGAACCGCGTGAATTCCGAACTTGTGGGTAAGATCACAAATCTTGGCTCCCGTGGTGGTCAGATGCTGAAAAAGAAAATGGATGGCGTAATGAGCACTCCAGATGCTGAAGGTGTGAAGCTGATTGCGCACGCACAAAGCAAATCTGAAGTGATCGCCGGACATTTTGAGGCTCGTGATTTCGCCAAAGCACTTACTGAGATTCGTACATTGGCTGATGATGCCAATAAGTATTTTGACGAGAAAGCTCCTTGGAAAACACTAGAAGCTGATCCAGTGGGTACGAAGCAAGTCATCACCACGACTTTGAATATCTTCAGAATGCTGGCGATTTACTTGAAACCGGTTCTTCCGTACTACACTGAAAAAGTGGCTAAGCTGTTGGGCGAAGGCGACTATAAGTGGAGTGATGTGAATACAGTTCTAACGAATCGTGCGATTAACGATTACGAACATCTGGCGACGCGCGTGGAGGCTGATAAAGTCAAAGCGATGGTTGAAGAAGGTCGTAAGATCAATGAAGAGATTCAGGCTGCGAAAAAGGCAGTTTCGACAGCGCCCGCCGCCGCCAAGGCTCCGGCGGGCAAGCCTACAGAAGTGACGGCTACGACTGGGGACCTGTCCGCCGAAGCCTTGGCGAAGGTGGAAATTGAGTTTGCTGACTTTGAAAAAGTTGAGCTTCGTGTTGGTCAGGTTGTGGAAGCTGAAGAGATTAAAGAAGCTGATAAGCTTTTGCGTCTTAAAGTGGACATTGGTAATGGCGAAATTCGTCAGATCATTTCTGGCATTAAGGCGGCTTATAAGCCTGAGCAACTTTTGGGTCGCAAACTTTTGGTTTGTGTGAATTTAAAACCAAGAAAAATGAAATTCGGCATGTCTGAAGGCATGATCTTGGCGGCGGGTACTGGTGGAAGTGACTTGTTCATGCTCTCCCCTGACGATGGCGCACAAGTCGGCCAAAGAGTGAAATAATGAGCCTTTCAGCTCAGGATAAGAAATCCCTCGAAGAAATTCATAAGCTTTTTATTGAGCTTGAGAAATCCTCGGGGGATTTTTCTTTTGATTCCAAGAAGCTGGTGTTGTTGAAAGATAAAATTTCGCAACTGACCAGCTCTGATAATGCCGATGTGGGACGCCTCGCGCCCCTTCGTGATCATCTGCACGAGAAAATGACGTTAAAACATTTCGTCAGCTTTGCGATTCCTTTTGAAAGACTTTTAAACCGCACGCTACAAGATGATGATTTTTTGATTATTGAAAACGACAAAACAGCGGCACCAGAGGAGACTTTGCCTTTGGTATTTGTTCTGGATAATATCCGCTCGGCTTTCAACGTGGGATCCATCTTTAGAACCGCTGAGTGCCTGGGGGCAGAACGAATCTGCCTTTGCGGTTACACTCCAAACCCTACCCAGTGGAAGGTTGAAAAGACCGCCATGGGGACTCAGGAATACATGACTTGGGAAGAGCATGCTCACCTGATGGAATGTCTGGAAGGTTTAAAGGAAGATGGCTACCGTCTGGTGGCTTTGGAAACTGCCGCTTCTGCTTCGGATCTTTATGAGAACTTTGAATCTGAACCTACAGCTTTTATTTTAGGTAACGAACGCTTTGGTCTGGATCCTTCGATTTTGCAAATCATCGATGAAGTTCGCGTGATTCCTTTGCGTGGCAGAAAAAACTCACTGAATGTGGGTGTGACTGCTGCGGTGGCCGGTTTTGAATGGATGAGACAGTGGCGAGCGAAAAAATAGAGTTTACTCCCATTGGTTATTTTAAAAGCTCACAGGTGCATCCTTACGAAGCAGGACGCCAACCCGACAGTCATCATGCTATCGGCACGATTGAACTTCAAAGTGGACAGAACTTCGAACAAGCCTTGACCGGCCTTGAGGGCTGCAAAAAAATCTGGGTGATCTTTTCTTTTCATCGCAATGAGCACTGGAACCCGATGGTGCTGCCGCCAAGAGGACGCAACACCAAAATTGGAGTGTTTGCCACTCGCTCCCCTTACCGTCCTAATTCCATCGGCATGAGCTGTGTGGATGTCGTGCGCATTGATAAACTTAAAATCGAAGTTTCGGGGGCGGATATTCTGGATGGCTCCCCGATTTTGGATATTAAGCCCTATGTGGCTTATGCAGATTCATTTCCTGAGGTTGAGCCCGAGTGGTTGCAAGAGGCAGAGAAACACACAGTGACTTTTTCCGAGTCGACCGAGAAGGCTTTGGCATATTTGGAAAACCAGGGCGTTGATAATTTGCGAGCTTTCCTGCAGCACCAACTGGAGTTTGAACCTACCAACAGCAAGAAAAAGCGTGTGAAGGTTTTGGCTGGGGATGAATTCATCATTGCCTACCGCACTTGGCGAGCCGTCTTTAGTTTGGTGCAAGGTTCAGTAACTGTTTTACGAATTGAGAGTGGGTATAGCGCGAAAGATCTGGAAAGCGCTGAAGACACTTATGCCGACAAGGCCATTCATCGGAATTTTCTTAAACAAGCATTCTAGGAAATAAAAAAGCCCCAACTTATTGTTGAGGCTTTTTATGAATTCACGAATTATTTTCCGTGTTTCGCTTTCATCTTACCCAGCTCATCTTTACAAGCTTGAGACACTTCATCTTCATGGCTCTTCATGCAGTCACGTACGGCACCTTTACCAGGTTTAACCTCGCCACAGAATTTTTCCACGTCTTCGTGGCAAGCCTCGTGCATGCCTTTAAAAGCTTTTTTCATGTCAGCCATCTTAGCTTTGCACTCTTTGGAAACTTTGGATTTATTTTTACGCATGCACTTGTGCATGTCTTTACCTGGAGCTACTCCTGGGCACAGCAGATCACGATCTTTAGCGCAAGGACCGTCCATTTTAATAGCGCCAGAACCCGGCATCGTAACAGACTCTGGTGTTGAAGTGCCTGGAGTGGCCTCACCAGTTTGAGCGAAAGCATTTACAGAAAAACAAGCTGCCAAAACAACAGCACAAGATGCGATCAATGATTTCATATTTCCTCCTATGGAATACAGATATGATAGCCTTCATCAGGTTTGATGCAATATTGATTTGCCGTTCTACAGCAAAAGTCTTGCTCCCATGGCAAGGGAAGTAAAAAAGCTGATAACAACGGCACACCACAGGTAACTAAACAGGGTGAACAGCCCGTCTTTTTCCAGATAGCCGATCGCGGACAGTACGATGGCAATTGCGGGAACGGTATTTGAAAATGGAATGGGTAATGGCAGTGCCAGCAAACAAGCATTCGCCGCTAACACGATGAAATTTAGAAACCGGAAGGCCTGTAAGTCATGAAAAAACATCATGCGCCTTCTGACTACTTTGGCTACGTAGGTCCAAACTTTTTCGGCGTAATTGCTAAGTTTTAAAACCGTGCGCGAAGAAACTGAGACATTCTCCCAGCGTTTCGGCAGCCACGGTGGACGACGACGAAGAAGAAAGAAAGAAACCAGGATAATCAGAATTCCTGAAATCGTGGAAAGCCCCGGCACCGGAATGGGAAATAGATATGGCAGACACAGGAATAATAAAATCATTCCGTGGCCTTCCTCCCCCAAAAGTTGAAAAACTTTTTTCAGGGAAATATCACCGTGCCCCGCCTCCTCCTGCAACAGATCCATGGCGGCAATAAACTCACTTTTCAATTTGCTTTCCTTTCGCCTAGAATCTATGACTAAGAATCTATCTTATTCTAAAGGACCTATTATGGATTGGAAGATCTTTGCGAGCACATTTATCACAATTTTCTTAGCGGAAATGGGTGATAAAACTCAATTCGCGGCCCTTGCGGCTTCAAGCCAGACTAAATCCACTATGACTGTTCTGATTGCTGTTGTATTGGCACTGGGCCTTGCTGGAGCTTTGGGAGTGATCTTTGGTCGCTATCTTGGACAATTGTTAAACCCACAGATGATGAAGTATGTGTCAGGCACATTGTTTATCTTGGTCGGGATTTGGGTTTTAACAGCTAAGGGGTAATTTTCCCGTCATACGACAGCGTTTAAAATGCAGAAGAACATTGTTACAGCACATGAAATGGTTATGTAACACTAGCAAACAAAAAAGGAGCCTCTTAGGACTCCTTTTTTTATTCTATTTACCGTTTAAAGAGCCGCCCAGCCTTTGGCTGAACGGCGAAACTTTATTAGATAGTAGCGATCAACTGAGCGATCAACAAAGAAACGACAGACATAACTTTGATCAAGATCGCAACGCCTGGACCAGAAGTATCTTTGAACGGGTCACCAACAGTGTCACCAACGACAGCTGCTTTGTGAGCGTCAGAACCTTTAGGATGACCTGGCAATCCACCTTTTTCGATGAATTTCTTAGCGTTATCCCATGCTCCACCGGCGTTCGCCATGAATAGAGACATTGTTGCACCAACAGCCAATGAACCTGCAAGCATACCTGCAAGAGCTTGAGGTCCCATCAAGAAACCTACTACTACTGGAGCTAGGATCGCGATCATACCTGGCAAGATCATTTCGAACAAAGCTGCTTGAGTAGCGATGTCGACGATACGAGCTGGTTGTGGTTCTGCTTTACCTTCGCGAAGACCTGGGATCTCTTTGAATTGGCGAGCAATTTCAGTCACGATTTTTTGAGCAGCTTTACCAACCGCAGTCATTGTTGTTGAACCAACAAGGAACGGAAGGATGGAACCGATCAAGATACCGATCAATACGCCTGAAGTAGTTAGCTCCAAAGACATAGCTGCCATGCCTGCTTTAATACGAACATGGTTTACTTCCATGTTGAATGCAGAGAATAGAGCAACAACAGTCAAGATAGCTGAACCGATTGCGAAACCCTTACCGATTGCTGCTGTTGTGTTACCAACTGCATCCAATTCGTCAGTGATATCACGAACGTTTTTACCAAGACCAGACATCTCAGAAATACCACCCGCGTTGTCAGCGATAGGACCGTAAGCATCTACAGTCATTACAACTGCAGTACCTGCAAGCATACCAACTGCTGCGATAGCGATACCGTATAGACCCAAAGCGTGGTCAGCGGCATAAGCTGCACCAACAACGATCAACATTGGGATCGCCGTGGATTCCATACCTACTGCAAGACCACGGATCACACCAGTACCTGCACCTGTCAAAGCTGCCTCAGCAACCAAACGGATAGGACGAGCTGCTGTGTAATACTCAGTGATCAAACCGATCAAAGCACCACCGAAAGCACCTGCTGCCAAAGCAACAGTTACTGTTTGGCTGATACCAAACATCGGCATCAAGATATAAGAAGCGATTGTCAAAAAGATCGGTGGAACGATCAACGCGTTACGAAGAACTGTTGCTGGTTTACCGTTTTTGAAAATACGAGCTGCGAAGATCACGATGATAGAGATCACCATGCCCAATGCAGAAAGAAGCAAAGGAAGCATAACACCGGCAGTACGAACTGCTGCTGCATCTGCGCCTTCAGCCATCAATTTTGCCAAACCCTCAAGAGGGATTGTCAAAGCGATTGCCGTCGCAGAAACGATAGCTGCAACCATGGACTCATAGATATCTGCGCCCATACCAGCTACGTCACCCACGTTGTCACCAACGTTGTCGGCGATAACGCCTGGGTTACGAGGGTCATCCTCAGGAATGTTCTCTACAACTTTACCAGCGATATCTGCACCTACGTCAGCCGCTTTAGTGTAGATACCACCACCGATACGCGCGAAAAGTGCAATTGAAGAAGCACCTACTGCGAAGGAGTGAAGAATTGTGCCCATGATTTCTTGACCATTGAACACCATATAAAGTGTACCAAGACCGATCAAACCAAGACCCGCAACGGAAAGACCCATCACTGCACCACCATCAAGTGCTACAAGAAGAGCTGCCGCTTTAGAGCCCGTTGCTGCTGCTTGAGTCGTACGAACGTTTGCGTAAGTCGCAGCTTTCATACCGAAGAAGCCAGCAAGCAAAGACAAGAATGCACCAAGGATGAATGATCCCGCTGCAATCGCGCCTAGTGCGTACCCTAGAACCAAGCCTACGACGATTGCGTAGACAAAAAGAACCTTGTACTCACGTACAAGGAAAGCCATCGCACCTTCACGAACGTAGCCCGCGATACGATTCATTGTTTCATTGCCAGATGGCTGTGCCTTCACGCGAAGGTACAGAACTACTGCCAACACCAAACCAATAACCCCAGCGATCGCTGGAGACATTAGCAAGTTATTACTAAACATTGTTGCACTCCATGTTTGATTTCTCGTTTAAATTACGAAGACTTAGAGATATTAAAAACATTGCATGCAGTCAATGAAGGGAGTGGGCCTAAATACCTTTTCAGGCTCGGTGCGTTAGACCTAAAGGTACGGACACACTTTCTCCATAGCTATGGAGAAAGTGTGTCCGTACCTTTTAAAGATTGGGGGCTATGAAAGCGAAGAAGATTCCGACGAGAAAAATGACGACGGAGACGGCGTAAACGCGAGCTGAGAATTTTCTGCCTCTTATGCAGGCATCTCTAAGGTTCGGATCGATAGGACAGGGAGCGTTACGATTTAAATAGAGCCAGACTCCATTCAATGAAAGCATCACTGCCGCAAAAATGAACACTTGCAGTTTATGTTCGGAAATCCAAATAAGTCCTGGGACATTGTTGGCAAGCCCTGCGAGCACGGCTCCCAACCCCACGCTCACCAGTAGTGCCGGAAGCGCACAGCAAATCAGCGTCCCAGCAGAACTAAAAAGAGTCAGGTAGGAGATGAAACTATTTTTTGTCGAAGCTAACTTCATAACCCGCATCCTTTAGAAGGGAAGAAATTTTCTCGTGAGAAAGTTTTTTGCCCTCTTTGTAAGTGAGTTTTACGTATTTCTTTTCAAGGCTGACATCGACTTTGTCCACTTCCGGCTGTTCCTGAAATTTTGCAGTGATGCCTTGAGCACAGAATGAACACACCATTCCATTCACACCGACTGTTTCGGTTTCAGCTGCGAACACCAAAGATGAAAATAGAATTGCTACAGATAAAATTAACGCCTTCATGATTTCTCCTTTTAAAAATGCACCATATAGTTAAATGCCCAGTTTCCATTAAAACCAGCGCCGAGTTCGATCAGGACATTCTTATAGAAAAGCCTTACAAACTGAGTGAGCTCGGTACCGGAATCATTTTTCTTGTCTGCTTGTAAAATCAGCCACGCATTGATGTCGTTGTACTCTGCCAGATAAGGCGCAAAGCCCACGCGGGCTTTGATCATTTCAAAATCCGGTCTGGCTTGAGGACCTGAATCGTCTCTGAAAAAACGGCTGTACGCAGCGGAAGTATAATATTTGCGCGACTCCCAATCGACATCTATTGAACCATAAGTAACTGCTTTGCTTTCATCGTAGGACTTTTCAACACCGTACCCTGCTCCCAGATAAATATTTGCTTGGGAGTCTTCGTTATTCCAGCGCTTGGCCAGTAAGTTTACTCGCGGCATGGAGTAGTTGGTTTTTCCTTCACGGAAATAGTACAGTCCTGCCGCGATGTAGGGCTTGAAAGAATATGTTAAGAGCAATTCATTTTCTTCAGGCTTATTATATGACATAAGCGAAGTCGCTCCTTGATAGGAAACCGGATGCGCGAACGCGGTCACGTGAGTGACGATGACTGCTGCTACTGTGAGTATGAACTTCTTTATCATTTCGACTTCCTGCTTGTGTGTTCCTTCATAGGCTATTAGGATGGGACAAAAGGTTTTGTGACAAAGTGGCTGAAAAAAAATTGGAAGACCAAACAGACGAAGAACTTTTGATCTCTCTGGCCGACGGAGAGACCAAGGCGTTGGATTATCTCTATCTGAGACATTCCGGGCGCGTTCTTTCTTATTGCTTAAAGCGCGGCCTTCCGGCTGAAAAAGCGGACGAAGTCCTGCAGATCGTCTTTATGCAGGTTTTCCGCAAAAAGCATCTTTACGATCCCAAGCACAAAGCCCTAGCCTGGATCTACGTCATTACCCGTAGTGAATTAAAAGACTATCGCAAGAAGGAAAACCGAACAGACCTCGAATGGGATGATCAGTTGTCACAAACTGATGAAACGCCTCCTAATATAGAGCATGAGGAGGAAGCGGCGGTTTTACTGGCTGAGCTTAAACCCCGCGAACAAGAGGCTCTGCGCCTAAGATACTTAGACGAGCTGGAATACGATGAAATGGCACGACGGATGAAGACTTCTGATAGCAACATCCGCCAGTTAGTAAGCCGGGCCTTGAAAGCCTTAAGGAGAAAAAATGAAAGACGTTAAAAACGATTTTGAGTCTTTTAAAAACGATGCAGGTCAAGCTGCAGGTTCTTCTTTTGTCTTAAATAAGATCCACGCGGAAATCGCGCGCACAGCTCCTCGCAAATCTTCTGTTGCTGTAAAGCTTGGTGGAATTCACTTGGTGAGCTCGTTCTTCTCTTTGATGGCGTGTCCTCAGTTTGGAACAAAGTTGTTTTTCAGTGGCGAAGGCTTAATGGACGTGTTCATGAAAATTTCACCGATGTTTTGTCAGGCGTTTTGCGGAGCCTTCTATCTGGCTGTGACTTTCGTTTTGGCGCGCTTGGTTTTGAAGTACGATGAGTGGTTGGTGCTTATGCGCTCTCGCGTACTGACGATTGGCTCTGTGGCTTTGGTTTCCTTAGGCGTGTTTGCGATGCTGGCTCGCGGGATTTCCTGGGAAGCTGGGGTTTTCTGGATTTTCGGAGCGGTGGTTGCGGGCGAGATGGCTTCGGTTTCAAAGATGACTTTGAAGAAGTATTTTAGTTTTAGTTAACCACAAAGTCCGGCATTCGCTTTTCTTAATTTACCAAATACATTTTAACTGTAAGCAATTGGTGCACAGCAATTGCTTTTATATGTTCTCTAACATCTTTACTTAGAGAATATTTATGTATATACATAATAGTGAGGTCTTCTTTCAATGGGATTCAGATAAGAATCTACGGAATTTCAACAAGCATGGAGTCGCCTTCGATGAAGCTGCGACAATTTGGTTCGATGAAAATCTACATTCTTTTCCGGACACCAAGCACTCCACCGACGAAGATCGACTCATAGCTATTGGCAAATCGTCCAATGAGCGTCACCTTTATGTGGCGCACACGATTAGGAGAACGGTACATGAAGAAAAAGAAATCCGATACTGTCGTATTATCAGTGCCAGAATTGCTAGCTCTCGCGAAAAAAGGTATTCCGTATCGGGAAGTCAAAGAATCTGAAATTGATTTTTCCGATATGCCCGAACTCACCCCGGAACAACTAAAGAAAATGGTCAGACCAGGTCGTCCATTGATCTCTCAATTCGCCAGGAAAGCTATTTCCATTCGGATTGACACTGAGGTTCTGGCAAAAATTAAAAAAAAGGCTAGAAAACAAGGCATCCCTTATCAAAGTCTTATCAATGATATTTTAAAGAAGGCTGTTTAGATTTAAAGCTTAAGCTTAATTTCCAGCGGAAAGTGGTCCGAACTTAATACCGAGCTATGCACTTCCGCTTTTAAGACATCAAATCCTCTTACAAAGACATGATCGAGCTTTAACAGGCGTCCGTCATTTTCCAAATCCAAATGTTCTAAATTTAAATCACGGAAAATTGATTTCATTATAAGGTGGCGTTTTACATTCCAAGTGTTGAAATCCCCCGCAAGTACGACGGGACCATCAAAGGTGGAAATGCGTGCTGCAATTTCATACAGGGAATTCGTGAATGCGCCTGTCGTTACGAAGTTTAAAACGTGGGTGCAGACCACGAGAACCTTTTTGCCTTCAAAATCAAATTCACTGAACAAAGTCAATTTTGGTGTCAGCCAGAAAAGCTCGCGGGAACTAGAACGGATAAAGTCCACAGCACTTGGCGTGTACTTAGAGCCAATCGCAACGCCTGTGCTGTTTTGATTTTTTTTATAGTGAAAACTTTGTGCAAGATGCCACTCGTAGGACGAAAAATCCTGCTTCCATAAAAGTGGCATTTTATTATCGACCAGGGCTTCTTGCAGAAGGATGAAGTCCTTGCCGCTTCCATGCTTGCGGAAGTCATTCTCAAAGATGTGCGCGCGTTGTCCCTTATACACATTCCAGACGAAAATATTTAACTCAGACGTGGGGGCCAGCACTTCGCCAGCCTCCCCAATCTTCATTAAAACTTTTTCCTTATCAGGAATCTTGAAAGGAACCATTTGTTACTATCCTTTGTTTCCCACTTTTGCGAGATACGCTTCGTTCACTTCATGCACTTTCAAAGCTTGAGCTTCGGTGCGCTCTTGCTCGGCCAAAAGCGTGGAAAGATATCTTTCAGACATACTTGGAATAATGACCACAATGTTTTTACCACGATTTTCTTCTTTCGCCGCCTGACGAAGTCCTGCAGTCACGGCTGCTCCTGATGAGATCCCGACTGGAATGCCTTCTTTTTTGATAATTTCGCGCGCCATTTTTAGCGACTCTTCAGAGGAGACCTGTTCAACGCCGTCGACCACGCTTCGATCCATTACTGAAGGAATGAAGCCTGCTCCCAGGCCTTGAATTTTATGGGGGCCTGGCTTACCACCGGAAAGCACCGGGCTTTCTGTGGGCTCGACCGCGATGATTTTTACGGACGGTTTTTTTGCTTTTAGAACTTGGCCCACACCTGTGATGGTGCCTGAGGTACCCACTCCGCTGATCACCATATCAACTTGGCCGTCGGTATCCTGCCAGATTTCAAGGGCTGTCGTTTCTTTGTGAATTGCGGGATTCGCTGGATTATCGAATTGCCCTGCCATCCAGGAATTTTTATTGGCTTCGTGAAGCTCGGTAGCTTTGGCAATAGCGCCTTTCATGCCCAGAGGTCCCGGAGTCAGGATGATTTTTGCTCCCAATAGAAGCAGCAAAGTTCTGCGCTCTTGAGACATGGTTTCTGGCATCGTGAGTGTGATCGAATAGCCTTTTGCCGCTGCCACAAAAGCCAGTGCGATCCCTGTATTACCACTTGTGGGCTCGATGATTTCCATTCCGGGTTTTAGTTTTCCTTCAAGTTCTGCATTTTCAATCATGGCAAGACCGATGCGGTCTTTTACTGATGCCAAGGGATTGAAGAATTCCAATTTTAAAAGCAGGTTTCCCGGGAGCCCCTTGCCGATTCTTTGCATTTGCACGAGGGGTGTTTTTCCGATGGTTTTTGTGATGTCTGAATAGATTCTCATGGGTTGCTGATCCTTTTTGGGTATGTCTCCTCGGACTGGAGAGTAGACCTATAGTCTACTCCTGTAGAGGGGGTGATTCCAGCTTCGGCTTCGGTTTTTTTGAATTTTAGCTCGGAACTATACCTTGTTTTAGGACACTCCCCGGTGCGTCCAATTCATAGACGACTGGCACTTCACAGAAAGCTATTTATTTGCTTTAGGGTTAAGTCCCACTGTCTGAACTTTAGACAGCTTGGGAATTACTTCCAGGTGTTAACGGAACCCTCCGGAAAGGCTCGGTTTTTAGAGTATAACGAATGTGATTTTTTATTCTTTGTCTTTGCGGAGAGTTTTATGAAGTTTTCGCTGCGTTCTCTTTTAGTTTTGGGTCTGTGTGTTTCCTTGAGCGCTTGTGCGTTTAAGAAGGAGGACGCGGAGGATAAGCAACGTCAGGAGTTGGCGGATGTTGTAACTCAGCAACTGGAAGAGAAGAAGGAAAAGATAGCCTTCGAAGGTACGCTTACGGATGAGAACGTAAAAATTCGTTTTGATGAGAATGAGACACCGGGTTCTTATAACCTTGTTATCGAATGGCCTGAGGCTGTTGGGATGATGGAAGTTGAGTTGAATGGACGCCTTATCGGAAGCCTCAAAGAACACTCTTTCAAAGCAGCAACACCACATTCTGCTGACATTCACATTGAGCTACGTGCATACGCATCTCACCAAGACGGCGGTGGCTTTTTATCAAGCAAGTCGTTCGACAAACAAGCCCCAAAAGATTTTATTTTGGACGGTATACACTCCCTGAGCAACTCAATCCTAATCGATGTAGAACGCACGTACTTCAAAGCTGGCAGCAAAGTTATTACTAATGGGAATCAATTCGAGCTTAAGACAAAAAAACTAATTGTCGAGCCCAGCTCAATACTTGGAATGAATGAATACGACCGCGCGCACGTAGTAACATTTCCATTTGATAGAAAATCCTCAGATCCAAATGAACTTTCACCTGGAAAGATCTCAATCAACGCAGACAAAGCATACGGCGACCTCATGATATCAATGATCGGCGTAAATGGCGCAGACGCCCCAGCTGCAACTACTCGACCTGCGTGGGATGAGTTTAAGAAACTCCCACCCCAAGCTGCTAATGGTAAAAACGGCGCAGACGGCACTATTCGCTACTTGCGTTGCCTAAGCAAAATGGACGATGTCCCATGTATTGAAGAACAACTTTGCGACTCACAACCGCAGAATGGCGGCAAAGGTGAAAACGGTAAAGATGGCATCCCAGGATACAACGGTACTACTGGTGGCAATACTGGTGATTTAGTTATTTCTATCACTGATGATTCTGAGTTCAACGCCAATGTCTATCGCAAACCGGGCAAAGGCAGCAAAGGAACCCCAGGCATCCCTGCTCAAGCACCGGGCGCCGGTGGCGCCCCAGGGAAGAATCCAAATAACTTGTGCTCCAATGCAATAGCTGGTGAACCAGGCAAAATTGGTACTGATGGCGAAAAAGGCCAAGACGGAGCTGATGGCGCCTATGGCCAAATAACTACCAACATCAAATTGGATAAACGAGACAACTAACTTTATCTACGCATAGCGGAACCGATGTCGGTTCCGCGCCGCATCCCCAAAAGGTACGGCTTACCTTTCAGACTTCCCCTGAACCCATCTTTAAACTACATTATTCAACGCGGAACCGAACGGTTCTGCGCTGTGTCCGTAAGTAGGACCTGGCACCAAATCAGGGGGAATCATGGGATTGAAATTTGGGACTAGTGGTGTTCGTGGGTTGGTGACTGAGTTTACTGATCGCGAGGCTTACCTTTTAACTACGGCGTTTCTTCAGCATGCGAATGTAGTTACTCCTGCTTCTAAAGTTTCAGTTGGGATGGATTTGCGTGAAAGCAGTCCCAAAATCCTCAATGCCATTGAAAAAGCCCTAGCGGATCATCAAAAAGATATTCTGAATTGCGGAGTTTTGCCGACCCCTGCGCTGGCTTATTACTCTGCTGAAAACAAGTCCTTGGCGATCATGGTGACTGGAAGCCATATTCCTGCGGATCGCAATGGAATTAAGTTTTACCTGGCTACGGGTGAAACTTTGAAGAATGACGATGAACAGATTTTTGCAAATTACCAAAAACTTCAAGCCGAAGGTTTCGCCAAAGATCTGTTCGACGCGGAAGGATCCTTCTTAAGAAAATCTGCCGTGGACAAAAAGGAAGCGGCTGGGGAAGCGCGCGATTTGTTTATCGACCGTTATGTAAAGGCACTGGCAAATCACAGTCTTAAAGGCATGAAAGTGGTTTTCTATGAGCACTCTTCAGCAGCACGTGAATACATGGGCAATATTCTGGATTATCTGGGCGCCCAAGTCATCCGCGTCGGCCGCAGTGAAACCTTCATCCCCGTCGACACTGAAGCGGTCGAATCAATGGATCTATTCAAAAAGTGGATCACAGACTATGGCGCCGATGCTTTAATCAGCACGGATGGCGATGGCGACAGACCCTTAGTGATCGACAACAAGGGGCGATTAATACAAGGAGACAAGCTCGGAATTATTTGCTCGGAATTCCTGGGGGTTGAGGCAATTGCTCTACCCATCAGCTGCAACTCGGGTGTTTCACAAATCAAGGCGTTCAAGAAAATCATCTTTACTAAAATCGGCTCCCCCTATGTGGTCGAGGCGCTGAACGCACTAAACACTGAATACAAGTCTGTCGCGGGGTTTGAAGCGAATGGTGGATATATTCTTTCGTCGCCGGTACAACTGGCCACGGAATTAAAATCACTCCCCACCCGAGATTCTATATTGCCGGCCCTGGCTGTCCTGGGCATGGCAACAAAAAGAAAATGTTCTGTTTCTGACGTCGTCGACAAACTACCGGCAAGATTCACATCCAGCGTCCTTGCAAAAAATTGTCCTCCGGAAAAAAGCCAGAAGATCATCCAGTCTGTCAGTATTGATGCAGATAATTTTATGAAGAGCTTAATTCCAGATGCAGCTGTCTGGAATAAGAATACCTTGGACGGCTTCCGCATGATGACCACACAAGGTCAAATCGTGCATCTGCGCCCCTCTGGGAATGCACCCGAGTTCAGATGTTATACGGAGGCTTCGACACAGGCTGAAGCTGATGCAATCGCGACGAAGGCCTTAAACAAAATTTTACTTCTAATTAAAGAAATCTAAGCGCTGTACTTTTTGGCATACTGCTTAAGGACCTGTCGCATCAGGCGTTGATACTTACTACCCGTTTTCGACGCCTGATCTTTAAAAAAATCAAGAGTCGACCCTTCGATTTCAATGGTGATCTTAACTTTATCGTCCACAGAGAATAGAACTTCTGGTGGCGGCAAGAAATCATCCACGCGAGTCACTTTACCCTGTGGAGCATCAGACTTTACCACACTTCTATTTTCGCTCTTTTTTGATTTCACTCTCATAGTTTATTTCATCTTTTGATTCATCCCACTCAAAAGATCCCCGCACTATGATTGTAGTTATCATAAACCCATACTTTTATACATATTTTAATATTTAAACTCTAAGAAGTACCTCCACATCAAATTCAGCGCCGGCCACAGATAAGTTGTTCGACAGAATGACAAAACCACCGTCCGACAATCGCCCCAGCATGAACAGATGCGTCAAACACCACAATGGACATTTCCGCTCTGTCCCGACAGAATTTACCGCGGAGGGCTTTTCCTATGACAAAAAAATTAGCCGCATTACTTTTGCTTACTTTTTCTATTCTTGGAACTTCAATGGCGCAGGCAGAGGATTTTGCAGCAGGTATCGTGATCGGTGATCCATTGGGTTTTACTGGTCGCATGTCTTTAAATGAAAAGAACTCCATTGATGCTGTTATTGGCGCTTCCGGTGGTTCTTATCGCGGTCTGCAACTGCACTCCACATTCTTATTTGATAAACTTCAATCCTGGGAAATGGCAAGCGAAGGTCCGATGAACCTTTACACGGGTGTTGGTGCGCGTTTGATCTTTATCAACGATGGTAAGTATGACGGCGACGTGGCGTTTGGTCCTCGCGTACCGGTTGGTTTGACTTATATGATTGCGGATCCGGCGTTGGAACTTTTTGGTGAGTTGGCATTGGCTATGAATGTTTCTCCAAAAGTGGATGCGGATTTGGATATTGGTGTTGGGGTTCGTTTTAAATTCTAAAGGCCCGCATCTTTCATGAAATATACAAAGTGGTTTTGGATCATCATTGGTATCGCGTTTTTGGTGATCACTCATCAGGTTTTCTGGTGCCCAATTCATGGGGATGGAGCGTTTTATGCTCTTATCATTAAGCAGACCACTTTGGATCCCGGTCTTACTTTATATCGCGCGACCGGCGCTCCATTCTTCGACCATCCCTGGTTATTTTTCTATTATGCTTCTTTGATCACAAAGGTTTTTGGCATTTCGGATCTGACAGTAAAATTGCCTAATTTCTTGATGGCGGGATTTACGTTTTTCTTGATGTTTAAGATGGCGAAGGCGTCTTATCCCGATTTCACGACCCGCGAAAACGACAACAAGCAGAGTTTCATTTTTTGGTCAGGACTGATTTCTATTTTCCTATTGGTATTGACTGGAGGATATGAACTCCAAACTCGTCAGCCCTCTTTAGATCCGATGGTACAGTTTTTAGCTTTAGCGGCTGCTTTTGTCTTGATCAAATATAAGAACCACTACTGGGCAGGAATTGTTTTAGGCTTGGCGTTTATGACCAAAGGGACCGAGATGCTGTCTCATTTGGCGGCTCTGCTTTTATTGCCATTGATTGGCAATTCTTTGCAAGAAAGCCTTCGTGATTTTTTCAAAGATCTTTTGAAGAGTATATTAGTATTGGGCGGAGTTCTAACGGTGTTTGCACTGTGGTTTGCCTGGGATCGCTATTTCAATATTCATTGGTTTGAGGGGTATTATCAGTACCAATTTGCGAATCGTTTCTTTGCGAAGCAGAACTTTTCGTCTTCTGTTATCGATTTCGCTTTCATTAAATCATTGATTGAAATGTATGGAGTTTGGTTGATCCCTACTGCCGTAATTCATTCCTTTTACTTTAAGAAGCACAAGTCATTGCCGAAAGTTTGGATTTACTATTGGGTTTATCTGTTAATGACTGTTTGTGCTTTTTCTTTGATCAAGAAGGATTCGTCGCAGCACTACACTGGTATTTACATCTTCGGCTCTATTGGGCTTGCTCAGGGACTGGTTTACCTGTGGACCTCTTGGAACGATCAACTGCGCACCAAATCACTGCAGTGGGCCAAAGCGCTGGTGATGGTCGTTTTCATAGCAGGCTGCGGAGGCGCGCTTTACTTCTGGACTACGCCTTACAACAAGAAGGACATTTGGGCCGAGACTCAGCGGGTTGGGAAGATTTTAAGCAAGGAGCCTAGCAAGGTTGTTGTCATTGATCCTAAGAGTCCTTGGCAGGAGCAGATGTATTGGAATTTGCGGTGGTATAGTGTGAATCCTATTTATTGGGAGGTCGCGGATCGTCGAGCTCAAGTTTCTGCAGGTCAGTCTATTTTGATAGTGTCTGCAAATGAAAGTGGAAGCGAGATCCAAGTTAAAGAAAAAGCCCATTTACTCACTAAGTAATGTGCAAAGTTTTAAGGGAAAAATTTTCTCTAGTTTTTTTAACTGCGTTTTGCCTGATTTCTTTTGAGTGTAAATTAAGTCCCACTGATACAAAGCAGCTTTTAGATTGTGACTAAAGTCGGGCTGATATTGAGACCCTAGCAATGACTACTTGATCTTTAGGTCCATCATCACAGGCCACGTTCGAAGTAGACCTTCTTCAGCTCAAAAGATACTCCTCATTTCTAAAATCAGATCTAACTTCTGGAGTCATCTGGTGAAAAAATCGTCCTCCCGCAAATAGTCGTCATTTCACCGCGGCATTCTAAACAGATCAGAGATTATAACATCTACGCTTCGCATGTGGTTCGAGCATCTTAAATTTAAACCTTTGTAATATCAAACAAGCAGCTCTGATAAAATAGATACTGCGAATCTTTTAATAAAAAAACTCAGAGATGAAATTTTGAACGGAGAAATACTTTAATATTTGCTGAAAACAAAGATCCTGATCGAAAGATGGTACCAGCACCGCCTACGGCTAGACCACACAGCCCGTTGAAATATCAGTCATCGGCTCCAAAAACTTTATCACCGAATTCCTATAATAATTGAAAGGCGTCTATTTGCATTATTACTAGTACGAAAATTGGGTTCCGGTCACGGACGCAATCGCCAGTTTTCCCAGATGAACTTATATTGATATGTCAGCTCGTGTGATTTGGACAACATTGCCTGAATTTCCATCATTCTTTGTTCAGCATTATCCACGAAATTATGAAATTGAACCTGAATATTATTAATTTTACCCACTATCGGGTCTTCTAATAATCGATTCAACAACGCATACTCGCCCCCCTCGATATTAATTTTCATTAAGTCGATATGGGTAATGTTTTCTTTTTTTATAAACTCTAGAATATCAACAACCTCAATCGTTTCACAGTAAACGCTAGATTTTTTTGCCGTGAAAGTCGTCGACGCATCATCCAGAATACTGAGTTTGATCGTTTCGTTCTTATCACCTAATCCAAAATTCCAACATTTGACCCGCGTTGAACCAGCAAACCGACGACTTAAACCATCATAGTACTTTTTCGCTGGTTCAAAAGCGTGTACCGAGCAAGAGTACTTCGCAACAATATCTTCTGCAAAATCACCAACATAAGCTCCGACATCAAAAACAACAGACTCACTATTCAATTCTGGATAGTTTAATCTATGCGTAAGGTCCCCGTTATCAACAAACCATTGCTTTGCTGTTTTCTCAAATTCAGTTTGATAAACTAGACGGCGAGCTTTTTTTGCAATTCTAAAAAAAATATTCTGTTTATTCATGATACCCAATGCTGAGGTGTATTTTGCCATTTTTAACTTTTAGAGGAAAGAGCTTCAAGAAAGTCCTAATTATGCTATACTGAAAAACTTCCTTAAAAATCCCCAGTAAAATTTTAAACCTATTTTGTTTAAAAGAAAAGACAAGCCTTACAAAATATAAAAACAATTCCTTTCGAGGCTCTAAAACAAAAGCCCGCAATGAATACCATGCATCATCAAGGTTTTTAGCAAAAACATAACGATCACCGAATTTACCAAAACAATCAAAATCTCTTAGCGCTTTAATCGAACTTTCATATTGTTGCTTTTTGTAAATCGACGAAACAGATTTTGAATGAATTCTATAGTAAATCAACCGATCTGGAAGATTAGTGATTGTAAAACCCGCTGAAACCATTTTCAACCACAACGCATAGTCTTCTGCGTGCGGATAAGCTTCATCGTACCCACCTAGGGATTTTAAAATATCTAACCTGACCATAATCGAGGGATGAAACAAAGAAGAATTTCTCGTCAACCTAAAAGATGTCCAAGCCGGTGTATTAGGCAACATTATGGTACTTTTTATTATTCGATTTTTCTCGTCAATAATCCAAGCATCGGTTCCCACTAAAGCAATATCGAGATTACCCAACAAAAAGTCCACCTGTCTATTAATCCTATCAGGATGACAAATATCATCACCGTCGAGTCGAACGAGATATTCTCCCGTCGCGTACGACACCCCCTTATTCAAGGTCTTAATTAATTTCAAATTTGATTCATTCCTAAAATACCGAATTCTTGGATCATTGAATTTGTTAATAATAATTTCGGTGTCATCACTAGAACAGTCATTTATAATTAGCACTTCCAGATTTGTGTATGTCTGCTCTAAAACACTTTGAATGGTTTCTTTGATGTAGTCCTGACAATTAAATACGGGAATTAGAACAGAAACCAGAGGAGATTGTTGGTTCTTCATCAATTATGTCTTTCTCAGCTCTTTTTTTTCAAAATCTTTCACTTTACTTCTCGATCCAAAACTACTTATCAGAATTAGGGGTTTGCTTTTGTAACAACTCGCTTAATCCATTACGTGTAATAAATTGTTTGGATTGCCTAATTGCACGAAAAAATTCCTCGTTTATAGAAGACCGGGCCTGAGCTTTGTGATACAGATGATATTGAATCCCCTGATAGCACAAGGAAATGGGCGTCACACCGACACCTGAGAGTCTATAGTCGACGTCTGAATCTTCTCCAGTACCAGGTTTTGTATAAGTCATATCGAAACCGTTCACTTTATACAAATCTGTTTTGGAAACTGAAAAATTACATCCAACAAGGCTGCGGACTTTTCTGTTAAGAATTTTATACAACAAGAAAGAGGTTATGCGAAAACCCTTTAGAGCATTATTGTCTTTCATCCAGATCAAAGCAATAAATAGCCACCACCAATTCTTGTGTAAGAACCCCGACCTAATATGTTTAGCTTTAATAAAACTTGATATCCGCGGAGTGAGCTCAACACGACGTCCCGCAAGAGTATGTCCTTCACGTCGATTATTCCAATGATCTTTCAGAAACTCAGGATGTAAAATACAATCTCCATCAACAAATACCAGATATTCTCCTCGAGCTTGCAGGATTGCCCGATTAAGCATTTCATTCTTATAAAAACCTCTGTCCTCATGCCAAAGATGCACTACGGATACAGCCGAGTGTTCATACTCAGCTCGTATTGTACTAACAGCCTCCTTACCGGACCCATCGTCGCAAATAATCAATTCAAAATTACGAAATTTTTGAACTTCTATCGAAGCGAATACTTTGTTGAAAAATTCTGTGTTGTTGTAAAAAGCTAAACACAACGTGACCTGAGGTCGTACACTCCGTTCGTAAGCTATATTGTGAAATCGGGCTGTTCGAACACTCATTCCTATATTCCTAGCAAGCAGTAAGATAGAGTTATTTTGATTCTAGTTCAATATCCTGGATTATATCCGTAACGCGTCAAGCAACCACCTAAGCGATCTCTAAAAGGGTATTTTTATTGAACTCACTCTGAATTGTACTTAAAATTTCAAGTATGTTCCTAATCACTTTTTGGCCGTTTCTAATTTCGTTTGTCATTACTGCATTTGCTATTCCCATTATTATCAGAGTCGCAGACGCCAAACATCTCATGGACGAACCCGATTCAGATAGGAAATTTCACTCACATAGAACCCCAACATTAGGTGGTGTCGCCATATTTGCGGGAACTATTATTTCATTTTCCGCAATGGTTGATTATATTGGGGCTAATTATGATATTAAATTTATGATTCCGGCCTTCCTGCTTCTTTTTTTCGCTGGAATTAAAGATGACATCCTTAATTTGTCAGCTTTTAAAAAATTGCTGATACAATTTGCCAGCGCAGCTCTACTGACAGTCTTTGGCACCATGCGATTAACTAATCTTTGGGGAATGTTAGGAATTACTGAAATTTCTCCCTTAGCGGGTATTTGTCTTACATTCATTCTCATCGTGGCCTTGATCAACGCATTCAATCTAATCGACGGCATCGACGGTCTGGCTTCTGGACTTGGGTTGATTGCGGCGTTTTTTTTCGGTACTTGGTTTGCACAAACAAACGCCACAGCATTAAGTATTCTATCTTTTTCACTTGGCGGAGCGCTGCTTGGATTTCTTCTTTTTAACTTCCGTCGTGCGAAAATTTTTATGGGTGATACTGGATCTATGATGATTGGTTTTATCATGTCCATATTAGTAATTAAATTTATTGAAAACAATCGACTGCCTGGCGTAGAGCAGTCTCCGTATTACATCAAAGCCGCACCTGGGGTCGCCGTCGCCGCAGTGATGATTCCCCTATTTGACATGAGTCGCGTCTTCTTTCAAAGAATTATAAAACTAAAAAACCCTCTTAAGGCCGATCGAAATCATATTCATCACATGTTAATCGACCTAAATTATTCACCGACGAAAACAACTCTGACACTTTACTTACTGGCTATTACCTTAATTGCAGTCTCACTAACACTCAAAGAGTTGCGATCAATGGAACTATTAGCCGTGTTGTTTCTTATAGTTTCTCTCATTAATATAGCCATCATCTTACTTAGACGAAAATTGAGTTCACTGAAGGAACATACCAAATGATTAATTCGGTAGTCGGATCCGTAGTTATTTTTAACCCTTCCTGGGTTCTGCTAGAAGCTACTATCCGTACATTTTTAACTTCTTGTCCTGAATCACAAATAGTAGTTTGGGATAACTCTCCAATTGATAAGACAAGTGAAAAATTGAAAGTTTTCGGTCGAAAGGTAACATATATAAAATCGCTTGCGAATGTAGGTTATGGAAAAGGACACAATTCCGTTTTTAATTATATAAAAGGTAACTGCGATTTCTTTGCAATTCTTAATCCGGATCTCGAGATCCCTGAAATGTCGATGGGCATGTTACTAAATTATATGCAAGAGCACCCTAGATATGGTTTGGCATCTGCGAGCATTTTTGGCCTTGACGGAAAACCCCACGCGGTCCACAAGCCAGCACCAACCATCTGGAGGTATTTGAGAATTCTTTTGGGACGAAAGTTTAAGTGTATCGCGCTTTCCAAAGAAATAGAAAATCCATTTTTCCCACTTCCTGAGCAACCCATCGAGGTTCCACTGGTTAGCGGCTGCTTTATGCTTTTTAGATCTAACCACTATAAAGATTTAGGGGGATTCGACGAAGCCTTTTTCCTCTATTTTGAAGATTACGACATCTCGTTAAGATCATTCAATGCTGGAAAAAGTATTGTTATACCTCACGTAAAAATCTTTCATAACTGGGAAAGAGCGAGCCACAAGCGATTCAATCTGCTAACGATACATATTAAGTCGGCATGGAAATTTTATACAAAATGGGGCTTCGGATTAAGGCTTCGAAAAATATCAATCTAAAGTTGTTTATTGCGCTTCGACCGATTTATAAATTTAAATATTATTTTCCGAAAGGAAATAAACATATAGTAAAGAAAACGCAGAAATTCGTTTTCAAATCCATACATATATAGATTTTCAAAGGCGACTAACTTTTTCTGATAGCTTGCGGCTGTTCGCTCAACATGATCATAAATCGTACATAGCGGAATGTTAATTCCGTGTAGCGGAGTCCTTTTAGAAATCTTCGAATAGAAAATCGTATCTTCTGCGACTCTAAGACACTCCATAAATCTAAGTTCGCCAACCACGCTGCGATGGATGACTACAGATGGAGTCGCAATATGACAATGAAAAGGTATTAAAGGATAGAAATAGGTCCATCGCCCACATTCTATGGTTCGTGATGCATTAGATGAAAGTCCTCTGAAAAAATAACTCGTATGCGAAAACAACCAGCCATTTTTTTGCATCTTTTCAAACTGGATAAATAGCTTACTATCAATCCATTCATCGTCAGAATCTAGAAAAGCAATGTACTCTCCTTTTGATATATCGAGTCCTACATTACGTGCCTTGGCCGGCCCGCCATTGGTTATACGAATATACTTACATCTTTCATCATCATTAATCAAATCAACTACTGCAAAAACATCTGCAGTACTTCCATCATCAACGATAATTATTTCAATATTTCGAAAAGTCTGCCTACGAGCTGATTCGATTGCTCGAATGGTAGCGTCAATGCGATTATAAAAGGGAATTATTACAGAAATTTTTGGAAGAGCGCTCATTAAATCCGCACCCAACTGGCCGGCATCAGATCGACAGTTTGCTCGTTAAGTTCTGGATTAGAAAACCATTTTTCAGGAGCAATTACTATTTTACCAACATTCTCATTGAGCCATGCTCCCCACCAACTAAAAGTGCTATTAGCGATAATACAGTGACGGCATTTGCTAATTAGAATCAAATCCCAATAGCTATTTTCACCGACGTTGTGATTCACGAAAGTAGCATTACCTGGAAATTCGAAGTTCTCTTTCACCCACTCAATATCATCGGAAAATATAAAAAAATGGCACTCGCCTACTTTAGATTTTATCAGAGACGTGGCTGACGCATAATAATCGAGTGAACTGGCACCATGAGTTGCAGCTGCAACTGAACTTTTAATATAATCTCCTCGACGAAAATGAACTGCTACCGAGTTACAACTTTGCATCTTACTTATTACATCAAGATTAGATTTATTGGGCCTTTCGACTGGCTTGAAATGTCGCAAAATTGTTTCACGATTGCTTTCAAAATACTTATACGACTGAAAGTATCCATCTAGATAACAAGGAGGTGTTAGTGATGATAAACTGGGATCGTATCTAAAGCTTTTCTCAAAGAAATAGGTTTTTGATAATTTAAGCCTTAAACTAACTTTCCTAAAAACTCTAAAAATAATGTTATACCTCAATAAAGGAAACATCGAGGTCAAATCCGACTTGCTCAACTTTCTTATTTTAGTATTGAAAAGACTCAGCTGAAATTCCCATGATGTTACATGTTTTAACTTTTGTTCAAAATAACTTCCGTCAAATCCGCATTCAATATTGTGTTGAGATGCCAATGTCACAGCTGTCGCATATTGAAACATTTGATTACCAAGTCCACCGGAGAGATTAACAACAATCATATCTTTTTCCTACACATAACTCCAAAAAAGTGAAACACTAAAACACCCGATAACAATCGACAAAAATCTAACAGGCATTCTCATCCAAGGAAAATACTTCCGCGAGAAAATAACTGTTAAAACAATATGAAAAAATCCTGCTATGCTCAAGGCAGATAATATACCTGCAATACCGAAGAACTTTCCCAATATAACACTAAAGCAAAAATTTATTACCACGCCGATGGCATTTAGAATTACAGCAATATATAGTTTTTTTCTCTGAACAAGGCCACAGCCCGTTAATTGGACCATTCCGCTCATTAGCGTGGTTAAAAAAAGAGGGACCATATACGGAATTGCTAAATCATACTTTCCATCAAATAGTTTCCGAAGCAGACTTGGTCCAACTGTAAGCTGTCCGAGAAGCGAAATCATAGCAATCGTTGCTAATAAGTACTCAGCGTTTCTGAATATTTTCATGTATTTGGCAGACTCCTCTTCCTGAAGAGCACCAAATATTTGGACAGTTGTTGCACGTAAGAGAGATGTTATAAGTACATTGCCACAACCTAATCCAAGAGTTGCAGCAAGCGTATAATACCCAACTTCAGTGAGGCTGAAATAGTAATTTACGATATACCTATCCATATAAACATTAAAATAGGTGATAAGCATTCCAGGTATTGCTACCCATCCGAGCACCAATAACTCTTTTTTTCTGAATATATACTTTGAGCGGTCTTTGTAACGCGCTAGATAATTCTTTGAAAATAGAAGTAATAGTCCTGTCGCAATTATTCCCGCCGATAACATTCCAAGAAGGTAGCTTTGTACTGTGGGTTGCCCTATAACAAAACAGATCAGGATTAAAAAGAAACAAATCGCGGCAATAAGTTGCACTCGATATAAATCAAAAGCATTTGCCACGCTAATTGCAAATGAACGAAAGGCCTCGGAAATACTCAAGGCGGCAACCACAAATGCCATTTCATAGTGCAATTTCAGGTCAATTTTAAAAAACCTCATCGCTAATAAAAAAGTAAAAACAATCGATCCAGCGATTACCATAATTAATAAGGACGATTTCAGCTCTTGTGAAATATTCTTATCGCCTTTTTTTTCCTGAGAAAAAATCACAGTTGTTATTGCCGTTGCTTGTCCTAACATAACAACGGGAACTAATAAGCCGACTGCACCCACGATCAACCCAAAAAGACCATACTCCTCGACCGTCAATTTTTTAGAAAGATAAAAGTTACTAAAAAAAATTGCACCCGAAAAAACTATGGTAAAAGCAATATAGTACAAATTCCGACGCATGAGTAAGAACTAACCTTTATCAAATTCAGCACGAAGACGTTCTATTTGAGCCTTCATGGGAACCTGATGATTTCCAACGAAGAAACCATGTTGATCAATTCTCTCTGCATTCGGAAGACCACCATGAATTTCAAAATCGAACCATTTTAATGCCTCATTTTTCGCAAAATTACCTGCGACAATTGGACGACATTCAACTCCAGCTTTCGTCAAGTGTTCGATCAAACTTATTCGTTTAACTGTTGATTCAGGTCTAATCACAAAGCTAAAACCAAACCAGCTACTTTTTCCAATTTCTTTTTGAATGTATAGATCTGGATGATTGCTAAATAGTTCTTGGAAAACAAAAGCATTTTCGCGTCTAACATCTACAAAATTCTGTAACTTCTTAATTTGCTCTAGGCCAATGGCTCCACTCATCTCAAGCGGCCGGACATTGTACCCAGGCAGCACGAATTTAAAGGACTCCTCGAAAGCGTTATCGCTTTTAATGCCTGTAACTTTATTTATTTTAGGAAGATTTCTAGTCCATCCATGAGCTCGCAAACACAATAAAATATGATACAATTCCTCATCATCAGTAGTGACAATTCCACCTTCCATCGTGGAGATGTGATGACTAAAAAAGCTGCTATAAGTTCCCATTGAGCCAAAGGTACCAGTTTGTTTACCTTCAAAGGTAGCTCCCAAAGATTCGCAATTGTCTTCAACCAACTCAATCTTTCGTTCACCAATAATATTTTTAATTTCGGTAAAATTGTTAGGATTTCCCAATAAATTCACCGTCATTATCATTCGTGTATTGTCGGTCACAGCATCTCGCAAAGCATTGAGATCGTAGTTCAAAGTTTCTATATCGATATCTACAAATTTAAGCTTCAGTCCGTATTGAGCCAATGGGAAATAAGTTGTGCTCCAGGATACCGCAGGCACAATCACTTCATCACCGCGCTTAAGTGGATTTTCTTTTCTATAAAAAAGTGCGGCTACCATCAAAAGATTCGCTGTTGAACCTGAGCTAACCATCACGCAATGATTAGAACCTAGAAATTTCGCAAACTCTTCTTCATATTTAGCAACATGCTTGCCCATTGTGTACATGCCCGTGGCAATTACTTTATGAATAGCTTCAACTTCAAGATTGTCCCAACTAGATGTCGCAAGCGGATAAAACATTTCCATACAAACCTCTATTTTCCCAAATTTAAGTAATAAGACAAAGTCTTCTCAATACCAGAGTGAAGAGATACTTTACTTCTCCAACCCCAACTCTCCGCCAACTTTGTTGAAACCAATTTTTGCTTCATCCCTACTGGCTTAGAAAGGTCATGGATAAACTTACCTTTATAACCGACGACTTCAGCAACTGCTTGGTAGTATTCATTGACGCTATAGTCGACGCCCAATCCAACGTTCATTACCCCTGGAAGGGTTTCAAAATTGACTAGACCTTTAGACACACAATCAGCCAGATCTCCAGCGTACATAAACTCCCTTCGAGCCTCACCACTTCCCCAAATTTCAACCTCTGCACATCCATTGACTAGAGCTTCGTGAATTTTACGAATAACTGCAGGTATCATATGGGAATTTTGAGGATCAAAATGGTCGTAGCGCCCGTAGAGATTGCAGGGAATCATTGTTTTAAAGTGAAAGCTCTGATCTTCTTTCATTATGTAATGGCACAACCGTTGAGCCATGATCTTGGCAATTGCATACCCCTCATTGGTGGGCTCAAGCTCCCCTTGGAGTACCATTCCTTCGGATAATGGATTTGGAGCATTTCGTGGGTACATACAGGACGTACCTAAATTGATCATCTTCTTAATTCCCAGTTTATAGCAAGCACCTATAAGATTTCGATTGATATCAACGTTATCGACCAGAAAAGCCACTGGATTTTTAATATTCGCTTGAATACCGCCAACTCTTCCAGCCGCATGAATCACAAAATCAGGACGATGGGTATCCAAATAAGTCTCAACCTGTTCCTTTGAACTTAAATCCATTTCTGAGCGGGTTGGTTTCAATATTTCGTTTTGAGCGATTACAGGATGCTCGATAAGATTTTTACCTACCATGCCTGTCGCCCCTGTAATTAGTATTTTCACTGATCAAGCCTAACAACTTTAGTTGAACCGCCATGCTTAATTTCAAGTTCTGCCTGGATATAATCAGCATGAACCATTTCTTTAACAAGTTCTGCAAAGGTAATTTTTGGTGTCCAGTTCAGCTTATTTTTTGCTTTTGAAGCATCTCCTAAAAGTGTTTCAACTTCGGCTGGTCGGAAATATCTAGGATCCACAGCAACGATACAACGGCCTTTTTCGTCATAGCCTTTTTCATCGACTCCATGGCCGCGCCAGGAAATCTTCATACCAAGTTCGGCAGCGGCAATTTCCACAAACTCGCGGACACTTTTTTGCACTCCTGTAGCAATAACAAAATCCTCAGGATCTTCTTGTTGAAGCATCATCCACTGCATTTCTACGTAATCTTTCGCATGCCCCCAGTCGCGCTTTGCATCCATATTTCCGAGATATAGACAATCTTGAGTACCAAGTTTGATACGTGCCAATGCTCGGGTGATCTTACGAGTTACGAAAGTTTCGCCTCTTAATGGACTTTCGTGGTTAAACAAGATCCCATTACAAGCGTATATTCCATAAGACTCTCGATAGTTAATTGTAATCCAGTAAGCATAAAGTTTTGCGACTGCATAAGGACTTCTTGGATAAAATGGCGTGGTCTCTTTTTGAGGAATCTCCTGAACGAGGCCGTACAACTCGGAAGTGGATGCCTGGTAGAAACGGGTTTTTTTTGTTAAATCCAAAATTCGGATTGCTTCCAAAATTCTCAGAGCTCCCAATGCATCACTATTCGCCGTGTATTCAGGTTCCTCAAATGAAACCGCGACGTGACTTTGGGCCGCTAGATTATAAATCTCATCTGGTTGAACCTGCTGAATAATACGCAAAAGGGAAGATGAATCTGTCAAGTCACCATGATGCAAAAAGAAGTGTTGTCCCGGAATATGTGGATCCTTAAATAAATGATCAATCCGATCGGTATTAAACAGAGAGGTCCGACGTTTAATTCCGTGAACTTCGTAACCTTTGCTCAAAAGTAGTTCCGCCAAATAGGCACCGTCTTGCCCAGTTACTCCAGTAATTAATGCTTTTTTCATAAAAGTTCCATTCTTATAAATTTAATAACTTAGCAAACATAATTTCGTTGCCGGGCATCTTACTGCCCATACCCAATTTCACAATCCGTAAACTTCCAAAATGCGATAGTACTCATCATACGCATCCTCAAGTGAGTCTTGCCAATTCGGCATACTAAATCCAAAACACTCTTGAAGCTTAGCACAGTTCATCCGGGAATTCTGAGGCCGAACCGTCTTTGAAGCGTAATCGCTTGATAAAATTGGTTTTATATTCTTAACAATAATTGGTCTTCCAATGCTTCTCCTCTTCATGATGCTGAAGATTTCCGAGGCAAAACCAAACCAAGTTGTCTCACCTTTCGGGGCTAAATGAAAAATACCGCTTTCCGCTATTCCGAAGTCTCGTGTACATATTTGGGCTGTGAGATCAGCAATATTCCGAGACCAAGTAGGAGCACCCCACTGATCATTTACAATACTTAATTCTTGTTTTTCGGTCGCGAGACGCTTCATCGTATTATAGAAATTGCTACCATAGTTAGAATAGACCCAAGAAACTCTCAAATTTAAATATTCGCCGCCAATTTCTTGAATTAACTGCTCACCTTTTAGTTTCGAGCGACCATAAGCATTCAAGGGATTCGGAACGTCCTTTTCAGTATAAGCACCTTCTTTTTGTCCATCGAAAACATAGTCAGTCGAATAATGAATGAAACGAGCGCCGGATCTTTTGGCTTCGTCGGCCATGACCCCCACGGCTGTACCATTAATTTGGGTGGCGCGTTCCTCGTCCGTCTCAGCTTTATCTACAGCTGTATAGGCAGCTGCATTGATAATGTAATCAGGCTTATAGGAACGAATAACCTCTGCAACTTGTGAATTGTCTTCTAA
This sequence comes from Bdellovibrio sp. HCB290, assembly GCF_047305925.1. Classification (GTDB taxonomy): domain Bacteria; phylum Bdellovibrionota; class Bdellovibrionia; order Bdellovibrionales; family Bdellovibrionaceae; genus Bdellovibrio. Next base: position 1,663,706 of record NZ_CP178620.1, on the reverse strand, counting down.
ATTCACCTCGTCACTGGCGCAAGCTCTGATTTCTCCCAAAACAGCACAGGAGCGTTGAAGCTCCCATGCGACCTGCCCATTTTTTCCAAAGATCAAAATCTTCTTCATTCATAAACCTCTGCCGACTTGAACTCCGTACCTTTCTTATCTTTTTCGGAAAGAACAGGTTCAAAAGACAAAGGCCAGTCAATTTTCAATGTGGAGTCGTTCCAGGATATACAGCGCTCAAATTCAGGAGCGTAATAGTCTGAAGCCTTATATAAAAACTCAGCCGATTCTGATAGCACGACAAAACCATGCGCAAATCCCGGAGGCACCCAAAGTTGAAATTTATTTGTTTCACTCAATATACAGCCAAACCATTTTCCAAAAGTTGGAGACGATTTCCTCAAGTCAACAGCTACGTCAAAAACTTCACCCCGAGTAACACGAACAAGCTTACCTTGAGAATTTTTTATTTGATAATGTAATCCTCTCAGAACACCCTTGCCGGAACGAGAATGATTATCCTGGACGAAAGAAAAATTAGTATTGGTTAACTCATTGAATCTTTTTTGATTAAAGCTTTCCATGAAAAAGCCGCGGGAATCCCCGAAAACTGTTGGCTCAATAAGGTAGCAGTCATTTAGCGAAGTTTCAGTCACTTTCACTTATATACCCTCTATAGCCAATTGAATCAGATATTGCCCATAACGATTTTTTTTCAAAGGTTCTGCAAGTTGCAATAGCTGCTCATTTGAGATTGTTCCCATCCTAAAAGCAACTTCTTCCGGAGAAGCTACCTTCACACCCTGACGAGTTTCAATTGTTTGAATAAACATACTCGCCTCAAGCAAGCTCTCATGAGTTCCAGTATCCAACCAGGCAAACCCACGACCCATGGTATGGACATTCAAATTGCCCTTTTCAAGGTAGATTCGATTCAGATCTGTGATTTCAAGCTCGCCACGTTTAGAAGGCTTCAAGCTCTTCGCATATTCCACAACATGCTTATCGTAGAAATACAAACCGGTAACGGCGTAATTAGATTTTGGCTGTGCGGGCTTTTCTTCGATTGTTTTGGCTTTGCCTTGAGCATCGAACTCGACCACGCCGTAGCGTTCCGGATCCATAACCTTATACGCAAATACGCTTGCCCCGCTCTTCAATTCCGCAGCCTCTTTAAGCATTTTGCTGAAACCCTGGCCGTAGAAAATATTGTCGCCAAGAACCAAAGCACACTCAGAACCATTGATGAACTTTTCTCCAATGATGAATGCTTGTGCAAGTCCGTCTGGAGAAGGTTGAACTGCATAGGAAATGTTAATTCCCCATTGGGAACCATTTCCCAACAGCTGCTCGAAGCGTGGGGTATCCATCGGAGTGGAAATAATCAGGATATCTTTGATCCCTGCCAGCATCAAAGTCGTCAGCGGATAATAGATCATTGGCTTATCATAAATAGGCAAAAGCTGTTTACTAACGACCGTTGTTGCAGGATACAAGCGTGTGCCAGAACCACCGGCAAGAATAATGCCCTTCATTACTTACGTCCCTCGTAGTTTTTATCAAGCCATTCACGGTAGTTGCCAGATACGACATTGGAAACCCAAGTTTCGTTATCCAGGTACCACTTGATCGTCTTTGCTAGGCCAGTTTCGAAGTTTTCTTTTGGCTTCCAGCCAAGCTCTTTTTCAATTTTTGTCGCATCAATCGCATAGCGCTTGTCGTGACCTGGTCGGTCTTTCACAAATACTTTTTGAGTCAGATAGCTTTTGCCATCTGATCGGGGGCGCAATTTATCCAACGTTCCACAAATGGTATCGACCACTTCGATGTTCTTTTTTTCGTTCCAGCCACCTACGTTGTAGGTCTCGCCCAAACGACCTTTGTCTAAAGCAAGTTCGATCGCCTCACAGTGATCAACTACATACAACCAATCACGGATATTAGAACCGTCACCATAAATTGGCAGATCCTTCCCTTTAAGGGCGTTATGAATCACGATTGGAATCAATTTCTCTGGGAACTGATATGGACCATAGTTGTTAGAACAGTTTGTAGTCACTGTCGGTAAACCGTATGTATGGTGATAAGCACGGACCAAATGGTCACTGGCAGCCTTGGATGCGGAATAAGGACTATTCGGAGCATACGGAGTAGTTTCGCTGAACGCAGGATCGTTCATCTCAAGGCTTCCGTATACTTCATCAGTTGATACGTGCAAGAAACGGAAAGACTTCTTTTCTGCCTCTGGCAAAGTACCCCAATAAGCACGCGTAACTTCCAAAAGATTAAACGTACCAACGATATTAGTTTGAATGAAGTCGCCAGGACCGTGGATGGAACGGTCAACATGGCTTTCTGCTGCAAAGTTCAAGATAGCTCTTGGCTTATATTTACCAACAAGTTCAGCCAAAGCGGTTTGATCCAACAAATCGACCTTTGCAAAAATATAGTTCGGATTGCATTCAACACTCTTAAGATTTTCCAAATTTCCGGCATAAGTCAGTTTATCGATATTTACTACTGGCTCTTTATGCTTATCCAGCCAGTTAAGAATGAAGTTGGAGCCGATAAAACCCGCGCCGCCTGTTACAAAAATCATATACTTTCCTTGCCTAACTAAATCGAAAACTGAAATTCTATCCAAACAATTCTATGACTCAAGCGATATTCAGCTTGGCCTTATGCTGCATAACCGCCGCAGATAAAACTAGAAGCGTCGGGTAAAACCACAACCCCTCGAAGCTGGAAATCGATGAATAGAAAATAAACATAAATAGCTGTGTGACAGTCAACGCAAAGGCCGTTTTTACCCAAACATCCTGACTTTTAAAAAATGCTCGAAAAGATAGCAGAACCAATATCCCAACGACTCCCCAGAAGAAGACAAAAAAGACAATTCCCAACTGAACCAGAATCTGCAAATAGCTGCTGTGTTGGTCACGGAAACTGAACTCAGAAAAGACATAACGATTCCGGTATTCTGTACCCTTTTTCTCGATGAATTCACGAAGTGGTTTTTCAACAGACTCGAACCCAGTGCCGAAGAACAGGTTCTCTTGGGCCATTTCCAAATTCACCTGCCACATATGAAGGCGGCCCGCATTTGAGGCGTCTTTTGAGGTTACAACACCATTTTCAGTTTTTGCGCTGAAGGAGCTTTCCAGACGATCCAACACTCCAGGGGTCACCACCAATGACAACACGACAAAAACAGCAAAGGCACAAAGCATTTTAAAATAGCGTTTTCCCGAAACACCCAAAGCCGCTAGTCCCAGGAATGTCGCGAGCCAAGGACCGCGGGTATTGGAAAGAACCAAGAAAACCAAAGAACACACCAGTAGAAGCGGTAGCGCGACTTTCTGGAGCCTATTCATTTTACTCCAAGTTACGGAGTGACCTATCAGTGCAAACAACACCACAGAGGAACAAGAAAGGAAATATCCCCAACGCGAGATATCCCAAAAGCTAGCCACACGTGTTTGTGAACCTAGTGCCCAATGCCAATCAGATCCAAACAGAACAATCGCCTTAATAAAAGCCGCGATCAAACCTATCGCCGAACCCCAACTAAAAACTTTGATTCCTTTTTTATCCTGGAACAACAAAGAGAAAGGAATGATGTATAGAGGCCAAGCCCATTCGCGTGCAACCTTAAGAGCAGCATCTAACCCTGCAATGGAAAGCAAGCTTACCAAAATCGCCAACGGATAAATACTCAACAAAACCGCGAACCAGTAGTTCTGCCGAATCGTCGCTTTCCAATTAATCTTAAACAGAGACCACAAAAGTAGGATCGTTCCGAAAATTGAAATTCCACTTTTTGAAACAAACATGGAAACGGCGAAAAGCGCCCACAAAGACAGCCAGATATTCCGTGAAATTTTAGATTCAGATTCAATAGGCCATTTGGGCTGCGAATATTCCATGAACAAGCTCACTCTCGAATGCGTCAACTATAGATGACCTTTCAGGAATTTCAAATAAAGCTGTTCAACTGCTGCGCCGCGAATCTAATTCCCGCAAACGCAGCACGTAATAAGATTGCGGACAAATGATCAGTTAGTTAGATAGTTGTTCTGATCCATTATATAAGCCCCTTTGGGGCACTTATACTCCACCGAAGAATCCGCCATTTCAATTCTTGGGAAAGTATCGACTATAAATCCACTCCAGGAGTCAGCCCAACCGGTCCTCAAAGCGTAGTAAAATCCAGCAGACAGGCCAAAATTCTTCATGCAAATTCGATTTTCAAATCGACTGTTTTGCTCTGCATCCCTTCTAACCGCTTCAAAATTGACGTTTGGCTTGTGCCAATGATGCTGATCTGATGCAATCAACACCAAAATCATCAGCGTTAATATCAATGCCCGTTTACTTTTACTTATTTGAATTGCGCCTTCCGTCATCAAATGCAGGCCAATCAGAGTTGCTGAAACAATGTAGTATTGATGAGCACTCAAGTGACTACCCCTCAAAAAATACATAACTAACAGAACCACCAGGCCGTATATGGCTACTATTTTGTTTTTTCGAATCCCATAGAAAAGAAAAATCAGACCAAAAATTTCAAACTGATCACGTAAAAAAGGAAATACGCCACTTGCTAGGGACGGCAAAAAATCGCTGAACATATGCTCAAGCGTCGGCATACCCGTATAATAGTAATTGAGAATGTCACTTGTTGGAACCATCGTCTTATACCACCAGAAATAGATTCCAGCAGAAGGCAGTAAACTGTAAATAAATCGACGGTCTTTTGTGATCAAAAATAAGTAGGGAATGAGGAATATAAAATACGGCCTCATAGCAAAGCCAACTGAGATCAATGTAAACCCCATTAAATTTAAAAGCACTTTGAGCCAAGAGCGTTCGCTTTTAACCCTGAATAATGCGGCTGATCCTGAAAAGAACAAAAACACCATGGCATCTGGTATCGGTATCAACATGTAAGTCACGATTGCCGATATCGCCACACTTAAAGTTGCAAAAATCTTTTGCTTTTCCTTGTTGTCTGGAAACAGCATCCGAACCCAGAACAACAATGCGATCAAAAAACAGGAATAAGCCAGAATCTTTGGAAAGACATAGCTCCAAACACCTGTCGCCTTACACGGCAAACTGACGATATAGCTAAAAAGAGGAAACTCTCCCCTAACAACACCCTTTGGCAGGGCACCACGAAATGCGATTCTTGGCTCAAGAAATGGAGCCGACTCGTAACAGTATATTACGCCTGTCATCAAAGTATCTGACTGGCGAACAAAATGCATACCCTGCAGAGGGTTACCAAGATTTCTGATAAAAAAGAGGGCAATGATTGAAAGTAAAATATAGGGAATATATTGAACTATTCTTTTCATTATCGGTCCAATGATTCAAATAATGGTGATCATACTGATTACAGCGGGAGCCAACCCTGAAACCCCGCTCAATACAGTGCCTAAATATGCCTCACACAATGTTAAGATCTACCAAGGCACCGCAATCAGAATTGAATTTAACTTAATTAGAATGCAGCTTTAATCGTTTGTCTAAATGACTTCACCGCAGCTTTAAAAAGTTTCCATTTTTTAATGGAAACTTCGCCAGTCTGGCGATCCTTGTACGGAACTTGGATCTCTTTGATGCGCATTTTCTTTTTACAAGCCATACCAGTGATGATCACGTTTGGAGCAAAAGTGTCCGCAGGGATCTCGTTATATACAGGTTTGAACTTTTCGGCACGCATCAAACGGTATGGAGAGTTCACGTCCCACACGCCCGTTCCGTAAAATACCCATACAACCCAGCGTGAAATCAAGCTGATGATTTTACGTGGCAGTGGGCTGAAACGACCGTCGCGTTGACCGATTAGGAAGTCGTAGTTAGCGCGGTCTGCCCACAATTCAGCGAATTTTTCAGGTCCCAACTCGTCGTCTGAGTCGATTTGAAAGATCCATTGGTAGTTTGTGGAGTTTTTGTATCCCAAAAGAATCGTCGGACCATGGCCGCTGTTCTTTTTGTCGTTCACTTTCAAAGTCGGGAACTTTTGTGCTGCGGAATTTAAAGCCGCCAGGGTTTGATCTTTCGAACCATCGTTATAAACGTTGATATCGTAAGAGATATTCAATTTATCTAAAGCAACAACCCATTTCTCAACAACTTGAGAAATACATTCTTCTTCATTATAAACCGGCATTACAACCGAAAGATCCTTGCTCATTTTACTGTCTCCACTGACCGTTCTTAATTTTTGAATCAAAGGTGTTTAACGCCATTGCGATTGCTTGATGCATATCAACATACACGTAGTTCCCTAAACGACCACCAAAGATAACATTCTTTTCATCCTTCGCAAGTGCTTTGTACTGCGCGAAGATCTCCTTGTCCTTGTCAGTATTGATCGGATAGTAAGGAACGTCGTTCTCTTTGGCGAAACGAGAGTATTCTTTAAAAATAACCGTCTTAGTATCAGATTGCTTACGCTCTGGATGGAAATGCTTAAATTCGTGGATACGTGTGTAAGGCACGTCCTCACCCGCGTAATTCATTACTGACGTTCCTTGGAAGTCTTTAGTGTCCACAGTCTGCTGTTCGAAATCTGTAGTTCTCCACCCCAATGACCCAAACTGATAGTTGAAGTACTTATCAATTGGACCTGTGTAGATGACCAAGCAATCCTTAGGGATTTGTTTTTGGATATCGAAGAAATCCACACCAAGTTTCGTCGTGATCAACTCGTGATCCAGCATTTTTTCGAAGATCTTGCCGTAGCCATCGACAGGAAGTCCTTCGTATTTGTCGTTGAAGTAACGGTCGTTATAGCTAAAACGCACTGGTAAACGAGTGATGATATTCGCAGGAAGCTTCGTTAGATCAGTTTCCCATTGCTTCTTGGTATAGCCCTTAATGAAGGCTTCATAGAGTGGGCGGCCGATCAAACTGATGGCTTTTTCTTCCAGGTTTTGTGGGTTTTCGATGTGGTCGCGTTCGATTTCTGATTTGATGAACGCCTCGCCCTCGACTGGATTTAGGTTCTTCCCGTAATAGGAATTAATCGTCATCAAATTGATCGGCATTGAGTACGTTTTATTTTCGTATTTTGTCAGCACACGGTGCTGATAGGAATTAAACGTCGTGAAACGATTGATATAGGCCCAAACCTCTTCGTTTGATGTATGGAAGATGTGCGAACCGTATTTATGGATTTCCGCATTCGTTTCGGCATCAGCATAGGAATAGGAATTCCCACCGATATGATCACGACGATCAATAACCAGAACTTTTTCTTTTAGTTCATTGGCAATTCTTTCGGCAATCACGGCGCCGTAAAAACCACTTCCTACAATCAGATACTTCAATCCATTAAAATCCATAGTGCTCACCTTTTAAAAACTACTTTCTTACGAAATACCATAGAGGATCACTCCCCTGGATATGTTTCACCAACGAGAACTTCGGAAATGAATTTTCATTCACTTGGAAGCGCTCGCCAAATTCCTTATCAAAGATCACCGCATTAATATCATGCTGATCTAATGCTGCATTTAGCCCTTCAGCCGTCATCTCAAAATGTTTATGAGATGCCTGGAACTGATAAGAAATAAAAGTTTGATAACGATATTTGGGAACTGCATCAAATACGAAATACACCGGCCCCAATAGATGTGATCCTTCAGGAAGATCAGCAACTAGTTCGGAATATCTTTGCGGGCGCGATTCTTTGTTGAAGGTAAAATCAAGATTGGATTGCCATTGCCCCACCAGGAACAAAACCGCTAACACAGCCACAACCTTACGATGCGCTGTAAAAGCCGCTGGCAAAGAGACCGTCGTCAAAAAGACAATGAAAGGCAGGAACAAAGTTAGATACTTCGTATCCTTGCCGTGGGCGATCAGAGCAAGCCAAAGACTGCCGGCAATCGCATAGACCGCAAGGTCCTTATATTTCGCCCAAATCTGCTTTCGACCAAAATAAATGACTGTGAAACTGAATAGCGAGAATGCGATTTCTTTAGGCGAGTGCAAGAAGCGCTGTTGTTCATTCAAAATGTTCAGCGGATAATGCCAGAACGAGAAATGACCAGTTCCGATGTCTTGCATGTTTTTGAACTGGTTCACCATCATGGTGATATCGGCCATGTTTTTTACTTCCAGCAAATGAAATAAAAACCCCAAAGCTGCGATACAGCCAAAGGCTAGCATTGGCACAAACTTGCGGCGGAACAATAGCAATACACAGGCTGCGCCCGGAACAACCACACCGTTTAAGTGATGTCCGATCGCGAGTGCTGCGGTCATGCCAGCAAGAGCGATAAAGATACCGCGGCCTTGCTTTAAAAACTCATTCAGAAACAAATAGGTCACTGTCGCAAATAACGCCACCGCGATTTCGGGACGATAGACAAAGGCCAGCTCGTAAATATGGGCATTGGTTAGCAGCAACAGGCCGAATACTAGGAACAACTCTGCGGGAGCTTGAAGGCGTTTGAAGACAAACTTCCATGCTACCAGCAGAGACATAAAATAAAACAGACTGGTGGCTTTAATTGAATACACACCCCAACCAAAGAGCTTTACGAAAAGCGAGCCTGCATAGAGGTACAATTTGTGGGTGAAAAAGAAATGCTCTTCCGCAAGTTGCCAACCACGCAAACCTTCACTGCGAAGGAAACCATTCGTAGCGAGCCAATATGTGGGCTCAGCCAGAACTGCCTCATCGACATGAATGCGTCTTCCAAAAAGGGAAAACACAAATAGGACCACGGTCACTAAAAGGGTCCATAAAACGGTATTTCGGGCTGCCTTGCTCATAGGGTACGAAGCCTACTCGGCCATTTGGAAATTAGCAATCTTGCGCTGTGCAATAAGATCAAATTAAAGACTGCGTTCCCAATCGAAAGCGGACTTACAGATGACTTCAAGATTGTCGTATTTGGGCTCCCACTTAAAGGCCTTTCTGATCTTGCTGGAGTCAGCGATCAAAATGGCCGGGTCCCCTGCGCGACGACCTTCTTCGACAATCGGGAATTCGTTGCCACTTACTTTGCGCAAAGTCGTTAGAACTTCCCGGACCGAGAAACCGTGTCCGTAACCACAGTTGAACACGTCTGACTCGCCACCTGCGACCAGATAGTTTAGCGCCAGCACATGAAGTTGCGCTAAGTCTTCGACGTGGATGTAGTCCCTGATACAGGTGCCGTCTGGAGTTGGATAATCAGTTCCGTAGATAGCGACCTGTTTCCTTTTACCCACAGCGGCCTGACTGCCCACGTGAATCAAGTGGTAAGCATTGGCCGTTTTTTGCCCGTTTTTTCCATCCAAGGCTGCGCCAGCGACGTTGAAGTATCTTAGAATGACGTTTTTAATGCCGTACTCTTTTCCACCTTCAGTTAAGATTCTTTCGCTCATAACTTTGGACCAGCCATAGGGATTAATGGGAACTGTTGGCAGAGTTTCGTTTAACAACCCACTCTCAACCCCATGACCGTAAGATGCAGCCGTGGATGAAAACACAACGTATTTAATGTTGTTGTCTTTGCAGGCTTGAACCAAGTTCAACATGCCCAGGGTATTGTTATGGTAATACGACGTTGGATGAGAGACCGATTCAGCTACGGAAAGTTTCGCCGCGAAATGAATGACGGCTTCGATTTTGTGGCGAACCATGACCCCAGACAATGCTGCTGCGTCGGTTACATCACCTTTTTCAAACACTGAATTTTTGGGAACAGATTCGATAAAGCCGGTTGATAGATTATCGAACACCACTACGTGGTGGCCTGCCTGTATCAACTGATTTGCTGTGTGCGAGCCGATGTATCCTGCTCCGCCGGTAACTAGAATGCGCATAATGACCCCGTAAACTTACTTAAGGTTGGGAATCGTATACCAATCCCTTGCCTTATAAAAGTGATATTCGTTGTGGGAACATTCGACGCTTCTTAAGAAAAGCTTCAATTACGCCAAGCATTAGCTTGTCTATCGTTGCTGCTCCAAAAAAAACAAAGTATCCGAATTCGGATTCCAATGTCACCTCCTTCGAATACAGCCCCTTTAAGATCGTCCCTACAATTTGCAGCATTCACGAGGAATATAATATTTGACACTCAATATAAAGTACGGTAGAATACCGTACAGAAGGGCAACAGTGAAACCTGTTACCACCGTGCTCGTCAGTCGATCCGCAGAAAAGCAGATCAATCGACTTCCGCAGCACATCCAGGAAGCACTTAGATACTGGGTTGAAACTGTGCAGATTATTGGAATTCGCGAAACTCGAAAACTTAGCGGTTATCACGATGAACCCTTAAAAGGTCATCGTTTAGGAGAACGCTCTGCCCGCTTAAACAGGGCTTATCGGGTCATTTACACTGTTACTGACAATGAAATTGAAATCACCGCCATTGAGGTAAATAAACATGCGTACTAAAAACCTTGGAAAACTTTTGGAAAAAGGCGCTCCACCCCTCTCCTTTGGTGGTTTTTTACGTTCCGCTCGCACCAACAAAGATCTTTCACAAACAGATATGGCGCAGTTCTTAAAAATCTCGAAAAGCACTCTTTGCGATATCGAAAAAGGACGTCAACACGTTAGCATCGAGCTGGCCGTAAAAATAGCCAAAAAATGCGGCCTCTCCGAGGCGCTAGCTGCAGAATGCTCCATTCGGGATTCCTTTCGCAAAGCCGGGTTAAAAATGTCCATAGAAGTAAAATTGATCGCTTAACTGGGATCACTTCCCTACAAGTTTGATCTTTCGTCGTATATCGCGTTTTGCTCCTTGTACTTTTGAAATGCCCGATGAATCATATTCATATGATTGCTTTGATAGTGCCCTGTTATAACGAAGAAAAAAGAATCAATCTTGAATCATTTGTTCAAGGTGATTCCATGGGTATTGAATTTTACTTCGTGGACGACGGATCAAAGGATCGTACCGCTTCAATCATTGAAGAGGCTTCCAAGAAGTATCCTTTCATTCATCTGGTCAAACTTGCTAAAAATTCAGGCAAAGCCGAGGCGGTTCGTCAGGGCATGATTGAAGTTCAGAAGAAAGTCAATTTTGACGACGATTCTTGGCTGGGATTTTGGGATGCTGATCTGGCGACTCCCCTTTCTGAAATTCCAAAGATGCTTCAATACGCAAGTCACTATCGACATGTGGATTCCATCTGGTGTAGCCGCGTTTATCGCCTTGGTGCCGATGTGCGCAGGTCGCCGTTGCGCCATTACCTGGGGCGTGGCTTTGCGACCCTTGTGGGCGAGCTTCTGCACGTTAAAAGCTATGATACTCAGTGTGGAGCAAAGCTGTTTAAACCATCTACGATTCAAACAGCGTTCAGTGAAAAGTTCATTGGCAAGTGGGTTTTTGACGTTGAGATATTATTGCGTTTGAAGAATTACTCGGTCATCGAGTATCCAGTAACCGAATGGCGGGATGTGCCTGGTTCTAAAGTGAAAATCAGCCGCGAGATTTTCCGCGTACTTTGGGAAATTCTTAAAATTCGAAAGAAGTATATCAAAAACTAAATTCACGCTTAAATCACTCCGTTAGATTCCCAGCAATTTGGCTGATTTGTCTAGCTATCGGACACGCATAGCTATCGCTCACCTTTTAATTCGACCCTAAATAAACCCTTAAGTTGCATATCATTCGCCAAAGAAATCCTGCACTTACGCAGTATTTACATTGAATATACGGTGTGCTATAATGATTTTCGAATGGGATGACAATAAAAACGTCTTAAACCAAAAGAAACACGGGATAAGCTTTGAAGACGCCATTCTGATTTTTAGGGGCGAGTTCACGATAACATACGACGACGCTCACTCCTCTAATCAAGAAGACCGCTTCTGGGCAATTGGGCGGAACCACTTGGGAATCATTGTCGTGATTTTTTCGGAAGTTGTGGATGATGTTATCAGAATCATTTCAGCCCGTAGGGCAACCCGAAGCGAGATTGAGAATTATGAAAAAACATAAAAGTTTAAAAGAAGCTATGAAGACAGCCAAACAAACGAAGCACCCACAAAAAGTGGCAGCGCTAGCCTCTGCTGATGTCAAAGTCAGCATCTCAATTCGTCTTGATCTTGAAGTTTTGAACTGGCTTAAGAGCGAAGGACAAAAACAGGGAATTCCCTATCAAACTTTGGCTAATTCTCTTTTAAAAAAGGCTTCGTCGGAATCCTCGCTGGAAGAACGCTTGGAAAAGATTGAAAAATTGATGGCTCTTAAACTGGGGTAACCTTGATTTTTTTCTATTTAAAATAGTTCTTGTACCAATCAGATACACGCTCAAGCGCTTGCTCTGCCGAAACTTGCGGCTGCCACGAGAGCTGCGTAGTGGCTTTTTCACAGTTCAACAATCCGTGAACGGAGCCCTTGGTCGTCGTTTGAAATTTCTGAATTGCGGCTCCCAGATATTTGGCTTTAAAGATTTCAGCGGCTTGCCCGACGGACAGTTGATGAGCTGCGCCTACGCCGAAATTCCACTCGCCTGAGTACTTGGGGCCTTGTTCGAACAACGCCTCGGCCAATGCTGTTAGCGCATTTATCGAGTCATCGACGTGCATCCAGGGACGAATTGAATCTGGATTTTTTAATGGCAAATCCAAACCCGCTTGAGCGGCTTGCGCCAGCTGCCAGATGAAACTTTCGGTGGCGAAGTCTCCCCCGCCAATCACGGAACCCATGCGTGCGGAAGCCAACGCGATTTTATGTTTGTTGTATTTTTCTGGTGCAAATACGCCTTGCAAATAGGATTCAAGAATTAGATCTGTGCAGGCTTTGGCTGTTGCTGCTGGGGCTTGCCCTGCCAAGGGAGAGTCTTCAGTCGCGGCGCCAGACTGCGCTTGCGCGCGATAAACTTTATCAGAAGACAGCATCACCATCGCGCGCACAGTGGCGGTTTCTCGCAACGCCTCCAGCAAATTCACAGTACCCATGACTTGAGAAGAATACGTATCACTGACGCGATCCCAGGAATCGCGCAGACCACCTCCGCCCGCCAGATGGAAAACCACTTGGGCTTCGGAATACTCAAGGGCCGCTTTCAACGCCAAAGCATCGCGAACATCCCCGAAGGTGGAATTGATACCCTGACCGATATTTGCGACTTCAAAGAAATTGGGATTGGTCGAAGGAGGAAGAGAAAAACCAAAAACTAAAGCTTCTGCCTGCTTTAATGCTAAGGCCAGATGACTGCCGCGAAAGCCCGTGTGCCCAGTGATAAAGACACGTCGTCCGCGCCAGAACTCCAGATTCATCCGCGAAGCCCTTGCTCCACGCCTTCGCCTCTGTGAGTGGGATGCACCCACAATGTTTCGTTACCATCATAGTTCCAATAAAAACCCACAGGGTCTGTATCGTGAATGGCCACGCGCAAGGCACCTTTGCCTTCTGTTGCCTTCATTTTAAGCAACGTCTGCGACAAGGACTGCTTGTTTAAATCGCCACCTGCAGTCGGCACACAGTGTTCTTCATACATGCGCGCCAATAAAGAAAGCTCGACCAAATTGAATACGGATTCGCGAATAAAGTATTTATCAGAGTGAAATGATGTCATGGGAATATTCTAAGGAACGAGCAAAGTAGATTCAAGACCTTATTAACCAGGACCAGCTACAGTTTGCGCATGCAGGATCTTATTGCGAGGCCGGGCTCCGACAAACTCGCTTAGGAAGTCCTGAAAAACATTCCCGAAATTAACATCGGCCAAATAATACAGATTGTTGGAGCGCACCAGATACGGTGTCAGTTCCCGTCCGCGAATCCTGGTTTCAGCCATGATTTCAATATTCATTTCATTGGTGGGAATGGTTTCGGGATGCATGGAAAGCCCAGGCTCGGAGCAGCGAGTGCTGCGCCCCCGGTAAAAGAAAATACACCGATCAAAGCTGACCTTTGAATAAGAGCCCATGTAGCGAAGGCCCAACTTTCTATTCAGTTGATCTCCTAGGGACCAGATGTTGTATCCCATCCATACGACATTGCGTTTTGAGTTAAGAAAATCCTCAACTAAAGGTTTCGGCACTAGATTATCAAACTCACTATTAACTATGAAGCTGACCTGACAGCGTTCCAGCTGTCCGCTGGAATAGCCGCTCATTTCAACAAGAACCCTTTGAAAATCAGGGAACTGATCAAACACCTTCAACGCACCCTCAAGATTTCGGGAGCTGTCGTAAACGACGGTGATGCATTTTTCCTGGGTCTTTTGCGATGTTTGAATCACTGCAAAAGTTGCTACAGATAACAATAAGACTGTCCCAGAAAAAATCAATCTCTTCATTTGATACTGACCTCGGCAGGCTCTGGGATTTCGACGCCAAAATGCGCGGGCATTTGATGTTCGGTTTTAATCCAGGCCGGTCGCTTACCGGTTCGCTGGCTTTCGCGATATTGACGATGAGCTTTTAAACTTGCCAGGACATTCACAGCATTTGCGACCAACCATCGCACAGGCACCATCGAGGCCTGACTGAAATCATTCACCCGATGCACAGCATGCATTCTTTGAATAATCCGTAAAAGCATTGCCCCGGCGTTAAATGCCAATAGTGCTGAAAATAAGTCTGTGCGAAGTACAGCTGGGATGTCTTGTTGGAAAGCAGCCGTTCCGATCATTCCCATCAACACCAATAAAGATGCCACGGTCAGCACACTACAAGCCGGTCCTTTGCGATCGCGGAGCAAGAAGTAGCGATCCACCCATCCCCCACTCCACTGAATATTGGCAAGCCCCTGATAGGCAATTCCCAGCGTCCAGCGCGATTTCTGACGAACACTTGCCGAAAAACGATTTGGAAAGTATTCGCGAGTGGCTATGAATTCTTTTTCACCGTTTTCATGGACAAGCTCGACACAGGCAAAATGGGATTTAAAGCCTAAAGGTTTGGCGATGATCCCTAAGTGATAGTCCTCGGTCAGCGTGTCTTCTTTCATCAATTGACCGTTTTGCTGGGCCATCATGGTTTTTACAAACTCCCGGGAGATACAAGTCCCCACTCCGGCTGAAGGAATCGCCGCCCCCATCGCTTGTCTGACCAAAAGATCTTTGGTGTGAGACTCGCTGAATTCATCGATGTACACTCCACCAACCAAAGAAGTTTTTGGAACATCGAAAGAGAATACCGGAATCTGAATGAAGTCCGCTTGATTGCTATAGTAGTTCAGCAACGTAAACGCCTGAGGATGCACGACATCCTCGGAGTCCTGAAGCAAAAGTAGATCCATACTTTTGCCAGAGGCTTTTTCAGAGTCCATGATCTTTCGGGCAATTTCGTTGAGCATCTGCCCTTTGGAAGTAGGACCTGGTTCGGAGTTCACTACAACGACGACTTTATCGGGATACATTTTTTCAAGACGGGCAGCTTCCTGCCAGGTCTCGGTGTCATTTGGATAAACTCCCAGGAAAAAAGTGTAGTTCTGATAGTCGATGCCGCGGATATTTCCCCGAATCATCGGTCCGATCACTTCCGCTTCCTTCCAATTTGCGATCATAATGGCAATGTGTTTTTGCGGAATGCCCTTCATACGTTGCAAAGATTTAATTGGCAGTCTTAAAGGACGGAGGCGTTTTATAAGAGCCACGGAATCAATAAACAGATCATCCAATATAAATAAACTGGTTGCGACCACAACGATGAAAGTCAGTACTGAAAAAAGATCGTCAAACCCGACTGCCCCCATTAGAACTGTCCCCCCAAAGCCAGCAAACCTTCAAGTTCGCCTTCGGAGGTATGTTTTTGAAAGGGATGGAAAACCAAGGCGCTGATATTCCATGATTTTTCGGACCAAGTGGCACGACCGCCAGCTCGCCATTCAGTCATGGTTGGACCAAGATCGTTACTGTTGCTAACTCTTTGATAGATTTCGCCGTAGGCATCCATGGTTAGTTTTGCTTGAGTAAACCAACGATAGCCTTGCTTCAACCAAACCAGTGTCACTGGCGTTGGATCCAAGCGGGGTACATACGCAGATTCAAAATAGCCTTCTGTAAAATTTTGGGTCATGCCCCACATTTGCAGATCACCGGCACTGAAGATCATTCGCGGATCCCAGGTACTAGTGGGTTCTTGCCCATCGATTGACATCAGGGTGCGGTAACCGACTTGTCCTTGAAGTTTGACTCCTGGATAGAATTGCAGCTGCAACCCCACGTTGGGATTTACTGTGTTGTCATAGTATTTCGACAGGGCTCCTGGAGATTGATACTGGATGTTTGCTCCCATGTAGGCTGATAGCCCCACAGGGCCCAAATCGCTAATGGGTTGGTAATAGCGCAGGCGGGAATCTGTTACGAAGTCGTAGTCATAGTAGTAGCTGCTTTCGGAGTAAAAATCGAAGAAGCCTTTTTTTAGGATTGAAATTCCTTCGTCTGAGATGATCGTTGTGGATCTGTTCACCACGTCGGGTGCTGCTGCTTCGGGGCTTCCGCCCTGACTTTGCGCTTGGGCTTTGATAGCCATTGCGGTGACTAAAGCCATCGCTCCAAATAGTACAAATTTAGCTAAAAAATGCTGCTTCATAACTTCCCCTCCTCGCCTGACAGAAACTGAAATTAATGGATGGGAAAAACAAAGAGGAGTTACAGAGTTGAAAGTTGGTTTTCCGTGCCAGACGACAGTTTACCGAGGGGGACTAAGAATTGCGTGGTGCATCGAAACGGTGCGTATATCAATTCGAGTTTCTGAGGAGTAGCCTTCGGAACATGACTGGCAAAAGAATTGAAATTGAATCGAATGTAATGGATGAGCGTCGCACCACTGGTTACCTGGAAGTGAAAAGCTTTAATCCGGCTGAAAAAACACGTAATGCTTTGAAGAAGCTGGCTTTATGGTGGGGACTTTCGCTGGTTTCGATTTTGATTCCTGTGTTTCACTTTGTATTGGTTCCGTTGTTTTTCTTTCTTGGGTTTTTCTTTGCGCGCAAGGGTTACAAATCCGAGGGGCAGATTTTGAATGGCGAGACGACTTGTCCTCATTGCGGCGCCGAGGTGAAGGTTGCCAAGGGTGAACTAAGCTGGCCAATGACTGAAATCTGCCAGGGCTGCGCGCGCGTGGTGCGCATGGAACCCAAAGCTTAAACTAGTCTTTTACCTGTATTCCCGCCTCACGCTGATACTTGTATTTATTGTGAGCCGAACACAAAGTTTGAAGGTTTGCAGCCGCATGGTCGCCACCAGCCCATTGAGACTGACGATGATCAACTTCAAGTCCATAGGTGCTACCGCACTTTTTTCCGGTTACAGGATCCAGGAACTGGCAGCATTGATCCCTGGCGAGAATTAAAGATCGAAGTCTTGGTGTGACCGACTTCAATACTCGCCCTTCGGTTTCCAATTTTCCATAAGCCTGAACGTCTTCGAGCTTACTAGCCATCGCCAATTTCACTTTTCCTAAGATATAGCTTCTGGAGAGAATCTCGAAAAATGACGACAAAGAGTGATCCCTGTTATTTTCCTGAAGAAGATGGGCTGCCTTGTCCTTTGCCTGCATGACGGTCTCATGCTGGTTCCGCGAAAAAGTAAGTGAAACATGGACAGATTCGTCCCGCTGCATGCGGACTTGCTCGGTTTTTTTTAATTTAATTTCCAATTCTTGAGCGATCTCTTTCTGTGTTTCTAGTGTAGTTTTACCACTTATGATGTTAACTAAATCCACTTTCTGCTGGACGCTGACTTCTACGCCCTCTTTTCTTTTTTCTTTGATTGCACGGGAAAGTTCTGAAAGCTGAGCAAGATTTAGTGTGCCCTGATGTATTTTTGCCGCAACCATCGGTACGTCCCTTAAAATACGAGAAGCCTCCAGTCTCCTCATTGCGGCCGAGCCAGAATAAGAGAGCTCCTTGGTCAGATAGTCGTACATTGTGGCATGTCCGCGTTGAAGAAAGATCTTTCGAGTTTCCACTTCCTTGATATGAACTAAAACCAGATGCAACAACTCGCGCTCTTTCCGAGCTAAGTGTTTTAGCCGAGATTCGACCTCGAAATCGCTCAGAGTATGAATTTCCATGTTTTCCTCCGTTTTAAAAAAGAGGTCAGCCAGATCCGTGCCAAAAGAAATTAATATATATGATTGCTGTATTGATCTTTGTGCGCACCGCAAAACCGAATGGTTCTGCACATAGTCATCACATTAACGCGAATGCGCTACCAAAAGTGTGTCCGTACCTTTCAGTCCTAACTTAGTGAGCTTACTTCAAACCCAAAAGCAGGATCTGCTGCAAAGGATGAGCGTAGGAACTTCGACAGCGCGATTGATGGCGGCGTTAAAACCCCAGAACGCCTGTAGCGGTCAAAAAGGTCTGAATGCGGAGGGCTTTCCCCGCAGTGCAGGCGTGCTAATTGCACGTCGAAGCGAGGAGAAAGACCGACAACGCAGCAGTCAGGCCTTTTTCACCGCTACGGGTCTAGCCGAAGCGGCCGGTGATGTAGTTTTCTGTTTTCTGATCTTTCGGATTTGTGAAGACTTGATCGCTTCCACCGAATTCAATCAGATCCCCCAGATACATAAACGCCGTATAGTCAGACACACGGGCTGCTTGATGCAGACTGTGTGTGACGATGGCAATAGTCACATCTTTACGAAGCTCTTGAATCAGTTCTTCGATATGACGAGTGGAGATTGGGTCCAGGGCCGAGGTTGGCTCGTCCAATAATAATATTTCTGGTTCAGTTGCAAGGGCACGGGCGATACACAGACGTTGCTGCTGTCCGCCTGACAATGCCGTCGCTGAAGAATTCAAGCGGTCTTTAACTTCTGCCCACAAGCCCGCTTGCTGCAGGGATTTTTCCACGCGCTCTTCCATGAAAGCTTTCTTTTTAACGCCGCGAACTTTCAGACCGTAAGCCACGTTTTCGTAAATGCTTTTTGGGAAGGGATTTGGTTTTTGGAAAACCATCCCGATACGCATGCGCACTTCCATCGGATCGATGTCTTTACCCAAAATATTGATGCCGTCCGGATGCAAAGTGATCTCGCCCTGATAGTGAGCATTGGCATACAGGTCGTGCATACGATTAAAACAACGCAACAGCGTGGTCTTACCACAACCGGAAGGTCCAATAAGAGCCGTCACACGATTTTCGTAAATCGGCAGAGTAATACCGTTAAGAACCTTTTTTTCTCCGTAAGAAAAAATCAGGTCTTTCACTTCGGCTCTTAGAACTAGTTCGTTACTCATAAAAAATTCCTAATCTTCTAAATCAATTCTTTATCCAACACAGTTTTTTTAACGAAACTGCAGCTGTTTTTTTAGACCACTCACCACCCGATGGGAGTAAGTAAGTCCGTACCTTTCGCCTCGTACTTGGCGAACCTTCTACCACTTCATCTTTTTACGGAAGCGGGAACGCAGCCAGATGGCTCCGCCGTTCATTATCAGGGTCATTATCAATAGAATCACACCCGTTGCAGCGGCGTTCACGTGGAACGCTGCCTGCGGACGAGACAACCAGTTAAACATTTGAATAGGCATGACCGTGAATGGATCCATCAGCCATTGAAAATTTAAATATGGAAGATGAGTGTCCAATGGCGATGTCGGCAAAAAGGCGATGAAGGTCAAAGCGCCGATCGTGATCAATGGAGCGGTCTCCCCGATCGCGCGCGATAAAGAAATAATCACGCCCGTTAAAATACCGCCCGAAGAGTATGGCAAGATGTGATAACGGATGGTCTGCCATTTGCTGGCTCCCATAGCATAACTGGCTTCGCGGATGATATTTGGAATAGAGCGAATCGCTTCACGAGTCGTCACGATGATGATCGGCAAAACCAGCAGTCCCAATGTCAGACCCGCAGTCAGAATGCTTTGCCCCAGTTTCAATTTATAAACAAACAATCCCAAAGCCATCAGGCCATAAGTGATCGACGGAATTCCCGCTAGATTGATGATATTCAGTTCAATCAATGAAGAGACCCAGTTTTTCTTAGCGTACTCTTCCAGGTAAACCCCAGCAGCGACACCCAGTGGAATCGCGCAAAACGCCGTGGTCAGCATGATACAAAATGATCCCACCCACGCAGACAGAATTCCGGCTTTTTCCGGAAAGCGCGACGGAAAGTTCGTGAAGAAATCCCAATTAATGCGCGGGACACCCGTGATTGCCAAATCCACAATCAGCGCCAGCAATGTGATCAAAGCAAACATCAAAGCCATCAGCCCCGCCAAAGCAAAGCAAAAGTCCCACATCTGACGGCGCTTGATATTGGATAGAAGGTCTTTTCTTGATTCCATCTATTCCTTCTCCTGAAATTTCTTACGAAGCCACAAACCGATAATATTAAAACACAACGTCAAACACAGCAGGCTTAAACCTGCGACATAGATCGACTGATAACCGATAGAGCCATGGGGCAAATCGCCCAAACTCACTTGCACGATAAAGGCCGTAATTGTGGCCGAAGGCTCCAAGGGATTCAAAGTCAGATTCGGTTGCATACCCGCCGCAATGGCAACAACCATGGTTTCACCTAAAGCACGCGAGATTCCCAGGATATAGGCCGAAGTGATTCCGGAAAAGGAGGCTGGAATCACGACTCGGAAAGCGGTTTGAATACGAGACGCTCCCACTGCAAAAGAAGCTTCACGCAAGTGACTGGGCACAGAGCGCATGGCATCTTCACTTAGAGAGCTGATGTAAGGGATGATCATAACCCCCATCACGAGCCCTGCCGATAAAACGTTAAAGCCTCCCATCGAAGGGAAAACTTTTTGTAGCAGCGGCGTCACAAATAACAAGGCAAAGTATCCGTACACCACCGTCGGAACGGCAGCCAAAAGCTCAAGAACTGGCTTTAAAACTTCACGAACATTGGGGCTTACGTATTCACTTAGAAAGGCTGCCGCCACTGTTCCAAGGGGAATAGCGACCAACAACGCAATGATCGTGGTCAGGAATGTTCCACACAATAAAGGTAAAATACCATAGTGAGCATTTTCAAATAACGGCGTCCACTCACGGTCCGTGATGAAATCCCAGAAGCTGACATGTTCAAAAAACGGGATGCTTTCTGTGACCAGAATCCCGACGATCCCCATAGTCACAAGAACTGAACTTGCCGCCGCTAAAAACAGGATGGACTCAATAAGAGTCTCCTTCAGACGGCGCATGCGGCGAACAGGATGATCCGCGGATGTAAATTCAGATAGTTTCTTTAATTGTTTTTTACTCACAGTGGGTACTTCTATCTCGCACTTTCGCGCTTCATCAGATCTTCGATTTTCACACCGATTTCTGTATGACCACCGAAAACAGTGCCCACTTTTTTGATTTTAACGTGCTCCTGGCCAATTCTGTAGGCTGAGGCCGGCAGCGGTACGTATTTAACTTCAGGCACGATCGTCGCACATTTTTGCAAAAAGAAATTCGTGAACTCCAAAACTTCAGCCTTAGCCAAAGATTTTTCATTCACATAAATGAAAACCGGGCGAGACAACGGAAAGTACTCCCCACTTTCAACCGTGCTACGAGCTGGAATCACCGGATCGCTTTTCTTGGGAGACTTAGGACCACCCACGACCGGAACGATACGAAGCTTACCGATATTTTCTTCCGCATAAGCCAAAGGCATGTAGCCGATAGAATTAATATCGTTCGCAACACCCGTTACCAACGTGTTGTCATCTTCGCTGGCCGTATAATCACCACGCGAAGACTTTGCCTTACCCACGATAGCTTCCGTGAAGTAATCAAAAGTTCCCGAATCCGCGCCCGCACCGAAAAGTTTTAACTTTTCTTTTGGCCATGCCGGATTCACATCCGACCACAGCATGATTTTTCCTTGGGCTGCTGGTTCCCACATTTTCTTCAGCTCTTCTGTCGTGATGGATTTCAGCCAGGTGTTTTTTGGGCTGACTACGATGGCGGTTGCATCATAGGCAATAGGCAACTCCAAAAAGCGAATGCCCTTTTCCTGGCATTTTTGAATTTCAGCTGCTTGGATGGGACGAGACGCATTTTGAACATCCGTCTCGCCACGGCAAAACTTTTTAAAACCGCCACCGGTTCCTGAAATGCCAACTGTCACACGGACTTTACCGCGTTTCATAGTTTGGTATTCCTCTGCCATCGCCTCCGTAATTGGAAACACGGTGCTGGAACCATCAATGCGAATCACTGGCACTTGCGCGTGCACAGGAGTACCCAAGAACAAAGATGCTAAAAAAGTAAGCAGTAGTGACATGGTAGAAATCTATCACGGGCTATTTTTAGAGTATTGTTAAGGTTTGATTATGATTTAGCCATTTTGCGTTATAAGGATCTTCGGGCTATCATTTAAACAACTATGACAAACGATCCTTCGACGTCCACAAAATCACTGATTGAGCAGGTATTTGCAACTCTGCCAAGTGCCGTTTATTTATTCGACATCCCCAGCGGCACACTCTCTTGGTTTAATGAAAATGTCGCAAGCCGATTTGGATGGACTCAGGAGCAACTGACAGCCCTTGGACACGACTACTGGGCCACGGTCATTCACCCTGACGATTTGCCCGTAATTCAAAAATCCCGTGAATACGTGTTAGGCGAAATGCCCGAGGGTGAGATTCTGCATTTTGAATATCGCTTTAAGGATGCTTGGGGGCAATACCACTGGCTTGATGATCGCATCACAGTATTTAAGCGCGATGAAAAAGGCATTCCGATCAGTGTTGTCGGTATTGCTTCAGTTGTGGATGACCAAAAGGCCCGTGAGGTCGAATTAGCCGAGGCTTTGGATAAATTGAACATGTCCTTGTCGGCGGCAAAAATGGGGACAATGTCATTTGACGTCGTCACTGCGACTCCCACTTGGGATCGCCGCATGTTTGAAATGCACGGCGAAGAACCCAATGACGACCCCATGGAAACCTATCGCCGTCGGATTTTACCAGAGGACCGGGAGCCCGCAACAACGCAGTTTTATGACGCCTATTTAAGCGACAACCCCGAGATCTCTGTTCATTATCGCGTTCGTCATGACGATGGTTCCGTCCATAATATCACGATGTATGGACGAAAAAACGATACTAAACCCGGCTCGCCATTCGTGGGTGTCGCCTGGGATGCCACTCGTGAAATTCAATCTGAAAGAAAGATCGCAGAGTCCAATGCGAAGATGGTTTCTGCTGCAAAAATGGCGGCCTTAGGCGAAATGTCCGGAGGGATCGCTCACGAGATTAACAATCCCCTGACCGTTATTCAGGCGCGCTCCTTCCAATTAACCCAGATGGTGGATCAGGGAAATCTGGATCCGGAAAAAATCAAACAGGCTGCGGAAAGCATCAGTAAAACAGCTGATAAAATCGCCCGCATCATCAAGTCCCTGCGATCATTTTCACGCGAAGGTGAAAATGATCCCTTTGAGTTTGTCAGCGTGAAAAGCCTGGTCGATGAAACTTTGGAGTTTTGTCGCACGCGCTTTTACAATCATGAAGTGGAACTTCAGATTTCCCCGATCGACGAGGAGTTCGAAATTGAATGCCGCTTGATCCAAGTGGAACAGGTATTACTGAATTTGTTGAACAACTCGTTTGATGCCGCTCAAAACTCCCCGCAAAAATGGATCCGAGTAGAGGCTGTGGAGTATTTGGACTACATCGATATCAAAGTGATAGATTCGGGACCTAAAATTCCTGATCATGTCGCCGAAAAACTTATGCAGCCCTTTTTCACAACCAAAGAGCTAGGCAAGGGCACAGGGCTTGGACTAAGTATTTCAGCCGGAATTATGAAATCACATAAAGGGGATTTGTTCCTGGATCGCACCGCAGAGCACACCACTTTCGTTATGCGTCTGCCTCGTTTGCAATAGCATCAGGGAGAAAACTCAAACCCCTGATTCGGCGTCCAGTTGATACGGTACACGACACAATTGGGGATCGGCAAAGGCTCCTGCAAATCAGGTCTTAGGGAATGAAGAAATCTCTTTAACATCAGACCATGAGTGCAAAGCCCCGCGACCTCAAAAGTTTTCGTATGGAACATTTCCAGAAGTCCGCCTTTAAATCTTTCGATCGCGGCTAAGGCACTTTCGCCATTATTGTAGGTAAAAGAGAAATTCTTAATTTCGTGGGATGTCCAGCGCAGCCAACTTTCCTCGCCATGGATCTGTTTGATTTCATCCTGAGTCATTCCTTCGATGTCCCCCAGAAAAACTTCGCGGAATTTTTCTGATACAAAAGTGGGCGCACTGAGGTGTTCGTTGGCGATGGCGGCGGTTTGTTGAGCGCGCATCAGGTCGCTGCTGAACATCACCTCTACCGGATGTTTCTTAAAGAAACTTTGCAGCTCCAATGCTTGTTTACGTCCTTCTTCGTTCAAAGGAATATCTGAATGCCCCTGCATTCGGCGAATTAAATTCCAATCCGTCTGACCGTGTCTATACAGGTAAATCGTTTTTGTCATGATGGCCTGATTGAAACACTTGCAAGCTGAATTTAAAAGAGGAAAGATATCTACATGCATAAGATTATCAGAACTTTCCGCAGGTCTTTTGAGTCTTTGTTTAGTATGCGTCTGCTTTTGCTGACCTTCGTCCCTCCTATTCTTGGTGTCATCGCCGTCTTTCTGGTTTTTTTCTTTTATTGGGGAAGCTGGACCGTAGGACTTGAGGGATTCTTGCAAGGGCTATGGCCTTTTCAATGGTTGCATGATTTCACCGGTTACGAGGGATATGTCGATGCGGTGGCGGCGATTGTGCTGGTTTTGTTTTTCATTCCCGCCTGTTTTTTAATGGCATTGATTTTGGTTTCTATTTTTGTTTTGCCCATGGCGCTGAAATGGATTGCCGAAAAAGATTATCCGCATCTTGAGAAAAAACGTGGCGGCTCTTTGATCGGGAGTTTGTGGAATACTCTCTATGCTTCGGCTTTGTTTGTCTTTTGGTTTTGCGTGACCTTGCCTTTGTGGCTTCTGCCTGCTGGCGCAGTTCTAGTGCCTTTAAGTCTGACTTCGTGGCTAAACAAGAAGGTTTTTCTGTACGATGTTTTGCAGGACTATGCGAGCGAGGAAGAACGCCATGTGATTGAATCCATGGAAGCAAAACCCTTGTTTGGAATGGGGCTCATTATTGGAATATTTTCTTATATTCCTTTCGCCTTGTTCTTTTTGCCGGTCTTTGCGGCGATTTGCTACACCCATTACGGTTTAAACGCCCTCACAGTCTTAAGATCAAAAAAATCCCAAGGCGCGCCAGCCTAGGGTGGCTTTTTGATGTCAGATCAGCTATCTTGGCCCCGTGAACAAATGCGGTCAGGAACGTAAAAATATCGATATCGACACCCTTGAAGAAAGGGTGCGCAAAGCTGGGATGAAACTGACCCAGCAACGCAGTCAGATGCTAAAGATTCTTTTGCATCATCCTGAGCCTATTTCTGCCGACGAGATTTTTAAAAAAATCGGCGGCAAAGATGCCGGCGCTGACCTGGTCACGATCTATCGTATCCTAAAAAAATTTGAAGAAGCCCTGCTGGTAAATCGCCTGGAATTCGGCGATGGCGTGGCTCGCTTTGAATTAACCTTAGAGTCCGGACACCACCATCATCACGTGATCTGCCGCAACTGTCAGCGTGTGGAAGCTCTGCACATCTGCGATCTAGATCCCCACATCCAGATGGTTGAGAAAATGGGCTACAAACAAGTCTCCCACCGCCTGGATTTCTTCGGTCTGTGCTCCAAATGCCAATAACCTCAACGCATTGCTTCCGCAAGTAGGACCTGGCACCCTTTACAGGCTGTAGCGGGTTAGGTCTAGATAGCCGGCTTCTACTTGGTCGTAGGAGAGGTAGGCTTTTTGGAGTTCGTCGTAGGTTTTCCAGAAGTTGGGGTTTTGCCTGCGGACTCCCCACTTGTTGACTAGGGCTTCGTAGTCATTGTCGCCTTTGATTTGGGTGACCTGACGAGTGAACTCTGGAAGATCTTTTTCCTTTAATTCGAACAGCATATTGGGATACGAGGCCCAGAAGCCTTCACGTAAAGTTAGTGTATCTTCTTTGGGGTCCATACGCAGGCTTTCTGCTGTGATCCAGGATACGTTTTCATGTTCTTTGTTGTGAATCAGCGTGAACACCCGGGGTTGAATTTGTTGTTGTCCCTGGCCGTGCACCAGAATGAAAGCAACGTCCGGAAAGAATCGCGCAAAGGTAGTTTTTCCTTCAGCTTTGAGCGCAGAAATTTTTCTGAGCTGCGCATCGACGCCCTTCGCCTGCAGATTGATTTTTGCGCTTTCCGGAGGAATAACGGCGCGCCAGTTGATGCGATCCACACTCCCCCGCACGGTTTCGTTCATTCGGTAAAAAAGAATTTTTTCAACCATCTGACGTTTCGTTTCAGTCGACTCGGTGAAACGCACTCCTGTCGGTTCTGCAGAACCCACCGGTGGAAAAATATAGGACATCTTGGCACTTGTTAAAAGCCCCTTGTACCATTTACGCCGATAGGAAAGACGCTGTTCTGGCGGAAGGAATCTTAGGAACAACTCTTCGGCCTCCATGCGGATCATATCCATATACACGCGGGTCAGAAGTTGGTGCCCGATATTCCCGAAGACATCGAAATTCACGACGAGATTGTAAACCAGTCTTTCAAATAGCGGATAATCCAAAACGAAAACTGTTTTGGACAAATCCCCCACGGCTCCCTTCATGACCACAGCATTTTGATCATGTCTGAATACCGTGAGCACAGCATTGGGATTGGTTTCTCCCCCATTCCAGATATCATTTAAAGTGTACCCTTTAGGGCGAATCTTGATCAGCTCCTGGCTTCGCAGGTTACGATAGGATTCACGGAACTCAGTGATTTTTCCTAAATCCCCCGGTGCAGATGTGAATTTAACATCCGACCCAAATTGACCGGGCATACTTAGCAAAGGACTTGCGTGTTTTTCATAGTCCTTGGAAAGAACCATGTTGTCAGAGTCTGGATTCAGGAAAAACACATAAAACTGCTCTTGAATGGAGTTCACGGCCATGGAGCCATTGCACACGGGTCCTTTAATAAAGGTCGCCACGTGGTACTGCGCATCGTCGAGTAAAAACTGATAGCGCGCCTTTGCCGGGATACTTTGAAATGCCACAAAGGGATTTTCCGCAACACCTGTCGCATAGCTTGGAAGCTCTTTGATGTCCCAATCGGACTCGTTAAAAAGGTGCTTTACGCGCGCAAGCTTTTCGATCGAAAGCTCATAGGGAAGATGCGTTTTTGCGACGACAGTGCCCGGGAACTTTTTTAGGCAATAGAAAAACTTCCTAACTCCAGGATCATCATTCGGTCTGCGCGAGGCAATTTCATCAGACTTTTCACAGGAGCTTTTTGAACGAATCAACCGGAAAAAGTCCCGTGGCGATTCTTTGAAATAAATATGAGCCAAAAACAAGTGCTCATAGACATAGCGACTGATTAACTTTTGTTTGAGATCCCCGGCATTCAAGTATTTTTCCCAAAGTAAAATCTGGGATTTCAGGTTTTCCGGAATACTCATAGATTTTTGCAAAGCTTCTTTACTTGGCCCCGAAGCACCTTTGGAAATCCAGGCTTTTACTGAATCAAGCTCTGCGGTGGTCAGCGCTGGCAAACCGTAGGGCATTCCCAGTTCAGGTTGGCTTTTTTTGGCTGCTTCCAATTCGTTCGTATTTGCGGCGCAGACCTGACTCTCGTGGACCTGTACTTTGACAGACGATGAATTGACTGCGCGCATATTAAGCATCTCGAAGAACACATTTTTCGCCGGTTCGACGGACGTGTTTACGGAAAAAAAGTGTCTCACCCGCCACTCTTCTGTGGATTTGGTGTCGATCCAGATTCTGGAAGGCGCGACACTTTCGGAGCGAGTGCCATCATAGACGTTTAATTTGTTCGCACCACGGGCAAATCCATCAAAATTCTGCAGATTCAGCTGACAAGGAGCATTGAAACAGCTGTGACAGGAAATACAGCGATTATCGAAAAGGGGCTGAATTTTATGAGTATAGAGGTCGTCTGCATTGATATAAGTGGTGCTGCTGCCATTCCCGGCTTTGGCGCTGACAGAGAGCGAAAAAAACATCGAAATAAAACAGAATACAAATGTCGTAATGAATTGCATCGATTGAATCTCCCCTGTATCCTCTGCCATAGTAAACACAAGTAAGAGGAATAGCATGGAAAAAATCCCATTTGAAGTTGTACAAGATTCTATCGACGTGATCTGCGGTATGGAAACAGAAGCTGATCTGGAAAAAGCGTCAGAGCACCTTTTTGATGTGCAGCCGGATTTGGGTGGCTTTTTCATGGAGTTCATCGAAGATATGAGCGAAGGCGCTCAGGACTTGGGCTTCATGATGGCTTTGATTTTGAATCGTGCCTTTGAAGAAAAGTATAAAAAATTGCGCCCGATCAATGAAGACGAAGTTGTAGCTCGCTTTGAAAAAGCAGAAGCTGAAATGGAATCTTACCTGCAAATGAACGATGAAATGATCGTGCAAATCCAGGAGCGCGCAAAAACAGAAGGCCAACCAGAACTTATCAATTACATCATTGAAGAGCTTTTCATGTCCCCAGACCTTGAGCCTTCATTGGAAGCGGACGAGCAAGTTCACCTGTTCATGGTCTGCAAATTCTTCGCTGATTGCTTGAATGAAGTGGCTAAAGAAACTGCGACGGATATCGTTCGTCACTAGTTCTGTCCTCAGTCTTGCAAATCGTTAAATAATACTTAGAAAAGACTCTCATTCGAGGGTCTTTTTTTTATTTTAGACCTCTGACTACTTGCTAGGTCACAGATTTCATGAGACGCCTATAGGATGACTCAAATCACAAAAAGAAATCATCTTATAGTGAACGTAAATGGTGAGAATATTCACGTCTCGGGCGAAGCGGCTTTTCAGCCCCTGGCGCAATTTTTAAGAAACACATTGAACAAACCGGGGACCAAGGTCGTATGCGCTGAAGGCGACTGCGGAGCCTGCTCGGTAGTGACTTCCACTTTGCGAAGTGATGGATGGACTCCCCTGCGCACTATCAATTCCTGTATTGCTCCGGTTTATCTTTTTGATCATTCCTGCATCATCACGGTTGAAGGCATGAAGCACGCAGAAAGCTTAAGCGAAGTGCAAAACAAAATGCGTGAATTTCACGGTGGTCAATGTGGCTTCTGCACACCAGGCATGGTGTGCTCGATGGCGCAACTTGCAGAAGACTGCAAAGCCGATGGCGCGGAAATCACCGAGAAAAAAGCGCGCAATTACCTGACCGGCAACCTGTGCCGTTGCACGGGGTATGAGCCGATCCTAAAGGCTGCGACAAATTTGGATTTAAACAAATGGGAACTTCTGTCCAAACGCTATCTGACTTCCGAAGTCACGGCGAAGTTTCAATCTCACTTGTCTGAGCCGCTTGAGATTTTATCTGAGAACAAAAAACTTTCCATACCGACCACTTTGTCTGAAGCTTTGCAAATCAAGGCGGCAAATCCTGCGGTCCGCCTGGTTGCTGGTGCCACAGACCTTGGGGTTCTTATCAACAAGGCAAAAACGTCGCTTCATGAAATCTTGGTATTAAGTAAAATCCCGGGTGTTCATGCTGTCAGCGGTTCGGCTGCGGGAATGTTGATTGGTGCGATGGCGTCTTTGACTGACGTTGAAAACTTCGTCAAGTCTGCTCACCCAGAACTTAAACGCCTTTTGCATATCTTTGCTTCACCACAAATTAAAAACCAAGGGACGTTACTGGGGAATATTCTGAATGGATCACCTATCGGTGACAGCATTCCGCCTTTGATGGCACTGGATGCGGAAATTCAATTTCAATCTGTTCGCGGCACTCGCAGTGTGAAACTTAAAGACTACTATAAGGCTTACAAAGTCTTCGACAAAGCCGACGATGAAGTGGCAACAGGACTATTTGTTCCAGCTCTTAAAAGCGGCTTCGTCCATCGTTACTTTAAAGTTTCACTGCGCAAGGACCTGGATATTTCGGCGGTGACTTTTGCAGCCGTGATGAAAATTGAAAATAAAACCATCAGCGAAGCACGCGTCTGCATGGGAGGCGTAGGCCCCACAGTGGTGCGCATGCCGCAGGTCGAAGCTTTGATGAATGGTCAGTCTTTTTCAGAAAATACATTTGCGACGGCTGGAGCGCTGGCTTCAAGCCTGATTAAGCCTTTGTCAGATCTGCGTGCGAGTTCTGAGTACCGCCATCTGGTGACCGAGAACTTATTTAAGAAATGTTTCCATGAATTGGATGCCGAAGTGCTTTCTGCATTGGAGGCTGTATGTCCATAGGAAAAAACATCCCCCACGATTCCTCCACCGGGCATGTCAGCGGCACCAGTGTGTTTATTGATGACCGTCCCCGCCAGCAAGGCGAGGTCTTGGTTTTGCCTGTGGGGGTTCCTGCAGCTGCCGGCACTTTAAAATCTATTAATTATGAAAATGCCTTGAAAGCACCAGGAGTTCTTGCTGCGTTCACCGCAAAAGACCTTCATCACAATGTGTGGGGCACCATCGTAGTTGAACAGCCGATTTTGGTTGAAAGCAAAATTGGCTACTTCGAAGAGCCGGCGATGATCCTGGTCGGAACCGACTATGAACAGCTCTTACAGGCTAGAAACCTGATCACTTTTGAAATTGAAAAAGCAGAGCCGGTTTTGAGCATTGATGCGGCAATCGAAAAAAATCAGTTCATGTATCACGGCGGTCCCATGAAATGCGGCGACGTGGATGCTGCGATTGCCAGCGCACCTCATCGTTTAAGCGGTGTATTTGAGTGTGGCGGTCAAGAACACTTCTATTTGGAATCACAAGCCTGCGTCGCCTATCCATTAGAAGACGGTCAGGTTGAAGTGCATTCCAGCTCGCAACATCCGACCGAAACCCAGCATTTGGTGGCGGAAGCCTTGGGGCTTTCACTTCACCAGGTTGTTTGCGTGGTTAAACGCATGGGTGGTGGCTTCGGGGGTAAAGAAAGTCAGGCGGCACCGTTTGCTGCGATGGCAGCTTTGGTTGCACAACGTATGAATCGCCCTGCCCGTTTGATTCTTTCCAAAGACGATGACATGGCCATGACTGGCAAACGCCATCCTTTCAAAAATTTTTGGGATGTGGCTTTTGACGATCAGGGCCTGATCTTAGGTTTGAAATGCCATCTTTATGCAGATGGTGGCGCTTACGCAGACTTATCCAGTTCAATTTTAGATCGAGCACTTTTCCATATTGATGGCGCCTACTACCTGCCGAATGCTTTCATTGAAGGCCACGTGGTGCGCACGAATATGTATTCGAACACGGCCTTCCGTGGGTTTGGTGGCCCGCAAGGCACGATGACTATTGAAAGCATCATTGAAGAGATGGCCGCTTATCTAAAAATCGACTCTTTGTTGATTCGTGAGCGCAATTGCTATCAGGAGCACACGCGCAATACCACTCACTATGGTCAGCGTCTGGAAAATGCTCCGTTGCCGGAATTGTTTGCGCGTCTTCGCGCCGACAGCGACTATGAGAATCGCCGTAAAGAAATTGAGAGCTTCAATAAGAACTCTCACGGTAAAGTTCGCGGTCTTTCTGTGACCGCGACTAAGTTTGGTATCGCCTTTACTGCGCGCTTCTTAAATCAAGGAAATGCCTCTGTGAACGTTCATAAGGACGGCACGGTTCAGGTTTCAACTGGTGCCACCGAAATGGGCCAGGGTGTGAACACCAAGATCCAACAAATCGTGGCACACTGTTTTGGCATCCCGGCGGAACTGGTTCGCGTAATGGCGACCTCGACTGAAAAAAATCACAACACCTCACCGACCGCGGCCTCGAGTGGCGCCGATATCAATGGTGCTGCTGCACATAAGGCAGCCATGGGAATTCGCAAGCGCCTGGCTTGGGTCTTTCAGCAGGTTTTAGCCAAAGCCCCTATGGATGATGTGAACGAGTGCCCGGCTTTTGATGAATCCTTACTGCGTTTTGAGGACTTTGAATTTATAAATTCTAAAATCGTACATACGCCGACCAAAACTGAAATGTCTTGGGTGGATTTAATCCTAAAGGCTTACTTTAATCGCATGAGCCTGGGCGAATACGCGCATTTTAAAACCGAAGGTTTGGGCTACAGTAAAGCCACAGGCCTTGGCACTCCATTTAAGTATTTCACCAATGGGGTTGCTGCGACCGAAGTTGAAATCGACACCTATACGGGTGAGTATAAAATCTTGCGCGCGGATATTTTAATGGACCTGGGACGCCCTTTGAATCCTGGCATTGATCGCGGTCAAGTGACTGGCGCCTATGTTCAAGGAATGGGCTGGGTGACTTCTGAAAAACTTTATCACAACAAAGACGGTAAACTTTTAAGTCACTCCCCAACCACTTACAAGATTCCAAACGTGCAGGATACACCTCGGGTTTTCAATGTGGATTTCATAGAAAACAATGGCAACACCGCAAACATCCATGGCTCAAAGGCTGTGGGCGAACCGCCGTTCTTGTTGGGAATCAGCGCATGGACTGCTATCAAGGATGCTCTTCGCTATAAAGCTCAGGGAAAAATTCCACAGATTATTTCACCAGCCACTCCTGAAGTGGTGTTGATGGAGCTAAATCGCTATGACCGGGCCTAACTTTGAAAACTTCCTAAGCGCCTTTAAGCGCCTTCAGGAATCCGGAAAAAACTTTGTCGCCGTGACCTTGGTTAAGCAAGTGGGCTCTTCACCGCAGGACGTGGGGGCTAAAGCCCTGGTGAGTGCCGACGGTCTGGAGTTTGGAACTGTTGGTGGCGGCAAGGTTGAAAACGCTGCGATTCTGGAAGCCCAACGCATGATTCGTGAAGATCACAAGAATCACTTTGTGGATTGGAATCTGCAAAAAGATATCGGCATGACCTGCGGCGGAGTGGTGAGTTTCTTTTTTGAACTTCACAAGACCCAGAATCCTTTTCACATCGCAGTCTTTGGCGCAGGTCATATTGCCCAGGAATTTGTGCGTTTGCTTCTTTTTTTGGACTGCAAAGTCACTTGTTATGACCAGCGCGCGGAGTGGCTGGAACGCCTGCCAAAATCCTCAAAGCTGACCACGGTACTGACGGATAAGATGGCTGATGAAGTCGCAAAACTTCCTGACAACTCTTATGTCACACTAATGACCATGGGACACGGGACGGATTTGCCAGTATTGGTAGAGACCATGAAATCCCGTTCGCGTTTTAGTTATGTGGGAAATATCGGCAGCGAACAAAAGCGCAAACGTCTGGAAAACGATCTGAAAGACGCCGGTATTGCTGCAGATCAAATGTCACAGTTTTATTGCCCGATGGGAGAACAGTTCGGCGGCAACAATCCGGCCGAGATCTCCTTTAGCATTGTGGCACAGCTACTTAGAACCCGTGATGCTCTAATGAATTCGAAAAATTAGGAGTTACTTCTTGTCTTTACAGAATAAAAAAACTCAAGCCATCCCCCGCTCTGAACTTCCAACGCGACTTGCACAGGCTCGCGGTGATGGAACGCTCGACATTCTGATCAAGAACATTCAAATCCTGAATGTCATCACTGGCGAAACTTACCCTTCAGTTATTGCCATCGGTGGTGAGCATATTGTCGGTGTGGGAATGGAATACGCAGATGCTTCGGCCCGCCGGGTGATTGATGGTCAAGGGGCTTTTGTTACGCCAGGCTTTATTGATGGGCACTTGCACATCGAGTCCTCGATGATGTCGCCATTTGAGTTTGAAGCTGCCACTTTACCATTAGGAACTACCACCGCTATTTGCGATCCCCACGAGATCACCAATGTTATGGGCGCACGCGGATTTGAATGGTTTTTAAGATGTGCCGAGATCACGAAACAAAATCTTTTCGTACAGATGTCCTCCTGTGTTCCTGCCTTGCCGGGATTTGAAACCACGGGATCTGATTTTACTTTGGATGAAATGAAAAAGCTTAAAGATCATCCTGCGGTTTTGGGCTTGGCCGAAATGATGAACTTCCCGGGAGTCATTAACGCTGACAACAGTGTCTTGGATAAGGTCGAGGAGTTTTCAGACTTGAACCTGGATGGCCATGCTCCTTTACTTCAGGGTAAGGCCCTGAATGCGTATTTGCTCGCAGGAATTCAAAACTGCCACGAAACCGTAACTTTGGAAGAAGGCCGCGAAAAATTGCAAAAAGGCATGGGCTTGATTATTCGTGAAGGCAGTGTCGCAAAGAACTTGAAAACTCTGGCGCCGTTGGTGAGTGAGTTTTCTTCGCCGCAGTGTCTGCTTTGTACTGACGACCGCAATCCTTTTGAGATTGCGCACGAAGGGCATATTAATTTTATTATTAAAGAACTGATCAACAAACATCAGGTTCCGGTGCATGTGGCATATCGCCTGGCCACTTACTCGGCCGCGAAGCATTTTGGATTGAAACGTCTGGGCTTGATTGCTCCGGGTAAAAGAGCCGATTTGGTGTTATTGCAGGATTTGGCTTCTGTGAAAATCAACGATGTGATGATTGCCGGAGAACTGGTTTCGGAATTGAAATTACGCGAAAAGGTTTCTGATAAGCTTTCAAAATCAAAGCCTCCGATGGAGAACACCATCAAACGCACTCCGATTTCTGAAAAGGACCTGAAGTTCCCCGACACCAAGGGAACTTACAATGTTATTGAAATCGTTCAAAATGAAATCATCACCAAGCACTTGAAGTGTTATTTCGATGGTCTTGCCTTTGATCAGGATGATGTCTTGTACATGGCAAATATTGAGCGCTATGGACAGAATCTACCGGCAGGCTTGGGCTTTGTGCGCGGCACGGGGTTGAAATCCGGTGCGTTGGCTAGCTCTGTGGCGCATGACTCTCATAACATCATGGTCATCGGCACGAATGTGCAGGATATGTGTGTGGCTGTGAATGAAATCATTCGCATGGGTGGTGGTTTTGTTGTGGCAGATCAAGGTAAAGTACAGGCTTCCGTGGAGCTTCCAATTGCGGGGCTTTTAAGTCTTAAGAGTGCAAATGAAATCAAATCTGGCATTGAGTCTTTGAAAGTGGCTTTCAAACGCCAGGGTGTGGTTTTGGAAGAACCATTTATTCAAATGGCCTTCCTGGCACTACCGGTGATCCCAACTTTGAAACTCACCGACAAAGGCTTAGTGGACGTAACACAATTCAAATTTATCCCTTTGGAAGTCGCGACAACCTAAAAGCTATGCACCCCTAGGGCTTTCTGGGGGTGTCCATGCGGGCGATGTAGCTGCGGCGGAATTTGAATATTTCTTCGACGTCTTTGCGCACCATCTTGCTGGCTGTGAGCCAGCCTAAGTAACCCAGCGGCAGACGATAGCGCACGCGATCGACCATCAGTGTGCCCCCTAAGAAGGGTTTGAATTCGTGGGTGTGGTGCCATAGCTGGTAGGGACCTTTTTTCTGGTTGTCGACAAATCTGAATGGCGGCTTCCACTCATCAATTTCCGTAAGCCAATTGGCAGGAATACCGCGGATTTTAAGTTTATAGTTAATTAAAGTCCCCTGTTCAATCTCGGGTGTCGAAACGGATTGAATGTTAAAATTCAAGCTTGGGGGCGTGATGCTTTCCAGATTTTTTGGATCACGGAAGAAAGGGAAAATTTCTTCCGGCGGCTGAGGGACGAATTGTTCTGCATAGAAAACTTCTTCGCCTTCCTTGTATGGCGTACAAATATCTTCCAGTGCGTTTCTTAAAGTTGGATATTGAAATTGAAATCCCAGTCCCATGGCTTTTTCAGCAGAACCACGAATTGAACTTAATACCACTTCTGAAGCTTCACCGAACAATGCCTTCAATGCCAAAGGCGGAACTGCAGGACCCAACGTTTTTCCTAAGGAATACGCCAGAACTTCAGAAAATTCCCGATTCGTAGCTGGATGCGGAGAACAACCATTCACCGGTCCGACATAACTGTTATTAGTTAGAGCCTCTGCAAATAGACTCACAATATCGTCGATATGAATCCAACTCATCCAGTGCTTACCGTCTCCAAGCACACCGCCCACGCCCGCACGAAATGGGAACAGCATTTCGTCCAATGCACCACCATGACGAGCCAGTACAATACTGGTGCGGATAAAGACTTTGCGCCCCGGTGCATGGCTGCTGGCCCGCTCCCACTCTTTGGAAACTTCGGCCAGAAAGTCCATTCCTGCCGCATGATCTTCATGCAAAATCGTTTCGCCACAATGCCCATAAATACCAATGGCCGCCCCACCGACAAAGACTCGCAACTCTGCAGGTAAGGATTTGACCAGGTTTTCTGTAGCGTTTACTCGGGATTGAAAGATCGCCTTCTTTTTTTCATCGGTCCAACGCGAACCAAAAACCGGTTCACCCATAAGATTTACGACCGCTTCAATGTGTTCAAGTTTTTTGTCATGTATAGGTCCGTGCACCAAATCGCCCACGACCACTTCACAGGGAAACGGCAACTGCTCGCGGGCTTTGCTAAGACTGCGACTGATCACTGTGATCTCATGGCCCTGGGAAGCCAGCTTTTTACCAAGTTCTTTGCCGATAAGCCCCGTGGCGCCTGTGATAAGTACTTTCATATGAACGTCCTTTATTTTTTCAAAGCTTTGGTAAATGCCTGCAAACAACGGCCCCGGGCTTCGTTGTGTTCAATCATGGGTTCAGGATAAGCGTCAGTTCCGTATTCAGGCACCCATTTTTTTATGTACTTAAACTCTGGATCAAACTTTTCAGCCTGAGTTTCCGGATTAAATATTCTAAAATAAGGGGCAGCATCACATCCCGACCCTGCGGCCCATTGCCAGTTGCCATTGTTGGCAGCAAGATCGTAATCCAATAGCTTTTTCGCAAAGTATCTTTCTCCGTGATACCAATGAATCAGAAGATGCTTACACAAAAAGCTTGCGACCACCATACGCACACGATTGTGCATGAACCCGGTGGTGTTAAGCTCCCTCATCCCGGCATCCACCAAGGGATATCCAGTACGGCCTTCACACCAACGAGCGAAGTCAGATTTGGACTTCCGCCATTCAATACTATCGTATTCGGGGCGGAAGCTGCGTTTTTCCACCTCTGGGAAGTGCCACAGAATCTGCATAAAAAAATCACGCCAGATCAGTTCACTGAGCCATACCGGTGAATGCTTCATTCCCTCGCGCGCCAACTCCCTCACACTCACTGTTCCAAAACGCAGATGAAGCCCCAAATGAGAAGTACCACCCTCGATTGCTGGGAAATCGCGATTTTTGGAATAGTTCTTTAGCATTTTGCTTGAAAGCTCCAAAGCCGGAAATTCCAGCTCTGAACGTAAAAAGCCCAAAGATTCAAGTGCTGGCATCTTCTCCGGCTTAACTTTGGTGAATGAAGTCTCGTACAGATCATTTGGATAGGATTTTAAGTAAAATGGTGTCAGCGACTTAAGCACATTGTTTTTATAGGGAGTATACACCGTATATGGCTTTCCCTGCCCTGTCAGGATCTCGTCTTTTTCAAATAGTGTTTGATCTTTAAAAGTCTTGAATTCAACGTTCATTGATTTTGCAAGCTTTTCAACCTGGGCATCACGTTTTCTCGCCGCTGGTTCGTAGTCGTGATTCGCGTAGATTGCTGTGACTTTGTGTTCTTTAAGAAGCTCTTTAATTACATCCAAGGGCTTTCCGTGACGAACCCACAGGTCAGATTTCTTTTTTTGCAAAGTGGACTTTAAGTCAGCAATGGTGTCGTAAATAAACGTCAACCGTGCGTCTTTCGGATCATCCAGCTTCTCTAAAATTTCAGTATCGAAGATAAAAAGAGGTTGAACCGCAGAGGACTCTTTTAGGGCATGAAATAGACCCGCATTGTCATTCAGCCGTAAATCGCGCCGAAACCAGAATAGCACCATGACTTCCTCTTTGTCCCGCAACAGACTCATGCGCCGCGTGGACATTTAGGGTTTAACATTGAACAAGATTTAGGTAAAATTCTGAAGCATGGATGAGAAAAAGTCTGCCAAAAAACAAAATAGCAATGCGCAACAGCCAAAGCCGAATGAGGGTCTTAAAAAGATCAAGTCATCGGTTTTCTCCCGTGGCTTATCGATTGCAAAAATCACCTTGCAGACCGGTGCTTCCGTAGCTCAGCACGGAGTCACCACAGTTCTGAAATCCAAAGAGTTTAAAGAAGCCAACTGGAAGAAACTTCTTGAGACCCAAGCATCCAACATCAGTGTCGAGCTGGGACAGCTTAAAGGCAGCCTGATGAAAGCGGGACAAATGCTCTCCATGTATGGCGAGCACTTCCTCCCCCCCGAAGCCAATGAGTTTCTAAAGTCCCTGCAGTCGGACTCGCCTTCATTGAATTGGACCGCCATCGAAAAACGCCTGAAGGAATTGTTGCCGCCAGAGAAATTAGAACAGCTGGAAATTGAAAAAGAAGCCCTGGCATCGGCTTCCATGGGACAAGTGCATCGTGCCCGCATCAAAGCCACCGGCGAACTGATTGTTTTGAAAATTCAATACCCAAACGTTGATAAAGCGATCGACAGTGACCTGCGTGCGATGAAAACCATGCTGTCGACACTGAAACTTATTCCGAAGGATTTTAAAACGGATTCCCTTTTTGCGGAAATTCGCGAGATGTTGGTTCAGGAAACTGATTACTTGCAGGAAGCAGACGCCACTGAGGACTATCATCGACGCCTGGATGGTGATCGTCGCTTTGTCGTGCCGAAGGTGTACCGCGAATTTTCAGGGCAGAAGATACTTGCGACTTCCTTTGAGCGGGGCCTGCGCGCCGACGATCCAGTGATTCAAAGCCTTGCCCAGGAACGACGCAATCGTCTGGCCGGAAATTTTCTGGATCTGTATTTCAAAGAAATTTTTGAATGGGGTGTGGTTCAGACCGATCCACATAGCGGCAACTATCGCATTCGTATCGATCCCCAGGGACATGATCAATTGATCCTGTTGGATTTTGGCGCTACCAGAACCTACGACAAAACTTTTTTAAACCCTTACCGTCGCATGGTGAAGGGTTCACTTTTTAACGATCAAAAGGTTTTTCTTGATGCGGCACTTGAACTGGGATTCGTACGCCAGACTGACAGTCCAGAACTTAAAGCCATCTTTGAATCATTCTGCTACGAAACGGTGGAGCCTTTTATCGAGCACACGGATCCCCGCAATACTTTGGGTGTGATCGACGCCCAAGGGAATTACGATTGGAAAAATACGGACCTGCCGCAACGCTTGTCCAAAAAGGTTTTTCAAATAGCGCGACAGTTTTCTTTACGAACTCCCCCAAGGGAGATTATTTTCCTGGATCGCAAAACCGGTGGCGTCTTTATATTTCTATCAATTCTTAAAGCCAAGTTTCGCGGCCGCGATATTCTGCTAAAGTACCTTAATAAAATGGATTAGCTTTATGTTACGTGCCTTAACCCTGCTGATCACTATCTTGTTATTGCATTCACCTTTAAAGGCTGCCGAAGCAGATTTGAAAGTGCAACTGACGGCTCTTCCTGGGGAGTCATTGAATCAGCATAAAATTAAATTCGCAGATCTTAAAGGCAAAGTCGTCATCGTGGATTTTTGGGCCACGTGGTGCGAGCCCTGCAAAGAAGCCTTGCCGCACTACATGGAATTTTACAAGAAGTACAAATCCAAGGGACTGGTATTTATTGCTGTGAATGAAGACGACGACAGTAAAGCACGCGATACCTATTTAAAACAAGCTGCCTATCCCTTTCCAGTATTTGCTGATCCTGGAAAAAAAATGCTGGAGTCTTTTGGTATCGTGGCGATCCCGACGGTTTTTATTTTTGACAGAAAATTAAAGCCTGTGACTATGATTCGCGGTTTTGACGCGAAGAAGGCACAGGCCATAGAGAAAACCATTCAGGAACTGATCAACACCAAATAACTATTTGGTGTCTGCAAGATTGGTCTGAATATACGGAGCAAACCAGATATCATAAATATTTCCGGTTCTGGTTTTACCTTTGGCATCGGTGTACCAAAACTTGGATCTTTCACGGATCTCCGCATTCTTACCGCGGCTCTCAAAATTCTTTTCATACTTTAAGGAAATCTTAGTCAGTTTCAAACTCGCCTTGGTCATCTCGGAAGTTTGTGAAATTCCATCCCCGTTTTTATCGTTCCACAGAACCAGGTGTTTAAACTTCTTGTCTTTGGCATTAATAACACCGTCTTTATTAGTATCGAGCTTTCTTAATGACTCAAAACCATTGACGTCAGTGCTGTTATCACCAAAGAGTTCATCCTTCTGATCAATGCGACCGTTTTTATCACGGTCCATCGCAAGGAAGAATCCCGGACTGTTGGCATTCGGCCAATAGACTTTGCCGCCTGGATTCAGAGGGAAATCACTGACATTTTCAAACACTGGAAGCTTGTCATCAAAGAAAACCATCAATGGCGACCAATAGCCGCCGCAAAAGCCCGTCTCGCCCGGGAAGCTGATAAAGATTTCAGCAATGGATCTGTCTGGTGAAACGTTGAAACCACCAATTGTGGCCGTCACGTCACCATCCTTACCCATAAAATCTCCACAACCATAGGTTGGCATTTTGGATGACCAACCGTAATCACCATATACGGGGCCTGTATTGCAATCAATGACCTCTTGTTCGAACTTCATCGCGCCCAAGGCCACAGTGGCTTTGCTGACAGTAATTTTGCCAGAATCATCGACAGAAACGTCTGTCGGAATTTTAGTTTTAAATTCAACAATGTTACCGTAAATCGCGGCCGTTCCGCCCGCAGGCGTCATCTTAACTTTTGAAGATGAAATATTTGCGATCTGACCATTGCCCACGGTGCCCGAGCCTTCTTTAGTCACAACCACTGCCGGATACTCTGCACCAATGTTATAGGTCTTGGTTCCAATTAACAGATTAATATCAGCAGTTATCAAAGAACTTTTGGCAAGAGGATTGGTGACTGCACGCAGATTCGTCGGAAAACAGGAATTGATCAGGCGAATTGTCATTGTATCTTTACCTGATCGCGTGACCGTGCCTGATGCGGGAGCCCCTACGACAGATTCCCCGGCACTGACCGAGTTGACAGCCATTGGGACGTCCTTACTGACGGCCAAAACGTTGTTTTGCTCGGCGATTGCGGTGCTAACCAGCAACGTAATTGCTCCTCCCCAAAAAAATGCTGCTTTCATAACTTCCCCCTATAAACGATCAAGACTTTTTCTTAACTGATTTATGAATTTTAAAATAAATCATGCGCTTCATCACCGAGTCCCGGCGTAATACCATTTTTTCGACACCATCTGAGAGCATCGACCGGACGACCCATTTTCCATTTCTATATTCAGCCGCATACAAAACCAACGGCTGCGTTTCATAGTCACTGGCTTTCTTCTTTGTATCCGCTTCGACGTAGTACTTGATAATTTTCACCACGCGCGCACGCACGATGGTTTGTCCTCCTCCTACTGAAGGCAGGGTTCTTAAAAAATTATCAAGACTTGTAATGGCATTGCCATTGGAAGGTTGAGTCATCTTAAACATCTTTTCAACCCCACCCGTGATATTCTGCAAGTTATCTCCGGCTTGAGTGCTCACTGCACCGATATAAAATGGACTTCTCGGCGGAGTCAGGATGTCAACTTCCCCATTCTTGATTGGACGAATGCGGCTGGGAGTATCAAAAAACAGAATCTTCCCGTCTGCCCAGAATCCAGCGCGCCCACCATCCGCTTCATTGGAAATCCATTTTCGACTTTTGCTGGGACTGAATGTCAATGTTGCAGCTTTGTTTGGATCACCAGGATCCGCTCCCACATCATAGGCCCATACCGGGTCATAATTCAAAAGTGCTCCTGATGCAAAGTCCTGAGTTACAACAAAGAATTCACTTTGGCCCGAACTTAAACTCAGAGTAAACTCGCGATCAGCCCGCACCTTCAGAACGTTCTCGGTCAGGTCCGGATAGAAGTCATAAAAATTGTTTCCATTATCATCACGTACCAAAATGTTGTTATACGATACCTCAAGACCATTCAGGTTCTTAAAAATAATACGCTCAGCAAGATTCTGATCAATGGAATCATCCAGCTTCCGAGTGAGCTCGGTCTGCTTCTTGGCCATTTGCACCTGGACGGCAACCACAACAAGAATAACGACCGCGGATAGTCCTATCCCGACCAATAGCTCTGCAATGGTTAAGCCCTTTTGATTACGAATCATCATTTTGCACTCACCACAAATGTGTAGTCCCTGAATTTTTCAGGAGCCCAGCTTTTATGCGTCATTCTTAACGTCACCAAGTACAACCCACGATAAAGTTCGTAGGGTTGAATTATGTATCCATAGCTTCCCTGACAGGTGTCACAGTTTCCTCGTTCTGCCACTCGCCCAATATCCCAAAGCATCGGTAATTTATCTGGCGGAAGAAAATCATCAATTTTTGTCTGATCATAGTTAAAGTTAACCTGATAGTCTTGCACACCCGCTTTGATATTCTCAGCGATATCTGAAACCTGTCGATCCGTGGATCCCGCCATCAAGCTGGATTGGGAAGTTTTGTACAAATTTGCCATTCCACCCGCAAAGGTCAACCCGATGACCGAAATCAAGCCCAATGCAACAAGTGCCTCTATGATGGTTTGACCATGATTGTTTGTGTACTTTGATTCTTTTATCATAGTCCTTGTCCTTCCCTTGCTTGCTCAACCACGTAGTAGTGATAAATACGGCGCTTACACGTCGGCACGGTTTGGGTTGCCCCAATTGGGATTCCGCAGTCTGGATCCACAGCTGTCCACTTAAATGGATCGGCTTTGGCGCGCAGACTGATCACATTACAATTCATCCGATCCGCGGTCTCTTGTATCGAAGGCATTGGATGCCAGATCGGAGACGGCAGATTGTCACACTTCGTTTTGTTGTTAGGGTCAGAAAGTGGGTACAGGATACCACGAGCTCGCAACTCCTGCGTCGCTTGAGGATAATATATACTTGTCCAGGTTATACCAGTTCGTATCGCCTGTTCGTTTATTTGCAGCGACTTGCCAATGATGAACGTACCTACGATACGCAGCGGTTTAGTGCGACCACCTTCGATCACCAGATTATCACAAGTGTAAAAACCAGTTACAAAAGATGCCCCGGCTTTGATCACGCAATCCTTGATAATAGAACGGATCATAAATTTCTGATCATCCACGGACCAGGTTCTATTAGCTGCAACTGGATCTGCTGTGACGGCCCCATCCTCTCCGGCAAAGTTCCACGACTTGCGCGTGGACGACGAAAAACTGGAACCCCAATTCGCAGCCCCGAAAGACTGTGAATTGATCATGTTGTAGTACTCCTCGCACTTCGCTACCAGGTCCGCCGACTCGGAGTCGACAGTTCCTGATCCCGCATTGGTCGTCAACGAAAGTGCTGTAGGACGAGTCAACTTACCGTTTGCGGCAATAACGAAATTCAAGTAGCCCGACAAGTGATTTGGATCCGCATCCGAACGAATCGGAACACTGTTAAAGTAAGTTCCATCATAACCACGGAAGCGTACGGACAATTCAGAAATGCGTACG
Organism: Bdellovibrio sp. HCB290; assembly: GCF_047305925.1. Lineage (GTDB taxonomy): Bacteria > Bdellovibrionota > Bdellovibrionia > Bdellovibrionales > Bdellovibrionaceae > Bdellovibrio. The sequence continues at coordinate 1,620,243 of NZ_CP178620.1, read as the reverse complement.
CCATCTTTATTAACCAGATATTGGCCATTCGTGATCGTTACTTGAACTTCAAGACGGTCCTTATACTCTTTACCGGTCCAACTATAAGCTTTATCCAGATCAATCTTGATGACCGGTTGATTGTTTTTCAAGTTTTGATAGTCATCTTCCTGTTTCTGATATTTCTCGACATTCTTTTGTGCCAGGTCTTTTGCCGCAGCAGTAGCTGGCATATCAGTAACTTCAAGTTTTGAAATCTTGATATTCAACGCACTGATCTTATCAGAAAGATCCTTGATCTGTTTTTCAAGAGCCTCGATCTTTGCCGAATCCTGATATGTTCCCGGTGGCACCGGAGTTGGCATCGGACTGGCTTCAGGCGTTGATTCCGGAGTTGGCGACGGAGTCAATTCGGGATCAGGTGTGCCAGAAGGTGATGGCGACACTGACGGAGACGGAGATGGCGTTGGCACCGGCTCAACTTCCTTCTCCTGCTCTTTCTTCAGTTCCTGTTTAGCGACGAGCATTTCAGATTCCGCAGTTGCCCTTTGGGTTTTAAGCTCACTCAACTGGGAGCTTTGGGACTCACTCGTATCCTGAGCGGCCTTCAAATCATCCTGGGCTTTTTTTAGAGAATCCTGAATTGCCTTCAATCGCTCCGGATTCAAAACCGGAGGAGTGACTTCTGTAAAGCCATCTTTAACAAGATCAATGCTGTATCTTCTCTCGTCGGCATTCTTACCATAAATAATTTCAACTTTAGCCACCGCGCCGGAGTACTTGCCTTTGTTATCTATAGTCCATTTACCCGTCGACCAGTCGCCAGACAAAGTCGGAGACGATGGAAGTTGATTCTTTTGCGGATAAAAGTTGTTATAGTTTGTAAGAACCAGACGGTAATTCGTAAAGTAACCCTCGCCTGCCTTGGAAGGATCCGATTCGCTGGTTTTGCTGGCCTTCACATCTGAAGCTTCCATGTATTCAAGCTTGGTGCTTTTTTGATTTAAGTCTGAGCAGATTTTGTTCCAGTCATACTCAGTTCCGCTGGAACCAGAAGAACGACCCGACATCACATCCAAACCCAAATCCCGCATGCCATCGTTTTCAATACCCGCCAGGAAACCACCAAATACTCGTGAATCCGACCAGAATCGATCGGCACTTGCACCTTGAGTGTTCGGCGCAAACGGGCTGTTATCCGGCCTTAGGATCCAACCATTTCCCATGTAAACGCGATCCGCGAATGTCACACCCGCATAATTGGAACTTCCACTGTCGCCTTTATCAAACGGTAAATGAATGTTACCATTCACAAAAACAGGACTTTTAAAGACAAGCCCCGTACTGTTGCCAAGATCACTCTTGCTACCGAATCTATGAAATACCACATCCCCAATTTCAGATTGGGATGCATTCCATTCCTTATCCATTCGTAAATTTCCTGGAAGCACCAGTGCGAAAGATCCCACTTCACGTGGATAAACCGCTAATTGCGCCCGCACTTCCAACGGAGCCCGACCCACCTGAACAACTTTGTCTGATTTATCAATCAATGAAACTTGTGCCTGTACGTAAACTTCACGTCCCGCCTTTGGCAGATATCCAGAGTTTGCAGGACGAGATAAAACTACTTTAATAGCCTTAACTGGCACCACTGCACCAGTCACTTCATCAACAACGTTTTTTAAATTATTAACCACCGGAAACAGAGGATGGCTTGCTGAAACGGGAAATACCAAACTGAGTTCAATTTTTTCAAGACGCAATTTATCGAGGTCTTTATCGTGGGGACCTATATTGGTGCCCGAGGCCACCATCGCCTGCAACGATTGCAGCTGCTCATCAGACATCACCAGACGCTCAACATTCCCCGCGTGATTCCAATCACAAGTTGTCGTATTTTGCATCAAGGTTAAATTCTCAAAACAATATTTTTGACGAACTCCGAACACGACATAATCCAGCGCACTGTTCACAGCAAACTTCAGGTTAACGACGTTTTTGGTTTTAACGACTTGCTTGCGCTGTCCGATAACGTATGAGGATAAAAAATAAAAACTAATGCTCATCACGACCATGGCCGTGAGTACTTGCATTATCGCGTTCCCTTTTTTATTACCAATTATTCTAGACATACCTGCGTTTCCCATATGAGTCCTTATCGGACAGGAAACGAAGTATGATTATAAAAAAAACGTAACAATTCCGCGATTCGCGGGTATTTAGGCTATGATACTATCATAAGTGCGATCAATCCGTGGCATTTTGATTCAGTCTGAGACGAAAGCCACCATTTCCCTCTGAATCAAAGTGTTCTCACAAAACCTAATTGGAGTACCCTCACAAAACCCAATTGGAGTAACCTCGCATGGATCAGTTCGAGCCCGCAAGGTTTGTCTGGATATAGGGGGCAAACCAAATGTCATAGATGTCGCCCTTGCGGGGTTTGCCTTTGACGTCGGTGTACCAGAACTTTGCCCGCTCGCGGATCTCGGCATTACTACCGCGACTTTCATAATTCTTTTTGTAGTTCAACGAAATTTTGTTCAGCTTTAAACCAGCTTTGATCATTTCTTTTTCTTGAGAAATCCCATCACCATTTTTGTCATTCCAAAGAACAAGACGTTTGAATTCTTTATCGTTCTCATCAATGAAACCGTCTTTATTTGAATCAAGTCTTTTTAAAGATTCAAATCCGTTCTTGTCAGTATTATTGTCTCCGAAAAGTTCATCCTTTTTATCGATGCGACCATTATTGTCCCGGTCCATCGCAACAAAATATCCTGGGCTGTTGGCATTCGGCCAATAGACTTTACCGCCTGGATTCAACGGAAATTCAGTTACGTTCTCAAAGAGTGGCATTTTCTTATCAAAGAAAACCATCAACGGAGACCAGAAGCCGCCGCAAAAGCCAGTTTCTCCTGGATAACTTATGAAAATTTCAACCACTGATCTATCTGGTGATACATTGAATCCACCGATTGTTGCACTGACCGGCCCATCCTCACCCATAAACTGCCCGCAACCATAAGTTGGCATTTGAGCTGACCAACCGTAGTTTCCGAATACAGGCCCGGTGTTGCAATCAATGATCTCTTGTTCAAATTTCATCTTGCCTAATCCCACATTATCTTTAGTAATGGAGATATTCGCCGAATCATCAACTGAAACTTCAGTAGGAATCTTGGTTCTAAACTCAACAATATTTCCATATATTGCTGCAGTTCCTCCAACCGGATCCACCTTTACTTTTGAAGAAGACATATTGGAGACATGACCATTCCCGATATTGCCTGACCCCTCTTCAGTGGCTATAATTGATGGAAATTCCGCCCCTAAGGTGTAGACTTTGGCGCCAACAAAAATATTGATCTCTGCGGTGACCAGTGAGCTTTTTGCCAATGGGTTTGTCACGGCACGAAGGTTGGTCGGAAAACAAGTATTAACCAAACGCACTGTCATCGTGGACTTTCCCGAACGAGTAACTGTTCCTGAAGCGGGTGCACTGCTAACAGATTCGCCGGCATTGACGGAGTTCACCGACATGGGCACGTCTTTGCTGACCGCCAGGACATTTTCTTCCTCTGCACTTGCATTTATTGCCGACAAGGCCAAAAGCCCCATCATAATAACTGCTGATTTCATACCTGCCCCCTTAACGATCATTTACTTTTTTTTCTTTACCGATTTAAAAATTTTAAAATAAATCATGCGCTTCAATACAGAATCACGCCGCAGAATCATTTTCTCAACGCCATCTGCAAGCAAGGACTTACTTTCCCAACTTCCATTGCGATACTCGGTGTAATACAAATTAAGAGGCTGAGTTTCATAATCTTCAGCTATTTTCTTTGTATCAGGTTCCACGGAGTATCTAATCAGCTTAACCACACGAGCTCGAACGATTGTTTGGCCACCACCCACGGATGGCAGCTCTCTCAGGAAAGAATCCAAGCTATCAATGGCTTCACCAGATGCTGGTTGAGTCATATTAAAAAGGTTTGCGGCAGTTCCTGAAATTTTTTGCAGGTTATCGCCGGCTTGAACATTTATCGAACCTATGAAAAAAGGGCTGCGCGGTGGTACAAGTCTATCAATCACACCGTTCTTCACAGGTCGAATTCGGTTCGGCGTATCAAAGAACAAAATATTCGTATCACGCCAGAACCCGGGACGCCCCCCACTCTTTTCGTTGGATATCCAAGCGCGATTTTTGGATGCATTGAAATCTAAGGTCGCTGGAACATTTGGGTCAGCAGGTTCCGGTCCCACATCGTAGGCCCATACTGGATCATAGTTCAACATCGCACCCGAGGCAAAGTCCTGCGTTAAAACAAAGAATTCACTGTTACCAGCAGTTAGGCTTAAAGTGAAATCCCGATCTTTTCGAACCTTCAGCACATTCTCGGTCAGATCCGGATAGAAGTCGTAAAAGTTATTTCCATTATTATCTTTAACGCTGATATTATTATAAGATGCTTCGATGCCGTTCAGATTCTTAAAGATAATACGTTCAGCAAGATTTTGGTCGATCGAATCACTCAGCTGCCTGGTCAATTCAGTTTGCTCTTTGGTCATATGAACTTGAACAGCCACTACGACCAAAATAACGAAGGCCGACAACCCCAGACCGACCATCATCTCCAATAAAGTGACACCCTTCTGATTCCGAATTTTCATTTTGCACTCACCACGAATGTGTAATCCCTAAATTTATCTGGCAACCAGCTTTCGTGGGTCATCCGTAAAGTCACTAGGTATAGCCCTCGATAAATTTCATATGGCTGAATAATATATCCGTAAGACCCCTTGCAGGTTTCACAGTTTCCACGCTCAGCCACCCGACCCACATCCCAAAGCATCGGCAAGTTGTCTACAGGCAGATAGTCATCAATTTTTGTTTGATCGTAGTTAAAATTAACCTGATAGTCTTGGACACCAGCTTTAATATTTTCTGCAATATCATTAACCTGACGATCCGTTGCTGATGCCATTAAACTGGCCTTAGAAGTCTTTCGCAGAGAGACCATTCCACCGGCAAAAGTTAAACCGATGATCGAGATGAGTCCCAATGCCACTAAGGCTTCGACAATCGATTGTCCGCTATTTCTTCTGATCAATGATTTACTGATCATAGTCCCTGACCTTCTCTGGCTTGCTCAATAACAAAATAGTGATAAATACGTCGTTTACACGTCGGCACAGTTTGAGTCGCTCCGACCGGAATACCGCAGTCAGGATCCACCGCAGTCCACTGAAATGGATTTGCTTTAGCGCGCAAGCTGATGACATTGCAAGACATGCGGTCTGCGGTTTCCTGAATCGATGGGATTGGGTGCCAGATCGGTGAAGGCAGATTGTCACATTTAGTTTTGTTGTCTTTATCGGAAAGTGGATACAGCACGCCGCGCGCACGCAACTCTTGTGTTGCCTGGGGATAGTAGACACTGCTCCAGGTGATCCCTGTGCGAATCGCTTGCTCATCAATCTTAAGCGACTTGCCAATGATAAATGTACCTATGATACTTAGTGGTTTTGAGCGACCACCTTCAATAACCAAATTGTCGCAGGTAAAAAATCCTGTTACAAAGCTTGTACCGGGTTTAATAGTACAATTTTTGATGATGGATCTAACCAGGAACTTGGTATCATCCGTATTCCAGGTTCTGTCTTCCGCTACGTTTTCCACCTTAACTAAAGGATCAAAAGACTTCTCGCCCGCAAAATTCCAGGAATTTCGAGTTGATGGTGAAAAGCTTGATCCCCAGTTAGCTGCGCCAAAAGACTGGGAGTTAATCATGTTATAGTACTCTTCACACTTTGCGGCCCAATCCGCTGACTCATCATCTGTAGCATCCGTCGACAGATCGGTAGGTCTGGTGATTTCCCCCGCGCTGCCAATCAGAAAATTCAAAAAACCCTGCAGATGATTTGCTGGCGTGCTGGGACGAATTGGAACGCTGTTAAAATATGTTCCATCATACGCTTTAAATCTTATTGACACCTTGCCCGCAGAATTTCCCTGTGAATTAATGATGTTTTGACCATTCTTAATTGTTACCTGAAGATCCACACGGTCTTTATAGACTTTGCCGGTCCAACTTGTGGCATTGTCCAAATCGACTTTGATTTCCGGCCGGTTTGCCAGAACCTCTTCGTAACGATCGATATCCGCTTGCGCTTTTGCGACAGCCGCTTCAGCTTTTGCTTTATCACCTGAATTCTTCTCGCCTTCAATTTTTTCTTGATTGGCAATTTTTGAAATCAGATCGTTCAACTTAGCAGTCAACTCAGCAATCTTATCTTCCAGCTCTTTAATTTTGGCTGGATCCTGGTATGGAGAATCCGTGGCAGGAGTAGTCGCAGGCGAGGGTGACGGAGTTACTGTCCCAGTCGGAGAAGGTGACGGTTCTACTGTCCCCGTAGGGGAAGGTGAAGGGGAAGGTGAAGGTGCTGCCGTCCCAGTTGGAGAGGGAGTTACTATGACAGTTGTATCTGTTGGTTTTTCTTTTTCCAGCTTAAGACTGTCTTGAGCGGCCTTCAATTCCTCTTCAACGGTCGCTTTCTGATTCTTCAAGGATGTTAATTGAGCACTGGGCTGCCCTGCCGCCTCTACTGCTTTTTTCAAATCCTCTATAGCACTTGCATGAGCTGAAATAAGAGCTTCTTTACGACCTGGAATATCGACTGGCGGTTTAATTGTGATAAGACCATCCCTAACTAGATCAACAGCAACAGATTTCGCCTCAGAGCCTTCGCCATATGAGATTTCCACAGTAGCAATTGCCCCCGTTAATTTACCTTTGTTATCAACATCAATAACAGCTGAACCCCAATCCCCTTTTGTTACATACGGAGGGAGCGGATTCTTTTGCGCGTAGAATTTGTTATAGTTCGTCAAAATCATTCTATAGTTGGAGAGTTCAGGAGGATCATCCTTGGATACTTTCAACTCTGCTTTCAAATTTGACTTCTCCATAAAATCAAACTTTGTACTTTTTTGATTTAACTCCGCACATTTCGCATTCAAATCAAACTCTTTACCATTAGAGCCATTTGATTGACCGGACAAAACATCAAGCCCCAAATCCCGCATGCCATCGTTTTCGATTCCTTTTAAAAATCCACCAAACACACGAGAGTCAGCCCAATACCTATCTGACAATCCACCTTGGGTATTGGGAGTGTATTGAGTATTATCTGGGTTCTGAATCCAACCATTCCCCATATAGACTCGGTCTGTAAAAGTAACTCCTGCATAAGCGGATTTGCCGTTAGCTCCCGCATCGACGGGCAAATTTATATTTCCATTTACGAAGACAGGACTTGTAAATACCAATCCAGGACTGCTGCCCAGATCAGATCTACTGCCAAACTTATGGAGATTAACTTCTGCGGCGCCAGTCGGCGCATCCCACTCTTTATCCAATCGCAAATTCCCCGGAAGAACCAAAGCAAAGGAACCCATCTCCCGCGGATAAATCGCCAGCTGCGAGCGGGCCTGCAATGGTGCCTGACCAATCTGAATCACGTTACCTGAGCTATCCAAAAGCGAAACCTGGGCCTGAATGTAAACTTCTCGACCAGCTTTAGGTAAATAGCCTTCGTTCGTCGGGCGCGTTAACAACACACGAATAGATGACACAGGCACTAAAGCACCTGTCATCTCGTTGACCACGTCTTTCAAAGCATTGACCACTGGAAATAGTGGATGGTTCGAGGATACGGGGAATATCAGCGATAAATCGATTCTATCCAGTCGCAAAGTATTCGGACCATCATTGGGACCAATACCAGTCCCCGCAAGCAACATCGCCTGCAGCGATTGTAACTGTTCATCCGACATCACCAGGCGCTCGACGTTGCCGGGATGTTTCCAGTCACAGTTGGTTGTGTTTTGCAAAATCGTGCCGTTATCGAAGCAGTATTTTTGACGAATACCGAACACTACGTAATCCAGTGCACTGTTCACGGCGAATTTCAAATTGACGACGTTCTTGGTTTTAACAACCTGCTTGCGCTGTCCAATCACATAGGATGATAGAAAATAAAAGCTGATGCTCATCACAACCATCGCTGCGAGCACCTGCAAAATCACATTGCCTTTTTTGTTCAAAGTTTTCGTGAACATACCGATGGCCCCTATATTTGAGTACTTATCGGTATGGACAGAGCGAAAATATATGCAGCAACCGTGACAAACCCAGAGATTTTAGACAATGAGGCTATGATACCAACCAATGTTCTAAACGTTTCCACGGATCTTATCTGAACGGCCACTATGAAATGATGGTATCGGTTCGATCCCTCTTAGGAATGTTGAGGATCCAGACAGGAAACACCCTGAATTTCCGTCTCAACAGTCGCCTCTATGATGCCAAAATTTTTCATTCTTTTTTTAATCTCATTTTTTACAGTCTGCATTTCCATCAAAGATGCATCCTGCTTTAACACCACATGCCCGGTGAAAACATGATTTTCACCGTCAAGAGACCACAAGTGTGCGTGATGGACATCGACTACGTTTGCAACCTTGCGGATATCGTCAACCACCGCATCCACAGAAGCACCACTTGGAGACGCCATCAAAAATACTTTTGCAGATTCGCGCAGATTTTTAAAAACGTTGAACATGATCCACAATGACAACGCAATCGCAAGCCCCGCATCAATCTGAGGTAGATCCCAGAACTTCATCACCAGCGCACCGACCAAAACCAACACCCAACCCATGACGTCTTCAATCATGTGCCACATCAACATGCGTTCGTTCAATGAGGTCCCTTTTGAAACACGTAACGCAGCAATACCGTTGATCGCGACCCCCAGCAATGCCAGCAATAGCATACCATCAGCATGGGGCTGCTGCGGGTTTATCAATCTTGGTACGGCTTCCATCAGGATAAAAACAGAACCTGCAATTAAAATGAAACCTGTGATGACAGCGCCCAACACGGAAAAACGACGATACCCATAAGAAAATTTTGAATCGCTCGTTTTATGAGAAACCTTCTCCATAACTATTGCGAGTATCATCGCCAGCGCATCACCAAAATCATGAAGAGCGTCACTCATGATCGCCACGGAATTAGTTAGATAACCACCCACCAGTTCCACCAAGGCAAATCCCAGATTCAGAACAAAGGCAAAGCGCATACGCCCGATAACGGCTCCGTGACTGTGATGATGGTGATGACCGTGGCTATGACTGTGATGATGATGATGGTGTTCGTTACTCATGATGTCCATTACAGCCCTTTATTGACCGACTTTCAAGCTCATGATAGCCCTTTGCACATGATGACACGCACTCAATACAAGAAATTTGCATTTGGACTTTTGATTTACACAATTCTCGTCATCCTTTGGGGTGCCTGGGTGCGGATTTCTCACTCGGGAGATGGTTGTGGCGACACTTGGCCGTTGTGTCATGGACAACTGATTCCGGAAGCCCAGCGTGGTAAAACGTGGGTGGAGTACGGTCATCGACTGATGTCAGGAATTTACGGCTTTGTGGTAATTTACTTTTATTGGGCCGCTCGCAAAATTTATCCTGTCGGGCATTTTGCACGCAAAGCCGCCTTGGCCACTTTGATTTTCATGATCACTGAAGCACTGCTGGGTGCAAAACTAGTTTTGTTCGGATTAGTCACTACCAACGACACCCCTTACCGCGCCTTCATCATGGCCCTTCATCAAGTGAATTCATTTGTTTTGACGGGAGCCGTCGCGCTGGCTTTTGCAGCAGCCGTCTTAGGCGACACGACACCATCTCCAGCTGCGGGATACAAACGCTTCAAATTTCTGCCTTTGATCATTATGATTTTAGGAATCACCGGCGCCTGGGCGTCACTTTCAAACTCCTTGTTTCCAACCGATGATTTATTTGCAGGCTTGATGGCGGACCTTTCAACCGATTCGCATTTTCTGGTGCGCCTGCGCGGCTTGCACCCTGTTCTTGCGATTCTTGGCGCCGGCAGCCTGACTTTGTTCTTTTGGCTAAAATCACAGTCAGCAACTCACCACCTGGTGCAGAAAAAATCAGCACAAATGAGCGGCATTCTTATTGCTGGAATTTTATTTGGAATTGGTACGTTGGTATTTCACGCCCCGACATGGATGAAAATCACGCACCTGTGTCTGGCCCATATCATTTGGGTTACGTTACTGCAGTGGGTCTTCTTCATGCGTAATGCAGGCAAGAACGCCTAAGTCGTCAATTCGTTGGACTCAGTCAGACGGTGGAGAAAATCCACCTTTTCGTTGATGTCGTTTATTTCCAATACCATCTGCTGTAGGTCGTAGTCCCGGACCATGTAGGAAGCAAAGGCGCCGACCACCTCTTCCGGCAAATTCAAATTACGCAAAAACATGTCCCGCTGCGCAGGATCCGGAATATGGGTATGAATCCAGCGTATTAATACCTTATGCAGGCCCTGCAGGCGCACCAAGTGCTGCGGATCCACCAAAGTTTGCTCGTGAATAATGTCGGCCTCACAGACGATATAAGGCGTCTTGTAGTCGATTGTATGTTTCAAACGTAACTTGCCTTGCCCCTGCAAAAAGACCAAAAGTGTCCCGTTCACGCGCTCCTCGATAATCTGAGCATATCCGTATCCTGCGATTTCACGCACAAAGGGCACGGGTTGACCCGGGGGGACTGGACCGACTTTAGAGGGATCTTCGATAAAACCCATCGCAATGGGTTTATTGTGAGCCACAGCGTTTTTCACCATGGTCAAATAGCGAGGTTCAAAAATATTCAGGGGTTTGGTTGTATTTGGAAACAACGTGACGTTGACCAACGGAAACAAAAATACTTCCATACAAGGAACCCCCACAGCTTGTTTATGTATTATAATGATTGTAATCTGGGATTGCTATGGAAAATGTCGATGCTAAAATGAGAAATGTGGTGTTTTTCGATGGTGTCTGCCATCTTTGTAATGGCTTTGTCGACGCTATCATTACACGAGATCCAAAGCATCGCTTCTTGTTTGCCCCACTTCAAGGCACAACTGCAGAAAACCTTTTGCCGCCTCAGGATCGGGTCTCCTTGGATACGGTTATTTACTACGAGTCAGGTCGGGTTTATCACCGCTCTGCCGCTGTACTAAAAATTCTTTCAGGTTTGGGTGGCGTTTACAATCTGTCTCGGGTTGGATGGATCATCCCAGGATTGTTCCGAGACGCTCTTTACAATATCGTTGCAAAAAACCGCTATGCCTGGTTTGGGCATCGCGACTTCTGTCGCCTGCCTACTCCTCAGGAACGCAGCTATCTTTTGCCTTGAAGCATCGCCACAAAGGGCTGATCGGCCGCTGACAACTGCTCAGTTTCTATTTCTTCAGCTTTCACCCACTTAAATGCGTCATGCTCCGTCAAAGTAATCTGAGTGTCAGTGGTTGTTGCCTCATAAACCCGCAGTCTGATGGTTTTATTTGGATAAGCGAAATCCAACTCCCCGACAAAATCCCCGATGGCAATATGAATTCCCAACTCTTCATCGATTTCCCGGTGTAAAGCCTGCTCAGGAGACTCGGAAATCTCCACTTTCCCCCCTGGGAACTCCCAATGACCCGCACCACTTTGATCGGGGCCGCGACGCACCAACAAAATGCGTTTTTCTGAGTCATCCTTTTTGCGAATGACTGCCGCCACAACCAAAACCGGCTTTTTAAGATCCGCCATGAAATGTCTCCTCTGAGGTAGACTCAGCATAAATCAGAATTCGCTCTTCCTTAAATGAAAAATACTGCTATGATGAATCTTTATGATTGATACACAGAACTCCTATTTCATCCTTCTGATCAGCGGCGTAGCTTTGTTCCTATACGGCATGAGCATGACCAGTTCTTCTCTTGAAAAACTGATGGCCGGTAAAATCACCCACTTGCTTAACCATCTTTCACAGAACAAGCTGCTTTCCATCCTGACGGGCGTTGGTTTGACGACCTTGATGCAAAGTTCCGGTGCCGCTACTTCGATGCTGGTAGGACTTGGTTCTGCTCGAGTTATTAATCTTCGCCAGGTGATGGGCGTAATCATTGGAACCGCGATTGGTACGACAATTACAGTCCAATTGATTTCTTTTGACCTCACTCAATACGCGTTGCCTTTGTTCGCGGTGTCGTTCGCCTTTTACTTCAAATCCAAGAAAACGGTATTCAAGAACCTGGCCCTGGTCTGCATGGGCTTTGGCTTGTTGTTCCTGGGACTGAAGCTGGTTTCGACTTCTTCGCATCATTTCGCAGAAAATCCAATGCTGACGGAGTTCTTCCAAAGCGTTCGTGATAATCCGGGCTATTCACTTTTGATTTCCATCGTTTTCTGTGCGTTCGTGCAAAGTTCTGCAATCACTATCGGTCTAGCGATGAGTTTGGCAGCGGTTAAGGCCATCACATTTTATGATGCGATGATCTGGGTTTACGGCGCAAACATCGGGACCACTTCGGTTGCCCTGATTTCTGCTGCAGGTGGAAACTATATCGGACGCCAAGTGGCCTGGGCGCATTTCTTTTATAAAACGATCAGTGTGGTGATCTTTTACCCGTTCACACAGCTCTTTATCGACTTCCTGATGACCTTTGATACGACGGTGGCGCGCTCGATCGCCAATGCGCATTTAATTTTTAATATTATTTCGGCCATCATCTTCTATCCGTTCATCGACAAGGGTGCTCAGTGGATTGAGAAAATGTTCCCGAAAGCCGCATCCGAAGAGTTTGGCACTGAGTTCGTGAACATGAACAACTACCAAAGCTCTGCACTGGCAGTATCCTATGCCAATCGCGAAATCATGCGCACAGCCGACATCGTACTGGGTATGATCAAGGACTCTATCAAACTGTTTGAAACCAATGATCCCAAGGTTTTTGATGCCATCAAGGATCGCGATAACAAGGTCGACTTCCTGTACCGCGAAACCAAGATGTTCTTATTGGATCACGCCAATAAATCCAGCACAGTGGTGCATCAGAATATCATGAATATGATCATGTTCCTGTCTGATGCGGAACGTGCCGCTGATGCTATTGACATCAACATCCTGGCGCTGGCGATTAAAAAGAATGCACTCAAACTGGAGTTTTCCGGTGAGGGCTGGGCCGAGCTTAAAGAAATGCATGAGCAGGTGGTTAAGGTTTCGTCCATGGCCATCAATGCATATCAAAATCGCGAGCTTTGCGACGAGGCCATCCAACTGAAGCGCGATCTGGCTAAACTGGAAATCTCGCTTCGCGAAAATCACATCAGCCGTCTGAATCGCGGATTGAATACGTCTATCAATACGAGCTCGATCCATTTGGATCTACTAAGTGAGTATCGCCGTATCGCAAGTTTGCTGTGCAATCACGCTTACAATCAAAGGTCGCATAAATAATATGTTTCAGTATGTAAGCCCCCTGGTTCTGCTATTGATTTCCAACGTGTTCATGACTTTTGCGTGGTATGGACACTTGAAAAATTTCAAAAGCTCCGCTCTGTGGATTGTAATTCTGGGCAGTTGGGCCATTGCTTTGTTTGAGTACATCTTCCAAGTTCCCGCAAACCGTTTGGGCTCTGAGGTCTACACCCTTCCACAACTTAAGATCATCCAGGAAGTCATCACCATGGTGGTGTTCGCTGGGTTTTCTTATTGGTATATGGGGCAACCTCTGAAGCTCGATTACCTATGGGCTTCCTTGTGCCTGGTGGGTGCTGTTTACTTCTTATTCCGCTAGCGGATCCATCCTCAGATTCTCAAATCAAGACACTGGTCCAGCCATCTGGTTTTTCGTCCCATTTCAATATACAATAGTAATATGAAGTTCATCCTGATTTTGGAAGACGACGAGCGCACCAATCAGGATCTATATGACAGCTTAAAAAGTATAGATCCTCAGCTTGCTATTCGCTTCTTCAAGGACCTGGCTTCATTTCACGAGTTCCTTACAACCGCTGTACACGAGGGCCCGAAAGCCCTGGCAAACGCGGGCCACAAGCACCCCTCTGATCTTTCAGACCCTACCGAACCTTCTGTTGCCGACGAACTTCGTCTGGTGATCGCCAAGGATGAATTCCTGGGCACACAAAATATGGGCTTGGTCCGCCGTGCGCGGGACTTTTTCGTTCGCAAGAAAATGTGTTCAGAACAGGAACCCACGGCTCTGATTTTGACTGCCTTCGACAATCCAAATTTCGATATCAAGCTTGCCGAAGAACGAATCATCAATAATGTGCTGTATAAGCCCTTTGATAAACTTATCGTCAAAGAGCATTTGCAATATGCCCTGACCGGCCGTCATCCAGTCACCAGCACGACTTTGGCGGCGACCAAGATTTCAGCCACCATCGAAATGCTTAAGGACATTCAATTTCAGTCCCTGTCTGAAATTGGATTCACCAGTCTGAATAATCATGAAATTAAAATCGGTGCGATTACCAAGTACTATAGCGATGCTTTTTCATCAGACAGTAAAAAAAGTATTATCGCCGTCTGCGTGGCTTGTAAGGAAGTTTCCATCAAGGAATTCCTATGTACATTTCAATTTGTTGCTGCCGACCCCGGCCAGATCACTAAAATCCGCAGGGACATTATCCAGAACAAAGACCATCGCACTTTGGATCTGCAGACTCCCAAGGGGAATCTGAAAACCAGCATTCTGCTATTGAATGATGACGAGACTTTGGACATCGAAATCAAAACCATGCTCAACCAAAGATTTCAGAATCTGGAAGTTTACAGTTATAAGAGCCAGGGACAGTTGCTTTCCGATCTGCAGGATCTGGACAGCAAAGACCGTCAGAACCCTGCGATCAACCCGGATCTGGTAATTATCAATTACCACATGCTGGATATCGAGAAAGAGAAAACCTGGGAATCATTGGTGGAGAAAATGAGTGCCCGCGCGAAAAAACACGGAGCTGAATGGAAAGAGACTCCGCCTTTGATTATTCTGTCCAGAACGAAAATTTCCCCACCCGAAGTGATGGATATGAGCCGCTGGTGCAAAGACATCTTTTTTGCTCCGCTGGACAAACCGTACATCGCAAAGAAACTGATCACAAATTTTGCCATCACTACTGTTGAAACCACGACTCTACCTTACATCAAGGAAGTTGTTCCTGCCAAAGTTGCAAACCCGGTCGAGATCACTCAGGTTTCAGAGGCTGGATTGGTGATGAAGTATCACCGGGCTATCTCAACAGGAGCTTTCCGCGAATTTATCTTATGGCGGGTGCAAGAACATCAAACTCCGGAAATCATCGCAACCGTTAACTATTCCGAAGAAAACAAAACGGACGAAGGATTCCTGAATCACTTTGTGTTCTTTGGAATGAAGGACAGTTTCTTAAAGCACATCCGACTTTGGTTGGTGGATGCCCATATCAAATCGAAAGAAAAAGAATCCGCTTAAGACCAAAGTGCAGGTCAGCCTTATTCTTCCCCCTGTCTAAACAGTAATTTATCAAGTTTGCAGGTGATTTTTCCGAAAAATCATCCATGAAAACACTTTTGCTTTCGCTGACATCTTTGAGCTTTATCGTCCTTTCGCCGAACGCCCATGCCGACTGGATGAGCGAGCAAGAAGCCCCCTTCACCATCGTTAATTCCACAGACACAGTGACTGTCGATAAAAATGCGTTAGCAGAAAGCATTACGGAATCAGAGATGCAGGTCCTCAACGAGAACGGACGAAACGAACTGGTTCTGCAAAGAATCCCTTTTGCGCCAGACGCAGCAACAGTCACATTTATTAAAGCCTCCACAGTGACTGATGGCGTGGAATCACCTGTAAATGCAAAAGACGTGACTGTTCGTGCAGCCAAGGGGCCAGCACAAGGCCTTAGTCACCTTCGCGAAATGGTAATCCCCTTCAATAACCTGAAAATCGGATCAATCACGAAATACTCCGTGAAGATCAAATACAAAAAGAATGTCCACGCCGGTTTATACAATCAATCCTACGTAATGGGTATATTTGCGCCTGAGAAGTCTGGAAAAGTTAAAATCAAATCTTTACTGCCCCTATACTATCACATCACGGATCCTTGGCAGGTTCTAACCAAAAAAGAAAGCCGCGAAGGCGAGTACTATGTATTCGAGTTTGAACAAATTAAACCGTTATTTAAAGTTCCCAAGGAACCTTTAGCAGTTTTGAATTCCGATCTGGTTTCCCGCGTGGACGTTTCAACAATGAATGACTGGAACGCATTCATCACTCCGCTGGCTGCAAAATACGAAGCAATTCTAGCGACAAAGACACTTCCTGCTCCGTTCACACGCATCGTAAACAAGGCGAAAAAAGCCAAGTCCACGACAGAGAAGATCGACATTGTGACGTCTGAACTGGCAAACATCATGACTTACTCTGGAAACTGGACAAGTCTTGAAAAAATGGTTGTCGCCCAACCGCTAAAAGACATCTCTCGCACTAAAACTGGTGATTGCAAAGACTTTTCCTTAGCGACCACAGCGATGCTCCGTGCTTTGAATATCGATGCAAAAGTGGCCCTGGTGCGCAGAACAGCGACACAAGAAGCGTCCCAAATGGTTATTCAGGACAACTCCCCGCTGGTCATGGCCAGCAAGTTCAACCACGCCATCGTCAAAGTTAAGGAAGGTGACAAGATTTATTGGGTGGATCCAACGAATATTGTCAGTAACTCGGGTTTCATCTTTTCTGATATCGCTGGCGCCCGCGCGCTGGAAGTCAGCGCTACTGCCAAAGACCTTGAACCCATTCCGTACCCCACGGCTGCTCAATCCCGATTGACCTTTGATAAAACCATCAAAATCAACATGGATCGCAGCAGTGACACTGTTACAAACTTTGAAGCCTTAGGCGACTATGCAAAATACATCACTGAGGCTTCATTTGCGACCAGTGAAGAATCCGCGAAAAAGGTTTTGATGAATTACCTGCGCAACGACGGCAAGAATGCAAAAGGCCTTTATGAAGGCTTTAGCTTCAGAAGCCGAATCGCAAATACCATCACAGGAACACAAAAGACAATCGGCGAAGAGATCGTAAGATGGGAAGATCAAAAACTTCTTTTGAACCTGGGCTTTCCATTGTCCGCACTGACTCCGATGGCACTGACAGGATATCGCGTGACACCGGCAAGTTTGATAGGTCGTTTTTCTGAATCCACTGTCACTCATGTGACCGGCTACGACTATACTGGTTACGAACTGGGATGCAATATTCTGACACCCTGGTATCGCATCACCCGCGAGTTCACCAAAGAAGAAAAGGGGTTTAAAGTCGTCGATGAAATCTCCTTTGATCAAGTGCAGGTATCCAGTGATGATTTAAATTCCGACAAGTTTCAATACATGCTGGGTTCCTTAGCGGATTGCATGAAAGGCAGTGTGGTTAAGATCACTCCTTTGGCTTCGTCCGACACTTTGCAAAGCCGGCTGGACAGATATACAGTGCAAATTGCGCAGGATAAGTTGGCGCTTGGTGGTCCCAAGTCCATCGAGGGCGCTCGCGAGGCATACCACATCGCGGGCCAAATTCTTTCTCGAGATCCGGAAAACAAAGATGCCCTGCTGATTCGGGCGCAATCCGTACGTCGTGTGAATTACTTTAACAACAGCATCGATGACTCTGAGTACTTAAATGAATCTGCGCGAATTTTAGACATCGTCGAGGCCCGCCACCCACAGGATCCGAAAGTCTTACAACAAAAAACGTGGATCGCGGTGTACCGCAAAGACAAAGAAAAGATTTCGGGACTGTTTAACCAGGCCTACAAATCCTCTCCGAAGGACTATGAGCTCTATAAACTGGGCGGACGTGTTTTAGAAGACCTTAAACAAATCCAAGGGGCTATCGGCTCTTATACGAAGGCCTTTGAACTGGCCCGTACCCCCCAGGAAAAAGCCACTGCCGCGGCATCGCTGGGACATTTGCTGATAACAAACAACCAGATTGAAAATGGTGTTAACTACTACAAATATGCCATTAAGGCCGACCCCGGAAATGCGTGGCTTGCCGGAAATTTCGCAGCTCTGATACAAAGCTACGGACGCTGGGATGATGCGATCACCGTTGGGGAAGAGGTTGTTAAATCAAATCCTTATGGAATGGCAAAAACCACGTTGGCGAAAGCCTATGCTGGAAAAGCGAATACCATCATGGCTATCCCCGTAAACAATCCACTGGATCAAGCCAAGAATCTGGATTCTTCGGAAAAGCTTTACTCCAAAGGTTTAACGCATGCACCAGGGAACGAAGAATGCCTTTTGGGACTTTCCCGTGTGTATCACCTGCGCGCCACCATCGACCTAAATCCCATGACGGCCCAAAAGTCTTTGCGTTACCTGGATAAAGCAATTGAAAGCAAAAAAATCCCGGTTGAGCAGGTCGCAGGTATGAAGAAAGATCTTTTGCTGATCGCGGATGGTAAAAAACCAGCACCAAGACTTCCGGCAGCTGCGACGCCGCCAACCGTCACAGCAGAAAAACCAGCACCCATCGCCGCGCCCGCTGCACCACCAGCAGCAGCGCCTGCGGCAGCGCCAGCAAAGAAATAGTTTTGAACAGCACTTCGATCTAAATACCGAAGTGCCCTTGCCGATTATTTTGATCTTTTAAGCAACAGGGAATTACTAACAACAGAGACAGAACTCAGTGCCATCGCCGCCCCTGCAATGACGGGATTAAGCATTCCAAACGCCGCCAGTGGAATTCCCAACACGTTGTAAAAGAACGCAAAGAAAAGGTTTTGGCGAATCTTTCTTAAAGTAGCTTTGGAAAGATGAATAGCTTGAACCACTGATGCCAGATCGTTACTCATCAAGGTGATATCCGCGGTTTCAATGGCGATATCTGTTCCCGAGGACATCGAAAAACTGACATCCGCCATCGCCAGTGCCGGGGCATCGTTGATTCCGTCCCCCACCATCGCAACAAATTTCTTTTGTCTTTTCATAGTGACAATAAGACTGGCTTTATCAGCCGGTCTGACGCCTGATTTGTATTCGCGGATTCCCGCTTGTTTGGCGATTTCTTTCGCAGTTCCTTCGTTGTCGCCAGTAACCATCATCACTTGTACACCCAGATCATACAAATCCGCGATGGCTTTTTTGGAGCTTTCCCGAATGCGATCTGCGACGGCAACATAGCCCAGAATACGCTCGTCAGTGGCTAAAACCATCACAGTCTGACCTTGGGATTCAAGTCGTGTGATCAGTTCTTTATCCAGGAACCCACCACCCGCAACCCAGTCCGGGCGTCCTAATTTATACTGAACACCTTCAATGAGGCCTTCCACACCATGTCCGCCGACGACATTGAAATTTTGCACTTCTTTTAAAACGGATCCTTTATCCTTAGCGCCCATAGTTATTGCATGAGCCAAGGGGTGGGAAGATCCATGCTCAAGACTTGCCGCAAGTGTCAGAACTTCCAATTCACTTATCGCAGATACGCCGTGGATCTCTGTAACCACGGGCTTGCCTTCCGTGATGGTACCCGTCTTGTCCAGCACCACCATATTCACTTTTTCCCCCAGCTCCAGGGCCTTCGCATCTTTGAACAGAATTCCCATTCGCGCAGCTTTACCAATGCCCACTACGACGGCTGTCGGAGTCGCAAGACCTAAGGCACAAGGACACGCAATAACCAACACAGAAACCGAAGCCACAAAGGCCGCTTGTAAATCTCTTAAGAAGAACCAGGTCGCAAAAAAGGTGATCACACTGATAAGCACCACAACCGGCACAAACACGCTGGAGATGCGATCTGCTAGACGTTGAATGGGAGCTTTTGATCCTTGTGCAGTTGTTACTATTTTAATGATTTGAGCAAGCTGGGTCTTAGCCCCAACGCTGGTCGCTTTGATTTGCAAAGATCCCTGTTGATTTAAAGTCGCTGCATAAACGTGACTGCCTTGAGTCTTTTCAACAGGCAAACTCTCGCCAGTCAGCATGGATTCATCAACTGAAGAAGAGCCCTCGACTACAACGCCATCCACGGCGATAGCCTCGCCATTTTTCACCAGAACTTTATCACCCAACTTCACCTGAGTGATTGCCGTTTCAACCCAAACCCCGTTTCTTTCGACCAACGCTGTTTTGGGTTGCAGACGAACCAAGCCTTCCACGGCCTCTGACGTTTTACCTTTGGCCCGGGACTCCATCAGTTTCCCCAAAAGGACTAATGTAATTATGGCGGTGCTGGCTTCGAAGTACAAATGCTGATGATGCCAGTTCATTATAATAACAACGGCACTAAGCACATATGCCATCGTAGTACCTAGAGCCACCAGAACATCCATGTTAGCACTTCGGGCTTTCAAGGCATGATAGGACCCTAAATAGAATCTCCACCCGATCCAAAACTGCACTGGAGTTGCCAAAGCAAACTGCACCCAGCGAGGTATAAATTCCTGATGGTCTCGAGTAAACATAAAGAACATTTCAAGAAGCAATGGCATAGTCAGAATTGCAGAAATCACAAAGTGATGTAAATCACGCCGATACTCTGCTGCAGCGATCTCTTTGACCTTTTGTGCGTCGATTTCCGAGTTCACTTCGAAGGCCTGATATCCCAAGCCCTGAATGGTTTTAATTAAAATTTCGGGTGTGATGGCATGAGGATCAAACTCCACGTGCGCTTTTTCCGTAGCGAAGTTCACAGAAGCTTTAACGTCCGGAACCTCATTCAAGGCCTTTTCGATTTTGGCAGCGCAGTTCACGCAGGACATACCAATCAGCTGCAAATCTGTACTGAACGTTTCTTTATTTGATTCCATGATAGTTCCTTGTCAATGCCGGACGCTCTTCCTTTATTAGGACAGAGGTAAGCCTTTTGTGACAAAGAATTATGGGACTGGTCTGACCTTTTGCGTGGCAATCGTAATTGATTGAAATTCCTGCCGAAATAACTCCATCAGGTCCTGTGCTGTTTTACGTGGCTCTAATTTGAAATCACCCAGACAGGCTGTCTTCACAGGGGTTCCTTCGTTAGTCACGTTCATTGCAAAATGCACCATTGTAGAAACCGGAGACTTGGTGGCAATGCTGATAGAAAGCTTGCGGTCGCCCCAGTAAATGTCATCCCCGTCACGAATCAATGGCTCGGATTTCAAATGTTGAGTCGCATGCTTTTGGACATAATCCCGCGCAATTGCAGCAAACAATCTTTGCAAAGCCACACCGCTAAACAAGTCGCGATCAAAGACTTCGATGATGAAGTGAAGCATCTCGTCGCCAGCAATAACTGCATTGGCCAGAAGATCCTCACCATCCACCATGTGAGCTGCAGGGATATCACATTTCCCTACCCACGAGACAATGGAAGGTCCCAGTTTTCCGTGCTCAAGATATGCAAATAACGAATGAAGCTGGCTGCCGTCATAGGCAAATTTCTTTTCGATAAAATGCATTTCCATAATCACCCCTTAAACAGACTTTTCACATCAACATTGGCAGAAGCGAATGCACGTTTCGCTCTTTTACAGGACTCACACTGCCCACACCAGTCTTCACCTGCAAAATAACAAGGCCAGGTCAGCTCCCAAGGAACATTCAAACCTTGCCCCAAAAGGACGATGGCTGGTTTATTTAAGTGAGCCGTATAGCAACCGACCGTCACTTTATTTGCCGTCGAAAATGACAAGGCGTGAGTGGCCGCTTTCAAAAAATCAATTGAATTGTCGGGGAACGTTGCCGCTTCTTCGGCATTAAATCCCGGGATCACAGAGTCAGCACCCAGTGCTTCTGCATAGGCTGCTGCGATGTTCAGGAAAATACCATTGCGATTGGGAACCCAAACGGATTTGGCGCTTTCTCCGGATTTTTCAAGATTGTCGATTTCAACATCCTTGCCAGTCGGGATCTTTTGATCCTCCACCAACAATGAAGATTTGTTGAACTCTTTAAACCAGGTCACATCCAGCACCTTGTGCGGAACATTCAGGTATTTGGCGATCTTTGCAGATTGCTCGACTTCTTTTTTTGCGGCTTTTTGGCCGTAATTAAAAGTCAAAGCCAACACCACTTCGTGGTGATGCTTGATAGCTTCAAAAATATTAACCGTCGAGTCCAAGCCCGACGACAATAGGACAACGACTTTTTTCTTATTCTTCATGACATGGCCTTCAGATCACGAACCAGGATTTGAATGGTTTTTTGCCCAGCAAAATAATTCCACTGCAGCTCCCCTAAAATATCATAAAAACCCGGCACGTTGTGCAAAGTTTCAACCTGACGAGGCGTCGGGGTAAATAGCAAAGCTTCCATGGTGGCATTTGTATCCGGATCAAACAGCTTCAGGCGCAAATGGCCACCCTTAAGTTCGCGTTTGGACAAAACCTGGATATTAGCAAAATGAATCAAAGGAATGGAAAAACCTGCACCAAATGGACCTACGAAATCGTACCACTTCATCAGGCTTGCGCTGACTTCTGGCAGGCTGGCCTTAACGTCATAGAAAATTTCCAGAGGTTTCGGCTTTTCACGCAGATCGGAAAAATGCGTATCCAACTTTTGAACAAATTGCGGCACTTTCGTCTCCGCGATTTCAAAACCAGCCGCTGCCGAGTGACCGCCGAAACGGCTCATCAATTCTGCAGCCGTACCCATGGCCTCGACCAGGCATGCTTCCTGCCCTTGCGGTAAGCGCGCAGAGCCCACGATCATACCATCGTCACCAACAGAGCCAACGAAAGCGGGTTTGTTATAAACCTGGGTCAGCTTGGTGGCGATTAAGCCAACGACACCGCGATGAAAACTTGGAGAAGCGACAAATACAAAGTCTTTATGCGGCCACTCTTTAAGTAGTTCTTGAGCTTCGGCTTCCGCATCGCTTTGCAACTGAACGCGCGTGGAATTGTTCTTCATCACCTGACGAACCATATCGCGGGCTTTGCCTTGATCCTCCAACAAGAAGATATCAATTGGCAAAATACCGGATTCCATACGGGAAAGAGCATTCAATTTAGGGGCAAAACGAATCGCGACATCCTGACTGGTCAGTGCGCGATCCTGAAGATCCAACTCTTCAAGTAAAGCTCGAAGTCCGGCTCTTTTTGTTTCAGCAAGCTTAACCAAGCCGTGCTTAACCAGAACGCGGTTATCATCGACCAAAGGAACCATATCGGTCAGTGTACCGATCGTAAAGTAATCCAACACTTCCTTAAGATCCCAATTGTTCTTAGGTAGTTGCGGATTATCGTGAAAGTATCTTTTAAGACCACGAAGAAGATAGAAGGCAACACCTGCCCCACACAAATAACCTAAACCACTTTCGCAAGTTCCTTGATTCGGGTTAATGATAACATAGGCTTCGGGCAAAGTATCTGCAGGCAAATGATGGTCGGTTAGGATCACATCAACACCCAACTCACGGGCTTTGTCGATAGCCGCATGTGCGGTGATACCCACATCGACTGTGATGATCAATGAAACACCTTGAGACTTTAGCTCCTCAACGGCCGCGGCATGAAAGCCGTAACCTTCAGAAAGTCGCTTAGGCTGATAATGAAGGACTTCGGTAAAACCTAAAGCCTGCATTCCTGTTTTAAGCAATGCCAACCCCGACGTTCCGTCCAGGTCAAAATCCGCATAAATGCAGATCTTTTCTTTATTGATCCAGGCATTTCCCAGACGCTCCAGTGCTTGAGACATCCCTTTTAACAAAAGAGGATCTTTCAAATCCACGAGCTTAGGAAAAAGAAGCTTTTCGACTTCGGAGGTTTCGGTGAATCCACGGGCTGCAAGCAGCTTACCGATCAAGGATGGCCATTGCCCCTCGACCTTTGCGGGTTGTAAAACCTCGCCGTTCGCTTCTCGTAGTTTCCACAAAGGATTCACACAAACTCCAAAAGGACTGACGTCCTTGTTTAAAACACAAAGGCCCCTTATCGGGGCCTTGCTTTATTAAGCAGCTTTTTTACCCATCAATTTATCCATGTACATGACAAACGGAGCCGCCACGTAGATGGAAGAGTAAGTACCGAATGCAATACCCACACAAATCGCAAATGCGATATCGCCCACTGTACCACCAGAGAAGATCCACAAGCACAATGCTGAAGTGAATACTGTTCCGGAAGTCATGAAGGTACGACGAAGCATATCGTTGATCGCTTTATTGATGATAAATTTATAGCCTTTATCATGATAAATGCCATCAGTTTCACGAATACGGTCGAATACGACGATGGTGTCATTCAGAGAATAACCGATCAAAGTCAAAATCGCTGCCAGGATCGGAACGTTTACTTCCTTACCCACAGCCACGAAGATTGCCAAAGTGATTACAGCATCATGGAACAAACAGAATACTGCGCCCGGAGCGTATTTATAATCGAAGCGAAGACCAACGTAGATCAAGATCACAAGCAAGCAGTAAAATACCGCCAGCAATCCGTTACGTTTTAGCTCTGCACCCACTTGCGGTCCCACGGTGTCTACACGGCGGATATCCGGACTGTGATTTGCAAACTTGGTTTCAATCATTGTTCTGATTTTACCGATGTCCTGATTCAGGATTTCATTGGTTTCTTTGTCAGTTGCACCCTGCTTACCTTGGAAACGAATGATGAACTCATTGTTTTCCCCGATAGCTTGAACACCCACATCACCCAGTTGCAATTCATCCACGGATTCACGAACTTGATCGATCGTAACACCTTGGGCGAATTTTACCTGGAACTCGGTACCACCTTTAAAGTCGATACCGTAGTTAACCCCTTTGATCGCCAAATACGCCAAAGAAAGTACGACCAACAAAACAGAGATCCCCGTGAAGAGATTCGTTTTGCCGACAAAGTCGATTTTGCCCCAAGATTCAGTTGTCGCTGTTTTTGAATTATTGTTAGCCATTTTTTTTACACCAATCCTAGATAGACAACTTCTTGACGTTAAATTTGTAAATCAACTGATCCACGATAACTTTTGAAACGAATACGTTCGCAAACATCGTAGTCACGATACCAATCAACAAGCTGACTGCGAAACCACGCACTGGACCCGTACCGAAGTACAAAAGGATCACAGCTGTCGCGCCCGTTGTCACGTTGGAGTCAATGATCGCAGACATCGCACGGTTGTAACCCTCTTTAATAGCGGTGTTCAACCCATGGCCTTGTGCCAATTCTTCCTTGATCCGCTCATTAATGAGCACGTTCGCATCGACCGCAAACCCCACCGTTAACGCGATGGCCGCGATCCCCGGCAACGTCAGCGTTGCTCCGAATGAAGTTAGTAGAGCCAAAACACCCAGAACGTTCAGTCCCAGACACACTGCCACCACAACGCCCATGCCTTTGTAGTAAACGATCATAAACAAAGCGATCAAAGCAGCACCCACATAGGCACCCAATTTTGCTTTATCAATAGAGTCAGCACCCAAAGTTGGACCTACACGACGCTCTTCCAATTGCTCCAATGAAGCAGGCAATGCACCCGCACGAAGAGCTGTGGAGATCATTTTCGCTTCATCCATCATTTGATTACGATCACGACCACCACCCAAAGTGATAGTTGCCTGGCCGCCACCGATACGCTCACGAATGCTTGGAGCAGATTTGATGATCTTATCCAGAACGATCGCCATTTGCTTACCGGAGTTTGCACCCGTCAAATCAGCAAACTTAGTAGCCCCTGCGGAGTTGAAACGCAGAGAAACCATTGGCGCGCCATAGTTGTCGTAACCGACACTGGCGTCATCCAAAGCTGAACCACCAAGATCTGTGTCTGTTTTAAGAAGATACGGAACAGAACCAGTTTCCATGGAAGTCGCATTCGCAGACTTCTCGAAGTAAACCACTGTTTTTTCCGGAAGCTTCCCTTTTAGATCCGCATTGATGCGAGTCACATAGTCTGAATACTTCATAGTATCCATTTTATAACCGCCTGCTTTTTCAGCATCGGCGATCATCACTTGAAGCTCCTGCGGAGTTTTTTCGTGAGACACGATCATGAAATCAAGTTTCGCAGTTGTATTAATCAACTGTTTCGCTTTTTCCGCATCCGCCATACCTGGCAATTGAACCAGGATACGGTTTGCACCTTGTTGAGAAATGGAAGGCTCTGCCACCCCGAACTCATCGATACGGTTACGGATTGTTTCAATCGCCTGTTGAATCACGCGATTCTTGTAGTCATTAAGATAAGCATCGTAATAACGGTAAGTCGCTGTTGTATCCGTTGTTCCCACTTGTTGCAGGTCCGCAGGATGCTTGTCGCTCATATACTTTTCAACTTTAGCTTTATCAGCTGCCGCGAAAGACAAAGTAACTTCACCAGCTTCTGGACGATCGGATTTAACATCCGTCAAAATCACGCCCTCTTTGGCAGTTTCAGCTTTCAAAGAAAGAATCAAACGTGTCGTGGATTCTTTCACCACGCCGTCGACGTCAACACCCATAACCAGATGCAAACCACCTTGGATATCCAAGCCGTAGTTCATCTTTTGCTTAGATGGCCACCATACATTTCCAAAATTCACCACGTTTGGCAAAAACCAAACGAGAGCCAAAATGATACCCGCGGCTGCGCCTAGGGTTCTCCAACGAAGTCCTTCCATTATTTCTTATCCTCTGTCGCTGTTGCTGCTTTCTGAGTTGTCGCAATTTGAGTACGAAGCATTTTAACTTTCACGCCATCCGCGATCTCTACAGTCACGAATTGGTCAGTGATGCCCTCGATACGACCCAAGATGCCGGAGGAAGTGATAACTTCGTCACCACGTTTGATTTCATTCAAGAACTTTTGGTGTTCTTTTTGGCGCTTGGATTGAGGACGGATAATAAGGAAGTAGAAAATAACGAAGATAAAGATAAACGGAACAAACATCTCCAAAGTAGATGGTTGGCCGCCTGCTGCGGGAGCTGCCGCTTGAGCATGAGCTGTATTAACAAGAAGTTCGAATAACATGATTCCTCCAATGATGACGCTAAAATTCAGCATTATTCCATGGAAGAATCAATAGTTATGTCAGTTACCCTTTCTTTACGAAACGCGTTAAACAGTCGTCACGGAACGCCGCCCAACGACCTTCAGCGATCGCTTCGCGGGCCTTTTCCATCAATTTCATATAAAAATGAATATTGTGAATCGTGTTCAAACGAGATCCTAAAATCTCACCACTCAGGAACATGTGGCGCAAATAAGCCTTCGAATAATTCGTGCACGTATAGCAATCACACTCTGGATCAAGCGGTGACGGATCTTCTTTGAACTCGCTGCGCTTGATGCTGACTTTGCCCTGCCAAGTGTAGATCGTTCCGTTACGTGCCACTCGCGTAGGCATGACGCAATCGAACATATCGATGCCCGAATCTATTGCAATAATTAAATCCGTTGGAGTTCCAACACCCATTAAATAACGCGGCTTATTGGCCGGCATTTTCGGAGCTACGTGCGGCAAAAGCTCGTGCATCAAGTGAATTGGCTCGCCTACAGAGAAACCACCCAGGGCATAACCTGGCAAATCAACAGAAGTAACTTGCTCTAAAGATTTCAATCGGTGCTTAAGACTTAAACCACCTTGTACGATACCGAACAACAAACTCTGCGTGCGAGTCATTGCCGCTTTAGAGCGCAGCAACCAGCGATAAGTCAAAGCCATGGAGGCTTCAATTTGCTCGTCAGTAGCTGGGTATTGAAGACATTCGTCGAAGGCCATGATGATGTCAGAGCCCAGATCCATTTGGATCTCCATGCTCTTTTCGGGAGAGATAAAGTACTTCGCCCCATCAAGGTGCGAACGGAACTCCACGCCCTCTTCGCTCATGTTGCGAAGTTTGGACAAAGAAAAAACCTGAAAACCACCAGAGTCTGTTAGAATCGGACCGTGCCAGTTCATAAACTTATGCAGGCCGCCCATTTTCTTGATGGTCTTTTCACCAGGACGCAAGTGCAAGTGATAGGTATTACCCAAAACAACTTGAGTGCCACACTCTTTAAGTTCTTCCGGAGTCATCGCCTTAACCGTCGCTTTGGTTCCAACTGCCATGAATACCGGAGTTTGGACGGGACCATGATCAGTCATCAAAGTGGCGCGACGGGCGTTACCTTCAGTCTTATGGACAACGAATTGTCCCAGAGTCATTTCGTTTTCAGAAGTAGTAGAAGTCATCGTTTTACCATCAAGCATGTTTATTTACCTATCCAGACAGTCAGGTCGCCATAAGAAAAGAGACGGAACTTTCTCTCAATCGCCCATAAGTAGCAAGTTTTTACTGTTTCCAAGGAAGAAAATCCCGATACCAACGCCAGCAAAGTGGATTCCGGCTGATGGAAGTTCGTCAGCAGTCTTTGCACCACTTTAAACTGATAACCAGGCTGAATCAGAAGTTTGGTGAAACCACTAAAGCCCTCAGTTTCAGAGCCCTTTAACAAGCCTCCCGCGGCACTTTCCAGTGAGCGCGTCGTGGTGGTCCCCAGAGACCAAACAAGCTTACCAGCACTGCGTGCTGCTTGAATGGCGCTCCAGCTGGCTGCAGAAATCTCCACGTATTCTTCGTGCATGTCATGGTCATTCAGATCTTCAGCCGTCACAGGCAAGAAAGTGCCTAGTCCCACATGCAAAGTCACTTCGACAATTTGCACGCCCTGATTACGCAGCTGATCCATATCTAATTTTGAAAAATGCAGACTCGCTGTGGGAGCAGCAAAGCTCCCCGGTTGTTTAGCCCAGGCAGTTTGATACCAAGATTCATCAGCTTCAACTGTGTGACGCTCATTGCGCGCTTTTTGAATGTAGGGAGGCAGAGGTAGCTCCGCCACTTTTTGGAAATAGTCTTCTGTCACCGCTTGATTCAGAGTCACTTTTTGCGGGCGGCCTTTTTCCATAAGAGTCATGCTCACACCCAAAGGGAGTTCGAGCGCTTGACCGACTTTAAATTTCTTAGAGGGAAACAAAACTTCCCAATCAAATTCAGAGAGCTGTTTTAAAAAAAGGATTTCAATGTCACCAGAAAACACGCGACGTTTTAAAACCTGGGTGTTGTTCACCACCAGGACATCACCGCTTTGAATTTTGCCCTTCAAAGTTTCGATGGAAATTTCCGTCGGCTGATTGTTTTCAACCCACATAACCCGTGAAGGACGCTGCGGCGAAGTGGCAACCAGTTCTTCTGGGTAAGAGAATAGGAGATCGGTGATTTTCATAGGGGGCCTTCATAGCATAGCTCCCTTCAAGATTGTAGCTGCGAAGGTAACTTTTACCTAAGTCACCGACTGTTTTTTATAGCTCCAGGGACGACTTCAGGCGTTTCCGGTTGCCCACTGCCTAAAACTGGGGGAAATTCCCTTTTAAATCATGAAAATAACTAAAAACTGGGTCTTCCCCCTTATTGCGGTTCTTTGCTTCGGCTTGTTTGCCCCTGGGGAAACCATTCAAGCCACGGGTTCGCCTTTGAACTGCCCGGTTTCCCATAAGTCCTGTGAGTTTTATCACTGCGCGAATGCCGAACAGCCCTGCGGAAAAAAAGGTTATTGGCAGGACTTTGGAATTCCCTATTGCGAGCTCTTTGTTAAAGACGAACACAAATTCAGCGCTGACAGTCAAACATGGCTGCAGGAAGTCCGCCTTTGTCTGCAGGAAAGACTGCGCGAAACAGTGGATGGACTGCGCTGCTCGGAAATTAAGCCAAAAGCTATTCATGATCATGTCAGCTGCTATGTGGACACTGGGTTCTGTCATCTCACGTTCCCTGAGCAATTAAAAATCATGTGGTATCTAAAAGGTGCTCTGCGAGATTTCAATACATGGCGGGAAGCCGGCCTTTTGCATCGCGCCTGTCAAATACCATATCTTCCGCAGTAGCCTCGTAAACTCCATGTCGTTAACATGAGCCCTTTAGGAGCTTTTCAATGACGAAATGGATTCTGTTTCTTCTGTTACCGCTATTACCAATCTTAAGTTTTGCCAAACCAGAAGTGCGCGGACTGCGCGTGGATCCATCTTATTTTTATGAACTTTACCCCACGCTGAGCGCTACTGAAATTGCTCAGAAGGTGATCGCCAAAGCTCATGAGGCTCACGTCAATACGTTGTTCCTGTATGCCTATGTCTCCAATCATGGTGCGTTTTACCCAACCGACTACCCATTGACCGAAGTGGAAACTCATTTTGGCGAGAAGAATATTTTCAAGGAACTTTACACCTTGGCGATGGCCCATGACTTCCATGTGGTGGCGGTGATCTCGGTCACCGACAACAAATCGGTGTGGGATGCTCGCCCCGCATGGCGATCCAAAATGTTAACCGGCCAGGACTACAAACCGATGTCCCAAACTTATCTTTTGTCTGCGTGGCATCCTGAGTATCGAGCCTGGTTAAAAGGATTCATTCAGGATCTGAC